>JAUYGU010000122.1 GCA_030690405.1 Dehalococcoidia bacterium | reverse complement strand
AGGAGGCGGCGCGAGACGGGGTCAACGGCGAGGCCCATCTCCTCGAGTGTGATGGCGCCGAGGATCGGCTCGGTTGCCTCCCCGGCGAATACGACCTGGGTAAACTCCTGCTGTCCGTCCACTCTTACCCATGTCCGCCCCACGCCCAGCTCCAGCTCCCTGCCGTCAGCCAGCTCAAACACCGTAGTGGTGTGCGGCGACACGCCGAGTTCTGCCAGAAGTGAAGAGGGCAAGGCCGTGTTGGTCGCGCCGGTGTCTACCAGCGCTTCCACCGCCTGGAAGCGCTTTCCTTCCGGGTCTCCAACCTCGATTCGTACGCGGAACGTTCCCATGGCGTCTGCCAGTATAGCACTGAGGGCTGCCGCTCAGGCCGCGGCCTTCTCGCCGCGCAGGTAGCGGTCTATCGCCTCCGCCGCGCGCCTGGCGTCGGCCAGGGCGGTGACCAGTAGGTCGGCGCCGCGGACGCTGTCGCCGGCGGCGAAGACGCCCTCGCGGCTGGTCCGGCCGCCCTCGTCGGCGGCCACGGTGCCCCACTCCGACGCCTCCAGCCCCGGCGTCGCCTGGAACAGCAGCTTCTCCACCTTGTAGCCGATGGCGATGACTGCGGTGTCCGCCGGCTCCTCGAACTCGGAGCCGATCAGCGGCACCGGCTTCGGCCGCCCCGACTCGTCCGGCTCGCCCAGCTCGATGCGCTGGAGGCGCACGGCCTTCACGCGCCCGTCGTCGCCGCCGACGAACCGGACCGGGGCCGTTCGGTAGAGGAAGCGAACGCCCTCCTCGTTTGCATGGCGGCGCTCCTCCTCGCGGCCGCCCATCTCGGCCTCCGTGCGGCGGTAGGCGCACACCACCTCGGCGGCGCCGGAGCGGACGGCGGAGCGGACGCAGTCCATCGCCGTGTCGCCGCCGCCGATCACCACGACCCGCTTGCCGGTGTCCAGCGGCTCCCGCAGGTGGTCCGGCAGCTCCTCCGGCGGGAGGTTGAGGCGGACCAGGAACTCGGTCGCCATGTGGATGCCGGCCAGCTCCTCGCCGGGGACGTTCAGCCGGTTCCCCTGGCCGGCGCCCTGGCCCAGGAACACGGCGTCGAACCCCTCGGCGAGCAGGGCGTCGATCGTCACGTCGTAGCCGACGCGCACGTTGAAGGCGAACTGGACGCCGAGCCGGTGCAGGTGCTCCACCTGGTCGTCCACGTGGCGCTTGTCCATCTTGAAGTCGGGGATGCCGTAGCGGAGGACGCCGCCGGGCCGCGGCCAGGCCTCGAAGACCTTGACGCCGTGCCCGTGCCGGGCGAGCTGCTCGGCGACGGCCAGGCCGGCGGGCCCGGAGCCGACAACGGCCACCCGCTTGCCCGTCGGCGTGGGGAGCTCGGGGATGGGCCGTCCCGCCGCCTGCTGCTGGTCAGCGATGAACGCTTCCAGCTTGCCGATGGCTACGGGTATGGCCACCTTGCCGACGACGCAGTCGCCCTCGCACAGGGATTCCTGGGGGCAGAGGCGGCCGCACATGTCGGGGGCTGGGTTGGTGGCGCGGAACACCTCGGCGGCGCCCATGACGTCGCCCTCCTCCAGCTTGAGCAGGGCACCGGGGATATCGTTGTGGAGCGGGCAGGCCTTCTGGCAGGGGGCGGCCGGGCACTGGATGCAGCGGGTCGCCTCTATTCGCGCGGCGGGGAGGTCGTAGCCCAGGTAGACCTCCTGCCAGTTCTTGACCCGCGCCTTCGGGTCCTGCTTGGGGACGGGCTGCGGCGGTATCTTTAGCCGCGCCTTGCGGTCGATCTTCTTTTCGGTCTTCGTAGCGTCGGCCATTGGACTCGTTCCTCCGTCCATTCTATAGCCTACGACTATATAGCTTAAGACGCGAGAGGATTGTAATCTATACCCCCGCTAGCCGAACCGTGCGGTGAGCGGCTCAGGCGGGTGCGAAGCGGCGCTGCCAGAGGAGGCCACGGCCGGGGGCGAACAGGAACGCCAGGGTGAAGAAGCCCGTCGCGGTGAGGACGATGGCGGCGGAGGCGGCGACGTCGGCGTACCAGGCGATGTAGAGGCCGCACACGGCGGAGACCGCGCCCACCAGCGCCCCCAGCGCCATCATCGGCGGCAGGCGGCGGGTCAAGAGCTGCGCGGTCGCCGCTGGGGCGACGAGCATCGCCAGGACGAGCACAATACCCAGCACCTGGAGGGCGAGGACCACCGTAAGCGCGATGAGGACGAGCAGCCCGTACTGCATCGCGGCCACGGGGACGCCGCTGGCGGCGGCCATCGAGGGGTCGTAGGCTGTGAACAGCAGCTCCTTGTAGAACAGGACGACCGCGATGAGGATGAAGCCGCCCAAGCCCACGCTCAGCCAGACGTCCGTCCAGCTCACCCCGAGCACGTTGCCGAATACGAAGCTGAACAGGTCGACGACGTAGCCGCTCTGGCGACTGACGATGAGGATGCCGAGGGCAAAGGCGCCGACGAAGACGATGCCGATCGCCGTATCGTAGCGGACGAGGCCGCGGCGGGCGATGAAGCCGATGGTGAGGGCGGTGAGGAGGGCGGCGGCGGCGCCGCCGAGGTGGAGGTTGAAGCCCAGGGCGAAGGCGACGGCCACCCCCCCAAAGCTGGCGTGCGGCAAAGCGTCGCCGATGAACGCCATCCCCTTCAGGATGACGAAGCAGCCGACGACTGCCGCCACGACGCCGACGACGACGGCGGCGATGAGCGCCCGCTGCATGAACTCGAATGTCCAGGGGTCGCGCAGGAAGTCAATGACCTCGCTCACGGTCCGACGATCGTCCTTTCGCCCCCCGGCAGCACCAGCAGGTGGCGCTGGAAGGCAGTGGAGAGCAGCTCCTCAGTGAACACGTCCGCCGGCTGGCCGAAGGCGACGACCCTGCGGTTCAGCAGCACCGCGTGATCGAAGTTGGCCGCCACGCACGAGAGGTCGTGCGTCGCCACGAACAGCGTCTTGTCCTCCTTACGCAGGTCCTCCAGCAGGGCCAGCAGATCGTGCTGGGCGGTGGCGTCCAGACCGGCCAGCGGCTCGTCCAGCAGGATCAGGTCCGCGTCCTGGGCCAGCGCCCGCGCGATCAGCATCCGGCGCTGCTCACCGCCGGACAGCTCCCCGATCAGCCGCTCCGCCAGGTGGGCCAGCCGCACCCGCTCCAGCGCCGCCATCGCCCTCTCCCGGTCGCTCCGGGCGGGCCGGCGCACCAGCCCCAGCCGGCCGTAGCGGCCCATCAGCACCACGTCCAGAGCGGTCACCGGGAAGCTCCAGTCCACCAGCTCCGACTGCGGCATGTAGCCGATGCGCCCGCGAGCAGACGGTCGCCCGTCTGGGCGGCCGCCGCTGCCCTCCCGGCCGACGATCCGCACCTCACCTCGCCACGGCTTGTGCAGGCCGAGGATCACCCGCAGCAGGGTGGACTTGCCGGAGCCGTTCGGCCCGACGAGCCCAGCGAGGCAGCCCTGCTCCACAGTGAAGGTCACGTCGTCCAGAGCGATGTGGCCGTTGTAGCCGGCGCTCAGGTTGCGCACCTCCACGGCCGGCGCTGACCGTTTCGGATCGCTCTGAGTCACGGCAGACACCTCGCGAGCTCGTCGGTGTTGAAGCGTATCATCTCGATGTAGGTGGAGACGCGGTCGTCCAGGGAGTCGCTGTACAGCGTGCAGACCTCGATGCCGGTGTCCTCGGCCGCCCGCTCCAGCACGGTCGCCTCGGAGCCCAGCTGCGGCTCCTCGAAGACCGCCGCCACACGGAGCTTCTCAATCGTCTTCAGGAGGTCCGCGACGTCGCCGGCGCTGGGCTCCTGCCCCGGGCTCTCCGCCACCACCGCGGCCAGGTGCAGCCCCATGTACTCAGACATGTAGCCGAAGGCATCGTGGGTGGCGACGATCTTGCGCTGCTCCTTCGGGACGGCTGAGACCGTCTCCTTTACGTAGCCATCCAGATCGTCCAGGCGTGCGAGGTAGGCGTCGTAGTTGCTGTCGTACGTCGCGGCGCCCTTCGGGTCTACCTGTACCAGGGCGTCGCGGATGACACGAGCGTATTCGCGGGCGTTGGGGACGCTGAGCCACGCGTGCGGGTCTGTGCCCTCCTCACCGGGCTCTCCGGCGATGTGGCCATCCTCGCCGAACTTGCGCAGCTCGATGCGGCCCTCGTCGGCCGCCACCTCCGCCAGCTTCACGAGAGGCGTGCTCGAGGCGAGGTTGGGCTGGATGACTTTCATGGCGCCCGGCTCCAGGTCCAGCCCGTTGACGAAAACGATGTCCGCCTCCACGATCCCACGCACGCTCGCCGGTCCCGGCTCGAACGTGTGCGGGTCGGCGCCGGCCGGGAACAGCGAGGAGACATCCACGCGGTCCCCGCCGACTTGTTCGACCATATCGCCGAAGACCGGGAGGCTGGTCACGACGCTGATCCCGCCGGCTTTGCTGCTGGACTTGCCGCCGCAGGCCGCGAGCGACAGCGCGATCAGCAGCGCGGCGGGCAGGATGGCGAGGCGGGACACGGCTCCTTCACTTTCTGGCGGCCACAGCCACGGGGCTGCGACAGGTGACGCAGCGGCCGTAAAACTCCAGCCAGTGGCCTTCGATCTCGTACTCGGTGGCGGCCGCCAGCTCCCGCACCAGGTCGCCCACGGCGCAGTCGTCCAGGTCCTGCACGTTGCCGCAGGAGACGCATACCAGGTGGTGGTGGTGGCCGCGACGGCTGACCCGGTAGTGAAGGCTGCCGTCCTCCAGGAGGACGCGGCAGACGACGTCAACCTCCAGGAGGAGCCGCATGGTGCGGAACACCGTCGCGCGGCCGACACCGCGGGCCCGACGGACGACGTCGTCCACGGTGAAGTGCCCGCTGTAGGAGAGAACGGCGGCGATCACCGCCACCCGCGAGGGGGTGACCCGGTGATCAAGCTCTTCGAGCCTGCGGATGACGGATTCTAGCTCTGACATGGCAGTGAGACGTAGTATCAGTGAGACTAAGTATCATGTATGCGGGCGCTCATTGTCAAGGGGTCTGGTCGGGGAAGTCGCGGCTAGCGCGGGAACTCGGCGAAGAGGAACATCTCGGGGGGCTGCTCGGCGCCTGCGGCGTCCTCTATGCTCACGCCGATGCCGACGGGCCGTCCGGAGACGTCCTTGATGTCCATGCTGAGCTGGCCGACGCCGTTCCAGGCTTCGAAGCTGCCGGCGTCGTAAACCTCATCGCCGGTGAGGAGCCAGGCGTGGTACAGCTGGCCCTCACGGAGAGGAGGGAGGTTGTTGGAGAGGAGGGCGCCGGTCCTGGTGGATCTGCTCCAGTAGTAGACGGCCAGCGCCTCCGAGCTGGGGTCGGCGGGCTGGAGGTTGATCTGTTGGGCGTCCGGGGCGGCGAGGACGGCCATCAGCTGGCGCTGCTCCTCGAGGACCCCGCCGGCGTTCTGCACATCGGAGGCGAGCCGGTCCCTGTCGCCTCGCAGGTCGTTCACCTCAGCCTGGAGGACGAGGGCGAAGGCGAGCGCCGCGACGGCCCCGGCCGCCAGCACGCCCGTGGCCGCCGGCCAAAGCCAGCGCAGCCGCTGCGGGAAGGGCGGGAGCGCGGGCCAGCGGCGCCGCTCCGTCCCGGCGAGGACGCGGCTTCGCAGGGAGGGCGGCGCCTTCTGGAGGGCGGTTGAAAGCGCGAGGGAGGCTGCCACCCTCTGCGCCTCGTCGAGCGAGGACCAGCAACGGACGCAGTCCGCCACGTGCTCCTCTATCGCCGCGGCCTCAGCCGCGTCCGCGGCGCCGAGGGCGTAGGCGTCCAGCAGCTCCCGGACCTGCTCGCAGTCCATCGCGTTCACTGGCGTTTCATCTCCGGAGCGAGCGCCGCCCGCAGCTTCTGCATCCCCAGCCGTATCCTCGTCTTCACCGTCCCCAGGGGCTGGCCCAACCTCTGGGAGATCTCCTGCTGCGTGAACCCGCCGAAGTAGGCGAGTTCGATGACCTGTCGCTGCTCTCCCGGAAGCCCGGCAAGGGCGACGCGGACGGCCCTGGCCTCCTCGGCGAGCTGGGCGTTCAGCGCCGGGTCGTTGGCGTTGCCGGCGGGCAGCTCTCGCTCTTGCTCCTCCGGGGACGCCGTCTCGTGGCGCTGGCGGCGGCCGCGTGAGCGTACTTCGTCCACAGCGCGGTTGCGGGTGACGGAGATCAGCCAGGTGAGGAAGCGGCCGCGCTCCGCTACGTAGCTATCGGGTTTGCGCCAGAGCCTCACGAATATCTCCTGCGAAATGTCCTCCGCCAGGTGCGGGTCGCGCAGCACCCTCAGCGCTGTCGAATACACAAGGTCACCGTACCTACCAAATATCGCCTCAAATGCCCGCCTGTCCCGGTAGAAGAGCCTGCGCATGAGCTCATCATCACCGAGCTGGCGGTATTCCGGTTCACTAGACGATACGTCCACGCGGGCGAGACCAGATTTCAATTCGTTCAGGAGCCGACGGTTCCGCACCATTCTACACGGCGCAACCAGACTGATACACCAGACGTTTGATAGATTAGGGGAAGGGGGAGAAGGAGGTTCAGGTGCCGCGATTCGTCCTTAGCGGCCTGTCAACGATTGTCCTGTCAGTTCCGTTGCTACTGGTTGCCTGCAATGGCTCAGGCGGCGCGCCCACGACGGCAGGCCCCTCAACGCCGACGCCTACGGCCACTGCCGCTGCTACCGCCCAGCCCGTCGCCGCCAACCGGAGCGCCGTCGATGTCGTCAAGGAGCTCGGCCCCTCGGTCGTCCACGTCCTCAGCGAGGCGGCGACGCTGGACGTCTTCGGCCAGGTGACGCCGACGAAGGGTGTAGGGACCGGCTTCGTCCTGGACCAGGAAGGCCACATCGTGACCAACAACCACGTCGTCACCATCGATAGCGGCCAGGAGGCCCAGAAGATAACCGTCACCCTCAGCGACGGCCGCCAGTTCCAGGCCCGAATCGTCGGCCGGGACGCGCCCACGGACCTGGCGGTGCTCAAGATCGATGCGGATAGCCTGACGCCGGTGAAGCTCGGCAGCTCGGCCGATCTCCAGGTGGGCGAGAGCGTGGTGGCGATAGGGAACGCCCTGGACCTCGCCGGCGGGCCGACCGTCACGCAGGGGGTGGTGAGCGCCAAGGGGCGCCTGATCCAGGAGAACGACGTCACGATCCCCGACGCGATACAGACCGACGCCTCAATCAACCCCGGCAACTCCGGCGGGCCGCTGGTCAACATGCGCGGGCAGGTCGTGGGCATCACCACCGCCGTCATCCGCGGCCAGGCGGAGGGGATCGGCCTGGCGATCTCCATCGACAGCGCGGAGCCGATCGTCCAGGAGCTGATCCGCAGCGGCCGTGTCGACAGGGGCGTCCTCGGCGTGTCGATTGTGGAGATCACGCCCTCGCTGGCGGAGAGCTTCGGCCTGCCGGTGGACCATGGCATCGGTCTGAATATCGTGGAGGCGGGCGGCCCCGCCGATGATGCCGGCCTGAGGCGGGCCGACATCATCGTCAAGCTGGCGGGCGACGAGATCAGGAACTCCGGCGACCTGTTCAAGGCGCTCACGGCGAACCGGGCCGGGGAGAAGGTCCAGGTGGAGTTCTACCGTGATGGCAACCTGGAGAGCGCCGAGGTCACCCTGGGCTAGCGACCAGCAGCAGCCGCGCAGCCTATCGTACGGGAACGACAGCCAATATCTGGTCTCCACGGTGTAGGATGGGCTTCACGTCTCCGTCCAGGGTTATGAAGAGCGGCTGGAGATCACTACCAAAGGTGACAACTCCTTGGTTATCAGGCAAGCCCACAAGTTGCAGCCCTAGCCAGATACCCCTTTGGCTGGTGGCGAGCGCTTCACTTGCTTCCTGCTTGCTTAGCAAGGGGGCAAGGATTGTCACTTCCCCAGTGTTCGACTCCAACAATGCAACAGAAGGGATACTCGCTTCTATTCGCTGTAGACCTTTATCCTTTGACAGTAGCTCCGCAGTCACGCTCGGCAATGTTATCGGCGATAAACTAGGGTCGGCCATTGGCACCGTGAAAGCGACGTTTTTGCTATCAAGCCAGACGCAGTCTGTTCCGGGGACGGCGACTGATATTAACGGAGGCGATGGTTGCGGATCCTTGTGAATTGATACTTGATACATGACCGGCGGGTTTGGGCCTCCCTGGGCCCAACAGGACAAATTACCTTCTGGTAGCCAGTCCCACCCGGCGGGTAAAGCTCCTAACTGCCACCGGTCTCCGACCAATGCCGCCACGGCTTTAAACCCGCCCCCTTCACGGCCTCCGTCTATCTGGAACCCTTTGCTATCAGGTAGCCATGTCGCTGAGTGAAAGGTGACGCTGCTGCTATCAAATGATGCCGTCGATCCGAGAAACTCTAAAACGTCGTCAGCGGTAAGTACGATGGTGCTGGCCGCCTCTTCGAAGTCGAAGAGACGCACGTTCTCTCCGCCGGGAATGACTAGATATCTGCCGTCAGGGGAAATGGCCAGGTCACCGCCACTGAAAGGTTCCAGCTCTGTAGAGAGGACGGTATCCTCTTCGCCGGTCTCAAGGTTGTACTTCCACAAGGTGGGCTGCTGCCGAGACATGTCAAGGTAATATACCCAATGGCCTTCATCGGATACTAATGTGCCCGCGAATCGGACTTGTTCAGCCGACGATGCAATCTCTTGCTCTATTCCCGATAGCTCTGTAGCTATGAGCGATCCTCCTCTGGAAACCACCAGCCACTCGGACGGCTGGTCTTCGCTCGTTGCGATGATGCACCCTCCGCCCACGACCATGAATGCCGTTACCAGCGAGAGCAGTACCTTTTTCATCCCTTAACCGATGTGGTGCTGTGATTTGACGCTTATGGTCCCGTATTGATTATCTCTCCAGCGAGTATCGTCTCGCCATTCGGTAGAACGCGAATTACCTCATCAACGGGAAGAGGTGGAGCCGTCTGGATAGACCGTTCAGATTTCTGTCCATTCCTTGATGGCTTAAGTCCTGGAGGAGATGGCATTACAGGAACGTCATCGGCTCCGTAGCCAGGTATATCATCAAGGCTTGTTAGCCCACTCTCTAATGTGAATCCATCTGCGCTTACTGTCGAGGCCGATAGAGGCGCGACACTGGGAGAGCAGTTGGTTGAGCTGCTGACCGAACACGAAAAACTTAGCGTATCGACTTGCGTGGCGTACTGGCCGTAGGTAGCGCCAATGTTGTCGAGATTGCTGTAAGTTGGCTCGTATCTGGTGGATCCAATGATAAGCTCCCAGTGTAGATGCGCGGCGGTAGAGAACCCTGTCGAGCCCATATAGCCCATAACCTGGCCCCAGGGTAGCTTGTTGCCGGTGTTATAACGACTTAAGATATACTGTCCAGACGGGTAAAACCAGAAACCATCCGTCTTCTGGTGGGCAAACCGGTAGATGACGGCCCTGCCGCTTGAGCCCTGTCCAACGTAGAGGTCATAACCGTTGCCATACCCGTGGCCTGAATAGACCCAACTACCACCCAGGTTCTTGTACCAGCCATCTGCGGTCCAAATCTTCGTGATTATGCCGTAATGGCCGCTGGACAACGGGGTAACGACACGTGCGGTGGCGCTCGTAGCGCCGCTCGAGGTTTTTAGGACCGCGTCTTGGCCTCCAGCTCGGACACCGTATCCGTCACAGTTTGTTTCATGGCATTGCTTGTCGGTAGTCACCAGGACATAGCTACCGTTCTCCGACCAAAGCGGAGAGCGCATCGCCTTGTCCACGGCAGCATAGACCGTAGAGCCAATCAGCGCCAGGACGAGACCAGCGAGCGCAAGGAGGAGAACAGTGAGACGCAGTGCCGTTGGTTTAGGTAGTGAGAATCGCATGTAGCCCCCTTCTATGCATTGCGATACTATCTTGAGCCTCCATATTAATTAGGGGGGGGGGGGGCAATTGTCAATACGTGATACTACGCAGTTTTCCGGAAAAACGTTTATTTTAGAGCCAGCGCCGTTAGAGTAGGCCCCGTGCTATAGTGGTCTCCGGCATGCGCTACGTTGACGCGCTGGAGAGGGAGGTCCGGCTGCCATCGCCGCCGCGGCGCGTCGTCTCGCTGGTGCCCAGCCTGACAGAAACGCTGTTCGCGTTCGGCGTTGGTGACGCCGTCGTGGGCGTCACCAACTTCTGCGTCGAGCCCCGCGACGCCGTCACCGGGAAGACGAAGGTCGGCGGAACCAAGACGCTGGACGTCTCCCGGATAGTAGCCCTTGAGCCCGACCTCGTCGTCGCTAGCGCCGAGGAGAACCGCAAGGAGGACATCCAGGCACTGGTCCGTGAGGGGCTCCAGGTCTACGTGACCCTGCCCACGACCGTGGCCGGAGCGCTTGACCTGCTGGAGGAGCTGGCGGCGATGACGCGCGCCGGCGCGAAGGCCGGGCGGATCGTCGAAGGGGCGAGGAAGGCGCTGGCGCAGGTCCGCGCCGCTCACGAAGGCCGGCCGCCGGTGCGCACCTTCTGTCCCATCTGGCGCAAGCCCTGGATGACTGTCGGCCCGGGCACCTACATGCACGACTTCATCACGGTCTGCGGTGGCGCCAACATCTTCGAGTGGCGCCACGAGCGCTATCCGCGGGTGGAGCTGCGGGAGGTGGCGGAGAAGGACCCGCAGGTCGTGCTGCTGCCGGATGAGCCTTACCGGTTCGGCCCCGGGCACGTTTCGGAGATAACCGCCCTGGGAAGCATCTCCGCCGTGCGGGAGAATCGTATCTATCTACTGGAGGGAAGGCATCTCTGCTGGTACGGGCCCCGTATCACGGCCGGTCTGCGCTACGTCTCCTCGTTGCTCGCGGGCGAGGTTGAGGGGGCAACGGGTTAGGAGTATCCTATTAGCTGGAGCACATGAGTTCTGTGCTTCGAGGTGAAAGGTGAATGAAAGCACTTAAGACGGTATTCTTGCTGGTCCTGCTCTCGGGGCTGTTCCTGGTGCTCGGGTACGCCGTGGGTGGCCAGGTGGGGCTGATCGTAGCCTTTGTGTTCTCCCTGGGGATGAATTTCTTCTCCTACTGGTTCAGCGACAAGCTGGCGCTCAAGATGACCGGCGCCAAAGAGGTGACTCCGGACCAGGAGCCGCACCTGCACCAGATCGTCGATGAGGTATCGGCGATGGCGGGGATGCCCAAGCCGAAGGTGTACATCATCCAGAACGACGCGCCCAACGCCTTCGCCACCGGGCGCAACGCGAAGCACGCCGCCGTCGCCGCCACTACCGGTATCATGCGCATCCTGGACGACCGTGAGCTTACGGCCGTGCTGGGCCACGAGCTGGGCCACGTCCGTAACCACGATATCCTGGTGAGCGCCATCGTGGCGACGATCGCCAGCGCGATCATGTTCATCGCCTTCATCGGGCGCTGGTCGCTGCTCTTCGGCTTCGGCCGCTCGCGCAACGGCGGCGGTATCATCCAGCTCGTCGCGATGCTGGCGATGATCATCCTGGCGCCCATTGCGGCGACGATCATCCGCATGGCGGTCTCCCGCCAGCGGGAGTACGGCGCCGACGAGACGGGGGCGCTCATCACCCACACGCCGATGGCGCTGGCGAGCGCCCTAGAGAAGCTGGACACCTACTCCCAGGCGCGGCCGATGAACGTGAACCCGGCGGTGAGCCACCTGTTCATCGTCAACCCGCTGCGGCGCGCTCGTCCTCAGGACGAGGAAGGGGGCGGCGATATGGTGATGGGCTTCTTCGGCTCCGACACGTTCAGCACACACCCGCCAATCCGCAAGCGCATCGAGCGACTGAACGAGATCGCGCGGAAGATGGGGTCGTACAGCTAAGCCTAACCGACTAAGTTCGCAAACAAGGGCGGGCCTCGAGTCATCGAGGCCCTCTGCATTTTGCGGGGGGCCGGGAGGGGCATGATGGAAGACGGCGAGGCGGAGGTGCCGCCGCAGGGCGAGGCGGAAGTGCCGCCGCAGGGCGAGGCGGAGCTGCCGGTCCAGGGCGCGGCGGAGGTGCCGCCGCCCGGCGTGACAGAGGAGGCCGGAGCCCCTGCCGAGGGGGTGGGGCCAGCGGGAGAGCGGCGCGGAGGGCTGGGGCGGTACGGCCCGACGGCGGCGATCTCCGGAGTGGTTGTCGTCCTGGCGGTGGCGCTGTTCACGGCGGGGTTCTGGGCCCACTCCCTGCTCGATGACGATGTGGATCTGGCGCCGATCAAGGACGAACTGGTCGCCCTGAACAAGCAAGCGGACGAGATTCAGGTGAGCCTGAGGGGCGACGGTGGCGGCGATGGCGGTGGCGGCGGCGCCGCGGCGTCGCCGGAGGCGGCGGTCAGCGCGGCTTCAGAGGACGACCCCACCTGGGGGCCGGAGGACGCCTCGGTGGTGATCGTGGAGTTCAGCGATTTCCAGTGCCCGTTCTGCGAGAGGTTCGCGACGGAGACGCTGCCGAGAATCCAGGAGACCTACGGCGACAGGGTGAAGTTCATCTACCGGGACTTCCCGCTGAGCGAGATCCATCCGTTCGCCCAGAAGGCGGCGGAGGCGGCGCAGTGCGCGCAGGAGCAGGGGTATTTCTGGGACTACCACGACCTGCTGTTTGAGAACCAGGGCGCGCTGGACGTGCCGGACCTCAAGGGCTACGCCGAGCAGGTGGGCGCCGATGTGGACGAGTTCAACGGCTGCCTGGACTCGGGGAAGCACCAGCAGGAGGTGCTGCAGGACATTCAGGACGGGCGGACGGCCGGGATCACCGGCACCCCCGGCTTCCTGATCAACAATTCCCTGGTATCAGGAGCGCAGCCGTACGAGCAGTTCCAGCAGGTGCTAGACCAGTTGCTGGCGGCGGGGGAGTAGGGCGGCCCGTCGGGCGGGTCAGCTCAGCGCAACCCAGACAGACTTGTACTCCGTGTAGAGGTCCAGGGCCTGGCGGCCCAGCTCCCTGCCGAAGCCGCTGTCCCTGAACCCTCCCCAGGGCGAGCGGCTGTCTGTGGGTCCGTAGGTGTTCACCCAGACCGTACCGGCGCGCAGCCGCTGGGCGATCGTGTGCGCCTTCGCCACGTCGCGAGTCCAGACCGCGGCGGCCAGGCCGTAGGCCGTGTCGTTCGCTACGCGCACCGCTTCGTCGGCGTCCTGGACCGGGATGACGCAGGCCACCGGGCCGAATATCTCCTCCTGGGCGATGCGCATCCGGTTCTCAACCTCCGCGAAGATCGTCGGCTGGACGAAGAACCCCGCATCGCCGATGCGGCCGCCGCCGGTCACCAGCCTCGCCCCCTCCTCCTTGCCGATGCCGATGTACCCCATCACACGCTCGAATTGCTCCTCGGAGACAACGGGACCCATGTACGTAGCGGGGTCAAGGGGATCGCCGACGCTGATCGACGCCGCCCGCTTGTGGAGCTGCTCCAGGAAACGGTCGTACACACCCCGCTCCACGAGGATGCGGGAGCCGGCGCTGCACACCTCCCCCTGGTTGAAGAAGATACCGCCGCTGGCTCCCCGGACGGCCGCCTCCATATCCGCGTCCGCGAGGATGATATTGGGGGATTTCCCCCCCAGCTCCAGCGACACTCGCTTCAGCGTGCCCGCTGACGCCCGCATGATTATGCGCCCCACCTCCGGGCTGCCGGTGAAGGCGATCTTGTCTACGTCCGGGTGCTCGACGATCGCCGCTCCCGTCTCGCCAAACCCGGTCAGGATGTTGACGACGCCGGGCGGGAGTCCGGCCTCAAGGCAGAGCTCACCCAGCCGCAGCGCGGAAAGGGGAGACTGCTCCGCGGGCTTGAGCAGCACCGTGCAGCCGCAGGCCAGAGCCGGCGCCAGCTTCCAGGCCGCCATCATCAGCGGGAAGTTCCAGGGGATGATCTGACCGACGACGCCGACCGGCTGCCGGAGGAGGTAGGTGAAGGCGTCGCCCTTGACCGGGACCGTCTCCCCGTGGATCTTGTCCGCCCAGCCGGCGTAGTACTCGAAGCAGTCCACGGCGGCCGGGAGGTCCACCCGCAGGCTGTTGGTGACCGGCTTGCCGGCGTCCACGGCATCGATCTGCGCCAGCTCCTGGGCGTGCTCCTCGACGAGCCGCGCCAGCCTGTACAGGAGGCGGCCCCGTTCGGAGGCGTGTAGGCGTGACCAGGCGCCATCCTGAAAGGCGGCGCGGGCGGCCTTAACGGCGCGATCGACGTCTTCTGCGCCGCCCTCCGCGACGGAGGCCACCACTTCGCCCGTGCTCGGGTTGATGTCGTCGTAGTGTCTGCCGGTCGCCGGCTCCAGCCACTCCCCGTCGATCAGGAGCTTCGTCGGCCCGGATAGTCCGGGCGGCAGGGCAGACGGTCTTGCCATATCATTCCTCCCGTGGCTGGCGGCGGCGGCCCCGGCTATCCCTTGAGCGCGACCAGGCAGGGCCCCGTGTCCGGGATCTCCGTGAACGCTGGTGAGACGTCGATGTAGCGGACCACGCCCTTGCGGTCGATGCCGATGATGGCGCGCTCGGCGACGCCGGCCTGGTGGAGGACGCCGTACTTCTCGGCGACGGCGCCGTGGGGATAGAAATCGGCCAGCAAGGGGAAATCGATGCCCATCTGCTGCGCCCAGGCGCCCTGCGACCAGGAATTGTCCACGCTAATTCCCGCGATCACCGTGTCGGGATCGTTGAACCGGGTCTTGCTGTCCTGTACTTGAGGCATCTGCTGCGAGCAGACGCCGGAGAAGGCGGAGGGGAAGAACACCAGGACAACGTTTTTGCCGCGGTGTTCGCTGAGGGTGAACGTGCTGTTCCCTGTGGCCCGCAGGGTGAAGTCGGGGGCGGGGTCGCCCACCTTCAGGGTTCTGGTCTCGTTTGTCATGGGTCTCGCTCCTTCTAGCTTCTGCAGTGGCTGTAGGGGCGGAGCTTGAGCTCCGCCCTGGGCCGATCTGAAGGTCGGCCCCTACGGGGGTGGGGTGGCTCTCAGCATGGGCGGAGTCATGCAGTTCCCGCTATCCCCAGTTCCCCCGCCACCGGCTTCAGCGACTCGATGACGAAGGTGATGTGCTCGTCCAGGTCGACGCCGAGCTGCTCGGCGCCCTTCGTGATGTCCTCTCGGTTCACGGCGCGGGCGAACCCCTTGTCTTTCATCTTCTTCCGCACCGAGCCGACGTCCACCTCGTGAATGCTCTTGCTGGGGCGGACGAGAGCGACGGCGATCGCGAAGCCGGTCAGCTCATCGACGGCGTAGATGGCGCGGTCCATGGGCGTCTTGCGCTCCAGCCCCAGGTAATCGGCGTGGCACATGATGGCGTAGATTATCTCCTCCGGCCAGCCGCGCTCCCGCATGACCGCGGCGCCCTTCAGGGGGTGCTCCTCGGCGTTGGGGTGGGCCTCGTAGTCGAAGTCGTGCAGCAGGCCGACGATGCCCCACTGCTCCTCGTCGCCGCCGTACTTGC
>JAUYGU010000120.1 GCA_030690405.1 Dehalococcoidia bacterium | reverse complement strand
AAGCTCATCGCGCAGCTGATCACGGGCGAGCCGACGGAGGTGCCGCTAGCGCCGTTCAGGGCGGGACGGTTCGGCTAGCCGCTAAAGGGCTAGAATTGCCTATCTGGGCGAGCTTGCGTCGTCTGGCGGTTCGAGCTGGTGTTGCGGCTGCTTGCAGCGGACGGTTTCGCCCCCCAGGGATTGCAAGGTTCCAGCAGTCCGTCAACGACCACCATGTAGTATCTATTCCTGCGGTCAGGACGGAAGCCAGCGCCGATCGCTCGCAGCCTCTCGCCTAGGACGATTAGGTCCTTGCGGGGTGTCTGTTTTCCGCTGAACCCGTACCTCTCACCATGCAACAGTGCACGTTTCGTCTTGCGGTAGTGTCGCTCGAACTCATCGAGCAACTTGACGCCTTCGGTATCCAAAGGTTTCATCTTGCGCCTCCTTCCCTGAGATTAGCCGACCTGCGGTGCACGCTTCATCTGTGCCCATCTGTGGCTAATTCCTGAACCGCGCCGACAGGCGCCGTGCCGCCTCCCGCACGTCGGGCGCCGCGATCACCGCCGCGATCACCGCCGCCATCTCCGCCCCCGCCGCCAGCACGTCGCCGATGTTCGCTTCGTTGATGCCGCCGATGGCGCACACCGGCAGCGATACCGCCGCCTTCACCGCCCGCAGCGTCTCCGCCGTCGCCGGTCGGGTGTCGTCCTTGGAGCCCGTCGGGAACAGCCGCCCCACGGAGACGTAGTCCGCGCCGTCCGCCTCCGCCCGCCGCGCCTCCTCCGCGTTGTTCGTGGAGCAGCCGATCACCATCGCGGGCGCCAGCCGCCGCACGACGCCTACCGGCAGGTCCTTCTGGCCGACGTGCACGCCGTCCGCGCCGATCGCCAGCGCGAGGTCCACGTGGTCGTTCACGATGAACAGCGCCCCGCGCTCGCGGCACAGCGCCTGCAGCGCCTCCGCCACCGGGAGCTGCAGCCCCTTCTCGCGGGTCTTGTCGCGCAGCTGGATGAGCCGGGCGCCGCCCTCCAGCGCCTCGCGGGCGACGTCGACCTCGTCGCGCCCGCGGGCCACCGCAGGATCGATGATCACGTAGAGGCCGCGTAGCTTGTCACGCATTCGGCTTCCTCTGCGACCCAGGTCTGCTGGCCCAAGCCGCGTACTTCGGTGGGCGGTGCGGCCCTCTCCCAAGGCCGCGTAGCTTGTCAGGCATTCCGTCTCCTCGCCGCCGCGTATCGCCGCCAGCGGGCGGGCAGTAGAATGGTACCAAACCATGAGAGAGCGCACTATTCTATTCTTTCGCCGCTACTGGCTGGCCTTCGCCATCGTCATCGTCTTCCTCGCGATGTGGGGCGTGCTCTGGAACATCCGCTACAGCCGCGTGGCCATAACCACGATGATGATCGCCCCCGACCTGTTCGGCTCGCCGGTCAGCGCCCTCAGGATCGTGGGCGAAAACCCCGTGCGCGAGGAGGTGTGGCTGGACGTCCCGAAGGGGCGCGGCCTCCTTGTCGCCGATGTCTACCGGCCGCAGGACGGCGACGTGCACGGCGGCATGGTGATCTCCGTGGGCGCCGCCCCCAAGATCCGCGACCACCCCGGCGTCATCCGTCTCAGCAAGACCGCCGCCCGCGCTGGCATGGTCGTGATGATTCCGCAGCTGTACTACCCCTTCCACGAGAACGTCCTCCCGGAGGACGTCCAGGGGCTCGTCACCGCCTTCGGCACGAACGTCGAGGAGATAATCGCGTCCTACCAGTGGCTGCGCGAACAGCCTTACGTGGACCCCGACCGGCTGGGCATCTTCGGAGCTTCCGCCGGGGCCGGCATCGCGCTCGTCTCCGCCTCCGACCCGCGGATCAGCCAGAAGGTGGACTTCTTCGCCTCCCTCGGCACCTACTACGACCTGGTGGACCTGATAAGCGCCATCACCACGGAGTCCATCCAGTACAACGGCCGCGCGGAGCCCTGGGACCCCTGGCTGACCAGCGTGCGCGTCCTCTACAACAGCGTGATCAGCTACCTGCCCGACGCGGAGGACCGCGACATCCTCACCCGCATCTTCGTGGACGAGGAGGAGGGCGCGCGCTCCCTTGTCGGCCGGTTGTCGCCTCGCGCCAGGGACATCTACGGCGCCTTCCAGGACAGGGACCCGGAGCGCATCCTCGCTTTCTGGGGCGACGTTTCGCCACAGGACGTCGCTACCCTTCGGGAGGTGTCGCCGTCAGCCGCGGTCCAGGCGCTGGACACCGACCTGTTCATCATGCACGACCGCTCCGACCCGTACATACCGTACGTGGAGTCGCGCCGCCTCCGCGACGCGACGGCCGGCAACGGCCACCAGGTCTACTTCGCCGAGTTTGATTTCCTGAACCACGTGGAGCTCAAGAACCCCAGCAACCCGATATCCTTCATGGCGGACCTGGTGAAGCTGATCTTCTACTCCTGGCTCCTCATGCTGAAGGTGCTCTAACGCGGCCGCGCGGGACCGGATGACTGCAGCTTCCGGAGCGTCTAGCGGTGAGTCGTTGCCCGTCGCCGGCGTTCACTGGCCGGCGGTGCGGACGTGACCGGACGGCCGGACCGCCTGTGGGGCGGCGATTGGGCGCTGGCGATGAGCCTGGTCCAGATTACGCCGAGGCTGAGGCCCAGGGCGAGGCCGTAGAGGAACCTGGCGGGGCCGGGCACGTTAGTTCCGGGTAGCGGGCTCGCGGAGCCTGTAGACCTCAATCTGGGTGAGGTCTGGCAGGGGCGGCGGGGCCTGCTGGGCGCCCATACCGAGTTCGTCGTCGTCCTCGGCCGTGAAGCCGCAATCCCCGCATAAGTAGTACTTACCCCACATGTCCCAAGAGATCCCCAGAGGCTGGTCACAGCGGGGACAGCGATGTGTTAATCGCTGCATGAGCCTTACCTCCGTTCTCCGGCGGCCAATCAAAAACCGGGCCAGAGGACATAGCCTCCGCCCGGCTCTGCGGGGCGCTATGACCTCTTTCAGCGGCCTACGAGGTTAGCTGACGGGTTAGGGCTGAAAGAGCTGCCCCTCCCGACTCTCGTCGGGATTCACCCCGGGTGACGGTTCCCCCGTTCCCCCGCCAGCGGCGGGGGATTCGGCCTTCGGTCGCCGTTCAGTCACATATAATACCCGCCAGTTGCGAATCTGTCAACCTGAAACGCCGTTCTATTATCCTCCCTTCGTCTATTCTTACTATCGGTCGTTCCTATCGCACGTTTGCCCGTCGCGCACGAACGGATGACGCGTTACGCGTAACGCAGCGGCATCTGCCACGTCTTGCTAGGTGTATCAGCCATCCTTACGAAACCTATCGACTCACCAATGAGCACCGACATAGACGTTCAGGGGCACCGGATGGACCTTCCAACCGACGTGGCCCCTTCCGGCCACGTGACCATGGCCGCCGCCGACTTCCTGAAGGACGTCCGGCGCGTCAAGCGGCTGACTCAGGTGGGCGTCTACGCCGGCATCTTCGCCACCGAGCCCTTCTACTACCTGGTGTTGGGCTTCTCCCTTCTGCAGCTACTCGTCGTGCTGACCATCGGCCTGGCCATCGCCACAACCGCGATCGAGGGGGCCTTCGCGGAGATGTTCAAGCTGAGGAAGCGCAGCGCCTATCCCGGCGCCGTCGCTCTGCATCTCGGCGCCCTGCCGTCCTTCGACGCCGCCTGCCAGACGACGGCGGGCATCATGGGCAAGCTCCTCCATCTCAAGGCCTCCTTCCTCACGCTACAGGATGAGGCCGGCTTCTTCAGCCTCGTCGCCCTCAGCGATCTCAGCCGCGTCGACGCCGACCGCTACCTGCGCTTGGGGGCGGGCTGCATCCAGCAGGCGCTCTCCAGCGGGGAGCCGGTGGGCCTCCGCCTCAACGACGACCTCCTGACCGAGGCCCTCATGGCGCCGCACCAGCAGATCGTCTTCGTGCCCGTCCAGTCCTTTCATCGTGTCATGGGCGTTTTCGGGCTCATCGCGGACGACTCCAACGCCGACCTGCGCGACCACGAGCTCCTGACGTCCCTGGGGATGGCGCTCGGCATCTCGCTGGAGAGCCTGCGGCAGCGAGACGATCTTAGGATGCTGGCAGCCATCGACGATCTCACGAAGGTGTACAACCGCCACCACTTCTTCGACCAGATGGAGAGAGAGATCGCGGCGGCGCGACGCCATTGGATGCCGGTCTCCGTCCTCGTATTCGATCTGGACGGTCTCAAGAAGCTCAACGATAACTTCGGCCACGGGCTGGGTGATGAGGCCCTGCGCACCCTGGCACAGCGCCTGGTGCGGTTCTCCCGCGCCTCTGACGTCGTGGCCCGCCTGGGCGGCGACGAGTTCGCCGTGATCCTGCCCCGCACGGACCGCGCCGGCGCCGTGGAGATGGCGCGCCGCCTTCAGAGCTCCGTCGAGAACGAACCTCTGACGGCCGTGCCGGGCCGCGAGCTGCGCCTGGCTGTCTCCTGCGGCCTGGCTTCCTTCCCCGAGGACGCCAGCGATGCCAGTACGCTTATGCGCCACGCCGACGGGCACATGTACGCCGCGAAGGCGGCGCGGTACGAGCGCGGCCGGGGCGTCTAGAAACGCACGGCGGCCGCGACCGGCTCGTCTTCCAGCGCAGCCACGACGCGGTCAAACGATTTCACTAGCTCCGGGTCCAGCTGCGTACCCGCCACCCGTTGGAGCTCCGCGTAGGCCTCGTCGCGAGCCAGCCCCCTGCGGTACGGCCTGTCCAGGGTGATCGCGGAGAAGGCGTCGGCCAGGGCCAGGATGCGGGCCAGGAACGGTATCTCTTCCCCCCGGATGCCGTCCGGGTAGCCGCTGCCGTCGAATCGTTCGTGGTGGTGGCGGGCTATAGTTCGCACCTCTTCCGCGTCAGGGACATCCACGATCAGGTTCTCAGCGATGGAGACGTGGTGCTTGATCACTTCGAACTCATCGGCGGTCAGCGCGCCCGGCTTGTGGAGGATGCGGTCCGGGATGCAGATCTTGCCAACATCGTGGAGGAGCGCGGCCAGCCGCAGCGTCCGCTGGGCTGACGGTGACAGGCCGATCTCCTGCGCCAGCATGACCGCATACTCCGCCGTGCTCTCGCAGTGGGCCCGTGTGTAGTGGTCCTTGCTGTCGATCGACGTTACGAGGCCGTTCAGGAAGCCGAAGACGCCCAACGCAGGCTGCGAGCCGGCGTGCCTGGGCTTCTTCCCGTTGACGCTGGAGCGCTTGCACTGGTAGAGACGGGCATCGGCGGAGGCGAGCAGCTCCTGCCGCCGCTCGCCGTCGTCGGGGAAGACGGCGAGGCCGGCGGAGACGACAATGGGTACGGTCTTGCCGCCGGGGACCTTGAAGGCGTAGTTGGTCAGCCAGTCCTGGAACGCCTGCGCGAAGGCGCTGGCCTCCGGCCGTCCGTGTGCCGGCAAGACGACGATGAACTCATCGCCGCCGAAGCGCCCGACTAGCCCCTCCCTGTCCGTCATCAGCCGGAGCTGCCCGGCGACGACCTGGAGGACGCGGTCGCCCACGGAGTGTCCGTAGGTATCGTTGAAGCTCTTGAAGTCGTTGACGTCCATCAGGAGCACGGAGAATTTGCGTCCGCGCGCCGTATCCGCGCTGATCAGCTTGTGGAGGTAGGACTGCATGAAGCGGTGGTTGAACAGGCCGGTGACGAAGTCTACGTCCGCCCGCTCCTGGACCTCTTCGTAGTGGCGGGCGCGGCGGAGGGCGTTGCCGAGTTCGGCGGTCAGGGGTCCCAGCAGCTCCCACCGCTCCAGCCCCCATGGCTCGCGCCCCGCGTACACCTCCAGGACGCCCTCGCGGGGAGAGCCGTGCAGGGGGACGTAGAGGGTGAATCCCTGGGCGGGCGCGTCCGCGGCGCGATGGAGGGGCTGCGGACGCTGGTCCTGCGCGTCAGCGGCCAGGACGAGCGGCGTTGCGCCACGCCCAGCGGTGCGGGCCATGATGATTCGCTGGGCTTCGGGCAGGGTGGCAGGAGCCTCGCGGGCGTCGTCCCCGGCGGGAAACGATAGCCACGGCGCCTCCGGCTCGCCCTCACTGTCCGGTCGCCAGAAGACCGCGCGGCCGGCGCCCATCTCCTGCACGAGGAACTCTGTGGCGGCCCGGGCGACGCCCTGCCGCCGGTTCTCCTGGGTGAGAAGGAAGGTGAAGCGGTTGAGCAGGAGCAGCTGTTCGGTGCGGCGGGCCAGCTCTCGGGTAGTTTGCCACATCTCGCCCCGCGCCCGGCGCGCCTTCATGATGGCCAGGACGGAGGCGAATAGAAGGAGCACCCAGGCGATGGCCCCGGCAACCGTTGCTGCGGTGAACTCCGGCGTCATGAATCCGGCCCTCCCTGCAATTGAAAAAGAGTTTCTAGGCTAGCTTCAGGTAAGCCGCCGCGGCGGCCGGTGAGGTCTGCTCCTTCAGCTTCCGCAGGCCGCTCATCAGCAGGGCGCTCACGGTGGTCTCCCGAATCCGGAACAGCCGCGCGATCTGATCGCGGGTGAGGCCGGCGTCAAACACGAGCGAGAGGGCCTCGCGCTCACGGCGGTTAAGGGAGTCGCCGTCATCAACCCTGGCCTGTTTGAGGGCCGGCCGGCAGAGCCGGCGCGCGGTGCGAAAGAGGACGGTGCGGAAGCGGTCCTCGTCGGCGCTGTCCGGGTGGCCGAAGGCGCGGTTGAATGCCTGAATGACGATGTCCTGGGCGGGCATTTCGCCGCCGACGCAGGTGCGCGCGTAGGCGAACAGTCGCGGGAAGTACTCGTTGTAGCGCTCGCTGACGGCGCCCATGTCCGGCGGGCGCGTGGCCTCAGTGTGCTGCTTTCGCCTAAAGAGCTTGAGCCCCATTACTGCCTCCCATCTCTTTCGTGGAGTTCCAGGTTCAGGCTAGCAGAGATGGGCGAGTCTGTGACAAAGGGCGGGTAAAGATGAAGTTAAGGGGAGGTTCAGATCGCGTAAAGAGCGGTCCCTAGCTGTCCTGGCTCGCGGTCTCCAGCAGCTCTGTCAGCGGATCGTTCTCGCGCCGCTCAGCGCGGCGCTCCAGCATGTAGCCGAAACCGCGCACGCACAGTATGTACGGGTTGCCATCGCGGCCGTCCTCAAGCTTTCGGCGCAGGTTGGCTATGTGGACCTTCACCAGGTTCTGCGCCTCGCGGTCGTCGTAGTCGTGCTCGTGGACGGATGTGAGCAGGGTGCGGGCGTCGAGCACCTTGCCCGCCTTTTCCGCCAGCACGGCGAGAATCCGCAGCTCCGTCGGCGTCAGGGGCATCGGCCGCCCGCGCAGGACCGCCTCGCACTTGTCCAGGTCGA
>JAUYGU010000117.1 GCA_030690405.1 Dehalococcoidia bacterium | reverse complement strand
TCGAGAACGAGAAGGTGAAGGCCCACCTCGCCTTCCACGCCGCCCTGGCCGGCTACTCCACGGACCGCAAGGGGCTGGCCGTCTCCTTCCCGCTGCTCGTCGGCAAGATCGATAACTGGCACGTCTGCCTGGGCGGCTCCCACGCCCTCGCCCACTCCATCTGGGAGGCGTTTGCCCAGGCCGGCGGGCGCGTCTTCCTCAAGCACGGCGTCGAGGAGATCCTGTTCGACAACGGCAAGGCGTCGGGGGTCCGCCTGGAGGACGGCTCCACGGCGAAGGCGCGCCACATGATCGCCTCTTCCATCAACCTGGAGCAGACGTTCCTTAAGATGGTGCCACGGGACAAGCTCTCCGGCTCCTTCGTCAAGGCGGTGGAGGGCTTCCCCCACATGGACTGGTCGTTCTTCTCCGTCCACCTGGCGATGACCCGCGCCCCCGACTACCGCGCCGCCGACTTCGACCCCGACATCAACCAAGCCTGGGTCATCAACCTGGGCTACGAGACGCCGGAGGACGTGAACCGCCACTGGGACGACGTGCGCGCCGGCAAACTCCCCGACCCGAAGCCCAACTGCGCCGTCAACTCGCTGTTCGATTCTTCGGACGCGCCCCCGGGCTACTTCACGGGGCTCATCCGCCAGTTCGCGCCGTACAACCTCGCCACCGGCGGCGCCGAGGCCTGGGACGAGATGGCGGAAGGCTACGGCCGGCGCTGCATCGAGAAGTGGCAGGAGGCGGCGCCCAACCTCAACAACGGGGCGATCATCGAATGGGCCACCTACACGCCGCTGGACATCGCCCGCCGCATACCCAACATGGTCCAGGGCGACTGGATGGGCGGCCTGATCGACATCGACAACCTGCTGGACAAGCGCCCGTTCGAGGAGCTGTCGCAGTACCGCACACCGATCCCCAACCTGTACATGTGCGGCGCTACCCAGCACCCGCACGGCTTCGTCACCTTCGCGCCCGCCTACAACGCCCTCCAGACCATCGCCGAAGACTACGGGCTGGAGCGTTGGTGGCGGTGACGCTGGTGGCGGACCCCCCGGCCGTCGCCGTCCACCTGGAGGATGGTGCGGAGAGCGGCCTGGCCTCAATCGTCCAGCAGTACCTGGAGCAGGACCTGGCGGAGTTCGCCGATAAGCGGCGGCTGGCCCAGCGCCTGCGGGGACGGCTGGCGATGACGGCAGACGACTACGGCACGTCCGTAACGGTGGAGTTCCGCGGCGATGAGATCGCCATCTGGGACGGCGAGCGCCCGCCGCTGGACGCCTCGATCGTCGGCCCGTACCGTGGATTGACGCGACTGCTGCAGGGGGAGACGAACCCCCTGGTGGAGCACCTGCGGGGCCGCCTGCGCGTGCGCTCAACGCTGAGAAAGCCGTTCTTCCCGTTTCACGTCCACAGCCTGATGAAGCTCCCGCCGGAAGCGAAGGCGCGCCGGAACCACCTGGCCTGGGCAGCGCTCTTGACCGCGGGCGGCTTCGCCATCGGGGGCGCGATCGCCCTCGCCCTTTGGTTGATCTGACGGAGGTAAGGATATGCCAGACGCTAGCTACGACGCGGTAGTCATCGGAGGGGGTCACAACGGTCTCTGCACGGCCGCCTACCTGGCCCGGGCGGGCCTGAAGGTGGGCGTGTTCGAGCGCCGGCACGAGGAGGGAGGCGGCGTGCATACCGAAGAGGCCACCGTCCCCGGCTTCTGGCACAACCTCCATGCCCAGTACATGGAGTTCATCGACTATATGCCCTTCTACCAGGACTTCGACCTCCCCAGCTTCGGCGCCCGCATGATCAAGCCGGAGGCCCAGGTCGGCATCGCCTTCGCCGACGGCCGCCCGCCCCTGATCATCTACACGCCAGACCTGGAAGAGAAGACCTACGCCAGCATCGCCCAGTTCTCCAAGCACGACGCCGAGGTGTTCAACGAGGTCCGCCGCAAGGTGATGGCGAACGATAAGTACCTGGCCGCCCTCCTCTACACGCCGCCGCCCGACGAGTCCCGCGGCGAGGCGGCCAGCCCCATCACCGCCAAGCTGTTCGAGCTATGGATGAGCCTCGGCCTCAAGCCCGGCGAGATGCAGAAGTCGCCCAAGGTGCTCATCGACGACCTGTTCGAGTCGACGGAGCTACGCGCCGTCCTCTACCGCCAGTGCATCGAGTGGGGCTCCAACGTCCACACCGGCAACGGCTTCGGGTTCGTCATCTCGGTGATCTGGCTGTGCGGCATCCACTACATGTCTGTCGGCGGCACGCACACGCTGGGCCACGCGATGGCCAGCGCCTGCCTGAACAACGGCGTCGACCTCCGCTACAACAGCCACGTCGCCGGCATCCTCACCAAGAACGGCCGCGCCACCGGCATCCGCCTCCGCGACGGGCGCGAGATCGAGGCGCGAATCATCGCCTCCAACGCGGACCCGCGCACGACGTTCATGGAGCTGCTGGGCTGGGACAAGCTCTCGCTGTTCCGCAAGGAGCGGCTGGCCAACTGGCGGTTCGGCCCGGAGCACGTCCTGGGCACGCCCTCCTTCGCCCTCCACGAGGCGCCGGACTACAAGTCCGCCAAGCACGATGCGGATATCAACCGCTGCTTCTACACCATCGTCGGCTTCGAGAACGCCGACGACGTCGAGCAGTACATCCTTCAGGCGTACGGCGGCCGCATCCCGGAGACGCCCGGCGCCGGGACGTGGGTGAACAGCCTCTGGGACCCCAGCCAGGCGCCGCCCGGGCAGCACGTGATGAACGGCTGGTTCTTCTTCCCCAAGGCGTCCTGCCTGTCGCCGCAGGAGTGGGACGAGGTGCGCGCAACCTACAACGGCCGCTTCCTGAACCTGTGGTCGAAGTACGCGCCGAACATGACCCGCGAAAACGTGATCGCGGACAAGCTGTACGTCCCGTTCGACATCGAGAAGAAGATCGGGATGCCGGAGGGCGACTTCTCACACGGGCGGCCCGGCTCGTTCGCGCTGGGGGTGCCGCGTGCCTACGGATACCGCACGGAGATCGAGGGGCTGTACATGTGCGGCGCCTCGGCCGGCGGCGGCGGCATCAGCGCCGCGCCCGGCTACAACGCATTCAAGGTCATCGCCGACGACCACGACCTGCCCAAGATATGGCAGCGAGAAGACCGCATCTACTAGAAGAAGGACGGTGCCATGCCAGCCATCTACACGAAAGACTGGTACGAGGAGCTGAAAGAGCTCCTCAACCGCAACGAGGAGGTGGAGAAGAACGCCCCCCGCGGCAAGTACAAGGCGCTGGCCGAGCTGCGGGGCGACACGCTATCCCCCTACCTGCCGGACGGCGAGAAGCTGTTCTTCATCGTGCACCTGGACGACGGCAAGTGCAGCGACTACTTCGAGGTGGCGGAGCCGCCGCCGCGCAAGGAGTTCGACTTCATCTTCGAGGTGCCGGCGACGGTGTTCGAAGGCGTCGCGGCGGGTCTGGTAGACCCCGTGGAGGCCGGCCTCAAGGGCACGATCAAGATCACCGGCGACATGCGGATCCTCATCAAGCACGCGGAGCTGGTGAACGTCGTCAACGAGATCTACGCCAAAGAGGTTGAGACCACCTGGCCCAAGGGTAAGCCGCCGTACAATTGAGGGTCGCCGCGGGGACGCCTACCCCCTTAGAATGGGCCTAGCCACGCCGCTAGCCCAAAGGAGGCCCGCCGATGCCAGAACTACCGGAGCCCTTTCAGAAGCTGCGCCAGGACTACCCCCGCGTCCACCAGGCCTACGAGGCGCTGGCCAATGCGGCCCACGAAGCCGGTCCCCTCGACGAACGCACGCGCCGGCTGGTGAAGCTGGCGATCTCCGTCGGGGCCCGATTGGAGGGGGCCGTGCGCTCCCACGCGTGGCAGGCCAGCAACGCGGGCGTCACCGAGGCGGAGATGGACCACGTGGTACTTCTGTCCCTGACCACCGTCGGCCTGCCGTCTATGGTAGCGGCGCGCACTTGGGTAGGCGCGGCGCTGGCGAAGGAGTAGCCTCAGGCCTACCGCCTCACTGTGAGCCTTCGGCGTTCCCGGCGGTCACGCGCCGCCTTCGCCGGTAGCGAAGCCAGAGCGGGTACAGCACGAGAAGGACGAGGACGTGCGCGCCCAGTATGGGTAGGAGCGCCAGCAGGCCCCGCAGACCTTCGCTGGCCACGACGTAGGCCGCGAGCCCCAGCATCACGAGAACGGCGAGCCGCAAGACCAGCCGCGCCGGACTCTTCGCTCGCCAGGGAGCCGCCCGCTCAAGCACCGTACCGAGCACGAAGCCCCGGCCTCTCACGCCGCCGCCGGCTGGTAGACGCAGGACGGGTCCTCCGCCAGGTAATCGCCGCTGACGGCCCAGGCGCGGGCGCGGCTGCCGCCGCAGACCTCGCGGTACTCGCAGATGCCGCAGCGCCCCTTCAGCTTCGAGGGGTCGCGCAGGTCGAGGAAGAGCGGCGCGTTACGGTATATCTCCGCCAGCGGCCGCTCCCGGACGTTGCCCGCCGCGAGCGGCAGGAAGCCGGACGGACACACCTCACCGGTGTGCGAAACGAACGCGAAGCCGTTGCCATCGTTCACACCCAAAACGGGCCGGTTTAGCCCGTCTTCGAACCGGTAACCCGCTCCCGCCAGCGGCCGCGCAGGCCCTTCGCCACCCTCCTGCGCCTCCGCCTTCGCCCGCTCGATCGCGACGCGGCGGTACGCGGGCGCCGCTGTGCTCTTCACGTCGAACGGCGCCTCGCGCGAAAGGTCGTACAGCCAGTTGAAGACTCGCTCGTGGTCCTCTGCTGTGACCATATCGCCCAGCTTGCCGCGGCCGGTTGGCACCAGGAAGAACACGCTCCACTGCACCGCCCCGGACTCCGAAACGATCTCCGGCATCTGCTCCAGCACCGGCAGGTTGAAGCGGCTCACCGTGGTGTTGATCTGGAGGGCTATCCCCGCCTCCGTAACGTCCCGCATGATCCGCCGCGTGCGGTCGAACGTGCCGCGGAAGCCGCGGAAGCGGTCGTGCACCTCCGCGGTTGGGCCGTCCAGGCTGACGGCGACGCGGACCACGCCCGCGTCGTGCACCTTCGCCAGGTTCTTGGGCGTCACGAGCGCCGTCGCGCTGGGGGTGAGGGACGTGCGCAGCCCCTTCTGTACGGCGTAGGTGAGCAAGTCGTACACGTCGCGGCGCATGAGGGGGTCCCCGCCGGTGACGACCAGGATCGGGTTTCCCATGTCGCGGATCTGGTCGAGGACGCCGATCGCTTCGTCGTGGGTCAGCTCGTTGGGGTCGGGCTTCGGCTGGGCCTCGGCGCGGCAATGCATGCAGGCCAGGGCGCAGGCGCGAGTGATCTCCCAGGCCAGCGTGAACGGCGACTTGCTGAAGTCCGCCGTGACCATGCGCGCGTCGGTCCGGCGGCGCATCTCGCTCGCCATGCGGCTCCTCATCTCGCCACCTCCTTCTCGACGGCCTGAACGGGCACCTGCCACTCATCGCCGGCGGTCTCGTAGCCGATCTCCTCATCGGTCAGGTAGCAGGAAGGATCGGGGGCCAGGAAATCGCCGAAGAAGCTCTCGGCGCGGGCGCGCAGGTTCCCGTTGCAGACGTCCAGGAACCGGCACTCGCGGCAGCGTCCCTTTAGATGGGACTTCCGGTCCTTCAGGATAGCCATCCTGGGGTGCGACGTGTCCGGCCAGATAGCGCTGAACGGGCGCTCCTTCACGTTGCCGAAGCTGTAGAGCCAGGAGAACTGGTCCGCGTGCACGTTCCCGAGCGGGTCTATAGAACAGATGCCAACGCCGGACTGGTTGCCACCGTTCCAGCCAAGGAGACGGCGGACCTCCTCCGCCCGCTCCGGCTGGTCCTCTCGCAGCCGCAGGTAGAGGTAGGCGGAGTCCGCGTGGTTGTCCACTGTCAGGACCTCCTTCGTGACGCCGCGGCGGTGGAAGTCCCTGGTCCGCTCTATCAGGTAGTCCACGGCCTTGCGGGTTGCCGCCGGGTCCAGGTCGAACTTGCGGATGCGGTCGCCGCGACCGGCGTAGGCCAGGTGGTACATGCAGAAGCGCGGCACGTTTTCAGACTCCAGCAGGTCCAGCACGCCGGGGAGCTCGTCCACGTTCTTCCCGTGCAGGGTGAACCGGATGCCCACCTTCACGCCGGCGTCCCGGCAGCGGCGGATGCCCGCCAGCGCGGCCTCGAACGCCCCGACGCTGCCGCGGACCTTATCATGCGCGGCGCCGATGCCGTCGAGGCTTATGCCGACGTAGGCGAACCCGGCCTCGCGGATGCGAACGGCCAGCTCGGCCGTGATCAGCGTCCCGTTCGTCGAGAGGACGCAGCGGAGACCGCGGGCGCTGGCGCGGGCCGCCAGATCCAGGATATCCGGCCTCTCCAGGGGCTCGCCACCGGAGAAGATGATCGTCGGCGAGCCGAAGCCGGCGACGTCATCGATGAGGCGGAAGCCCTCCTCGGTGGTCAGCTCGCCCGGGAAATCGCGGTTCTTCGCCTCGGCATAGCAGTGCATGCAGTACAGGTTGCAGCGGCGGGTGGAGTTCCAGACGACGACCGGCTTCTTGTCCGCCGAGTAGTGGATCAGGTGGGGCGGCAGGGCCGCCGTGGAGCGCCGGTGGCGGAGGGCGTCCTCCGGCCGGACACTGCCGTCTAGAAGCGCTGACAATGGAAGCATCTGCCTATCCCTCCCTCACTGCTACCGCGTCCGGGCCGGCTGCCGTCGCGGCCTCACGGCCTCCGGTCAGCAACCCGCTCCCCGACAGCGCCCGCTGCGCGCCGGCGAGCGTGAAGTGCAACGCCATGCCGAGCGCGAACCCGATAGCGACGTTCCCCAGCGCGACTGAGGTAAGGGCTACCGTGGCGACCACGGCCACCTCCTCGGCGCGCCGGCAGTCCCTCGCCAGCAGGGCGTGCTGCACGCCGACCACGCCCAGCATCACACCGAGGACCGGGTACGGTATCAGACCGAACAGCTGGACGGCGCCGGAGCCGAACGTCAGCGCCAGCGCCACCAGCGCGGAACCGATGATCAACCCCGCCGCGGCCGTGCGGGCGCCGAAGCGGTAATGCGCCGTGAGCCCGCCTGAGCCGTGGCAGACCGGCATGCCACCCACAGCCCCCGCGAACACGTTGGCCAGACCCATCGTCGTCAGCAGCGAGCGGTGGGTGACACGTGACGCCCGCTCGCCGAAGTAGCCGTGGGCGGTATCGGCGCAGGCGACGACGGCGTTGCCCACCGTCAGCGGCAGCTGCGGAATCACGAGAACGACGAGCGCGGTGGCGAACGCCGCCGCGCCCGGCAAGGCCGGCGAAGGCAGCTCCGGACCAACGCTCAGTCCGGAGAGCATACCAGCGGACCCGAAGGCGAAGCCGGCCGCGACGCCCAGCGCAAGCACGATCAGTCCGGCCGGGAGGCCGCGCTTCCACACCGCCAGCGCGACGACCGCCGCCGCGCCCAGCGCCAGCAGAAGGCTGACGGGCACGTCCGCGCCGAGCGAGAGGTAAGACTCATCGTGGCCGCGCAGCACCTGGCCGGACGTGGCCATATCCACCGCGGTCTTGATGAGCAGGAGGCCAACCGCCACCAGGATGCCGCGCACCACCGGCCGCGTGAACAGCCGCGAGAGCGGCCCTATCGCGCCGGTCGCGGCCAGGGTGAGCAGGACGGCGGCCATCAGCAGCCCGGCGGCGGAGACCACGTCCACGCCCAGCCCCTGGGCGATGATGATCGCCGCCATCGCCTTGAGCGGCTGGACGGGCATCGGCAAGCGATAGTAGAGGGCGCTCAGGATGTAAGCGGCGCCGAACACCAGCAGGACGGACGTGCCGTCGAAGCCGTTCCGGATCACGAGCGCAGCGACGAGGGGAATGAGGAGGCCCAGGTCGCCGAAAGCGCCGCTCCACTCCTGCAGGTCGAACGCCAGCCGTGGGGCGGCGTTTACAGGCCTGGCCGCGGAGGTCTGCATCGGGTCAGCCTCTCGCGGCCGCCGCCTTCCGGCCCGCAATCAGAGAGAAGCGCCGCTCCAGGAAGTCGACTACCGCCGCGGCGTCGTTCAGCCCGAAGTGCGGCACGTCGATATCGAACTGCTGGTCGGTGACCAGCGCCATCAGCTCATCCGGCGGCGCCACAAGCTCGCTGCTGAAATCGCGCCGCGAGACCTCGATCTTGGCCGTGGCGGCGCGGCGGTAGCCCTCCGTGAGGATTATGTCGACGCGGCCGGACACCATCGCCGTCAGGTCCTCCAGCGTCCGCTCCTCCTCGACCCTCTCCAGCAGGGCCAGCCGGTCAGCAGCGGAGATGATGACGGCGTCGCTCCCGGCCTCAGCCAGTCTGTAGGTGTCCTTGCCCGGGTGGTCCATCTGGAAGTTGTGCGCGTCGTGCTTGATGGCGGCGACGCGGTACCCGCGGGACTTCAGCTCCCGCACGAGCTTTTCAAGGAGCGTGGTCTTGCCGGCGCCGGAGTTGCCGACGACGCTGATTAGCGGAACGCTCACAAACGCCTCGCTTCCCAGGACTGCCCTGCGAAGGGAGGGCCGGATGATATCCCTTCGCCCTCTCCTTTCAGAATATGTGGGCGCCGAACGTCGTGTCTGTCAGGTAGGGCCGCTACTCAACGTAGGGTTTTCCCTGACAGGCCGGGCCGCCGGTGCGCCGGGCCGAATGTGGGGGTCGCTGTCGGGCTCTGCCCCACCACCAAGTTCATGCGCCGCCCCACAGCGGTATGGGACACTGCCCGACAGACACCGTGACCAACGGTTTGTACCATCCTTCACGGAAAGGGTAGGCCGCGCATGTCACAGCTCTCCCGCAGGACGTTCCTCAGGCTTTCGGCCGGCACCCTCGCCGCCGTCAGCGCGGCCAGCGTCCTCGACCTCGCCTTCCTGGAGGAGGTCCCCGGCATCGCCAACCCGCTGGAGTCCTACCCCGATCGCGATTGGGAGAAGGTCTACCTGGACCAGTACCACTACGACGATAGCTTCACCTTCATCTGCGCCCCCAACGACACTCACAACTGCCGCCTGCGCGCCTTCGTCCGCAACGGGATCATCACCCGCATGGAGCAGGCCTACGACGCGGGCGAGGTAGACGACCTCTACGGCAACAAGCTCACCCCGGTCTGGAACCCCCGCGGTTGCCTGAAGGGGATGACCTATGTCCGGCGCATATACGGGCCGTACCGGGTCAAGGAGCCGACCATCCGTAAGGGCTGGAAGGAGTGGGCGGACGCCGGCTTCCCCGCGGACGAGGGCGGGCTGCCGCCGCGGCAGTACTTCCGTCGTGGCGAGGACCCCTGGCTGCAGGTGAGCTGGGACGAAGCGAACGACTACGTCGCCCGCGGCCTCCTCCAC
>JAUYGU010000106.1 GCA_030690405.1 Dehalococcoidia bacterium | reverse complement strand
CCAGCTGCTTGCCGTCCGTGAACTGGCGGACGCGCGGGCTCGCTAGCGCCAGCTCCTTCGCCCGCGCCTCGTCGATGCCGGCGGGCGCCGCGATGCGGTCCCGCACCTTGCCGTTCACCTGGACGACCAGCGTGATCTCGTCCTCGCGGGCCAGCTCCGGGTCCCAGGCCGGCCAGGCCTGCTGGTGGACGCTATACGGCCGGCCGCTGCGCGTCCACAGCTCCTCGCTGACGTGCGGCGCCACCGGCGCCAGCATCAGCACCAGCGACTCGACCGCCTCGGTCCAGGCGTCTAGGTCGACGGGGCCGGCGTCGCGCGCGTGGAGCAGGCCGTTGGTCATCTCCATCAGGGCGGCCAGCAGCGTATTGAACCGAAAGCGCTCCATATCCTCGGTCGCCTTGCGGACCGTCTGGTGGGTGAGGCGGCGCATCTCCCGCACGGCGTCCGCGGACGCCTGGCCGAAGGCCGGCTCGTTCAGGACGAGCCCCCAGACGCGGTTGAGCCAGCGCCAGACGCCGTTGATCCCCTCGGTGCCGAAGGGTCCGCCCTCGTCCCAGGGGCCGATGAACATCAGGTAGCAGCGGAACGTGTCGGCGCCGTAGCGGGCGACGTACTCGTCCGGGGCGACGACGTTCCCGCGCGACTTCGACATCCGCTGGCCGTCCGGGCCCAGGATCTGGCCCTGGTTGAACAGCCGCAGGAACGGCTCGTCGCCCTTGACGATGCCGAGGTCGCGGGCCACCTTCCAGAAGAAGCGGGCGTAGAGCAGGTGCATGACGGCGTGCTCAGCGCCGCCGGTGTACTGGTCCACGGGCAACCAGGCCTCCGCGCGCTTCGGGTCGACGGGCCCGGCGTCGTAGTTCGGGCTGAGGTAGCGGATGAAGTACCAGTTGGAGTCCATGAACGTGTCCATGGTGTCCGTCTCGCGGTGAGCGGGGCCGCCGCAGTGCGGGCAGTCCACGTTGACGAACCGTTCGTGGCGGGCCAGCGGCGACTCGCCGGTCGGCTTGAACTCGGCGTCCTCCGGCAGGAGCACGGGGAGCTGGTCCTCCGGCACGGGGACGGCGCCGCACTTCTGGCAGTGGATGACCGGGATGGGCGTGCCCCAGTAGCGCTGGCGGGAGATCAGCCAGTCGCGGATGCGGTAGGAGACGGTGGGCTTCCCCCAGCCCTGCGACTCGACATAACCCGCGATCGCCTGCTTGCCGTCTTCGTTCGGAAGGCCATCGAAGCGGCCGGAGTTCACCATCGTGCCCGGCTCGACGTAGGCCTCCTCCAGCGGCGCGCCGTCCCAGTCCGGCGGCGCGATGACGACGCGGACGGGGATGCCGTACCGCTGGGCGAACTCGAAGTCACGCTGGTCGTGGGCGGGCACGCCCATGACGGCGCCGGTGCCGTACCAGAGCAGGGCGTAGTCCGCGACCCAGATCTGGACGTCCTCGCCGTTGAGCAGGTTTTTGCAGTGGGCGCCGGTGAAGACGCCGGTCTTCTCCCGCTCGGTTGACAGCCGCTCGATCTCCGTCTGGCGGCGCGCCTGCTCCACGTATGCCTCCACCTCCGCGTGGCGGTCGGGCGTTGTTAGCAGCGGCACCAGCGGGTGTTCCGGCGCCAGCACCATGAACGTGACGCCGAAGATCGTGTCCGGCCGCGTGGTGAACACCCGCAGCTCCTTCTGCCCGACGCCGGATGCGTCCAGCCCGAAGGCGATCTCCACCCCCTCCGAGCGGCCGATCCAGTTGCGCTGCATCGGCATAATCCGCTCCGGCCACTCGATGCCGGAGAAGTCCAGCAGCTCGTCCGCGTAGTTGGTGATGCGGAAGAACCACTGCTCGAGGTCGCGGTGTGTGACGGCCGTGCGGCAGCGCTCGCAGGTGCCGTCGGGGAGGACCTGCTCGTTGGCCAGCACCGTCTGGCAGGAGGGGCACCAGTTGGCGGGGGCCAGCGCCTGGTAGGCCAAACCCTTCTCCAGGAACTTCAGGAAAAACCACTGGTTCCAGCGGTAGTACTCGGGGTCGCAGGTCCTGACCTCGCTGGTCCAGTCGAACATCGCGCCCATGCTCTTGAGCTGGCCGCGCATGCGGCCGACGTTGTCGTAGGTCCACTTGTGGGGGTGGACGCCCTCCCTGATGGCGGCGTTCTCGGCGGGGAGACCGAAGGCGTCGAAGCCGATGGGCAGAAAGACGTTGCGGCCGCGCATCCGGCGGTAGCGGGCGGCGGCGTCGGACGGGCCCATGGCGTACCAGTGGCCGGTGTGGAGGTCGCCGGAGGTGTAGGGCAGCATCGTCAGGAAGTAGAACTTCTCGCGGGCGTCGCCGGAGGTGTGGTAGACGCCATTGGCGTCCCACTTCTCCTGCCACCTCTTCTCGATCTCGGCGGGGTTGTAGCGGTCAGTCATCTCCGTGGTCCTCTATTGAACGGGCGTCGCCGCGGGCTGAAGCCCGCGCTTCAGGGAAATGGCCGCTGGGGTTGTAGCGGTCAGTCATCCTCGTCTCTCTTCCGGTCGCGGTCGTTCATCGCGTCGGAGGTGATGAGCGATTCCATCTCCTCGCTAAGCTCGCGGGTGCGGCGGCGGATCGCCTCGTCCACGCGGCGGGTGAAGGGCCGCGCTTCGAGGACGAGGAAGACGAGGATCGAGCCGGCCGCCGCTACCAGGTACAGCTCACGGCCGATCGCCATGCCGATGGCGGCGGCGGACCAGATGGTGGCGGCGGTCGTTATGCCCCGCACAGTGTAGCCCTCGCGGAAGATGACGCCCGCGCCCAGGAAGCCGATCCCCGTGACGATGCCGGCGGCGACGCGGTCGTTCCCGCCCAGGAGCTGCGAGACGTCCGTGAACAGCAGCGAGCCCATCGTGACCAGGGCGAGCGTGCGGATGCCGGCGGGGTATCCCCGCAGCTCCCGCTCCAGGCCGATGATGCCGCCGAAGAGCGCGGCCAGCACCAAGCGGCCGATGATCTCCAGCTGGTCCTCAATCGGCGGCATCAGCGCGTTCTCCTGTCGCTTCTACTTGCTTGCCTGTTCATGTTCATCCAAGACCGATCGCCCCCTCCCTCCAGGGACGGATGTCTCGCTAAACTAAAGAAGTCCTCCGCCACAGGGACGGAGGACTTCTGGCTCCGCGGTACCACCCTGATTGTCGCCTTCGGCGACCGCTCAGTGGCCTGCCTGCCGGCAGGCAAGCGCTGTAACGGGCGCGCCCGTCGCCGGCTGGTCCCCACCGAGGCGGGGAGTTCACCGGCGCGGCTCCGGAGTGAGTTCGGGCCCTCTGCCGGCTCGCAGCGTCCGCCGGCTCTCTGGCTTGCCCGTTGGGGCTTCGGCCCTACTATTCCCCTTCGCCGCCTTTGGCTATCGGAGAAGACACTGGTGGAGCTGAGGGGGCTCGAACCCCTGACCTCCTCAATGCCATTGAGGCGCTCTCCCAACTGAGCTACAGCCCCGCCCGACGTATCGTAGCAGAACGGCGGTTCGCCGACAAGAAAGCCGAGGTTGGGGCTCTACACTCTTCAGTGTGGATACAGTTGAGGTGAGTAAGCAAAAAGCATCTGGCGTTTCTGTAGACGAAAGGCAAAGAAACGGCTACAGAAAGGAGGCCAGATGCAAGAGGATGTTATCACGGTCCGGCTGCGGCTGG
>JAUYGU010000101.1 GCA_030690405.1 Dehalococcoidia bacterium | reverse complement strand
GAGGAGCTATCGCTGCCGCGGGCCGTGTTCATCAACCGCATGGACCGCGAGAACGCCGACTTCAGCGCCGCGCTGGGCCAGCTCCAGTCCAACTGGGGCCAGAAGTGCGTGCCCCTCCAGATACCTATCGGCTCCCAGCAGGCGCTCAAGGGCGTCGTGGACCTGCTGGCGATGAAGGCCTACGTGGGCGAGAAGGGCGAGCAGCAGGAGATCCCCGCCGAGCTGGCCGACGAGGCCAACGCCCACCGCGAGAAGCTCATCGAGGCGGCGGCGGAGACCGACGACGCCCTCATCGAGAAGTACCTGGGCGGCGACGAGCTCACCGCGGAGGAGCTGGCGAAGGGCGTCCGCGCCGGCATCCTGGCGGGGAGCATCGTCCCCGTGCTCACCGGTTCGGCGACGAAGATGTTCGGGATCCAGGCGCTGCTGGAGGCCGTTGGCGCCGCCTTCCCCTCGCCGGCGGACGCGCCCGTGAAGACGAACGGCGATACGCTAAAGGCGGACGCCTCCGGCCCTCTGGTGGCGCTGGTGTTCAAGACCGCCGCCGACCCCTATGTGGGGCGGCTCACCTACTACCGCGTGCTCTCCGGGACGTTCAAGGCCGATTCGCAGGCCTGGAACGCTAGCCGCCAGGCGGCGGAGCGCATCGGCCCCATTTACCACATGAGCGGCAAGACGCAGGAGCAGACGCAGCAGGTGACGGCGGGCGACATCGGCGCGGTGGCCAAGCTGACGGAGACGCAGACCGGCGATACGCTGTGCACCAAGGAGAAGCCGGTCACCCTGCCGGCGATATCGCTTCCGGAGCCCGCGTTCAGCGCCGCCATCACCCCCAAGACGAAGGCCGACCTGGACAAGATGGGCAGCGCCCTCCAGCGCATCGTCGAGGAGGACCCCAGCCTGCGCCTGGAGCGCAGCGCCGGCGGCGAGACGATCCTCTCCGGCCTGGGCGATTCGCACGTGGAGGTGGCGCTGGAGAAGATCCGCCGCAAGTTCGGCGTGGAGCTGGAGATGGCGCTGCCGCGGGTGCCCTACCGCGAGACGGTGCTGGGCACGGCGCGGGCGGAGTACACGCACAAGAAGCAGACGGGTGGCCACGGCCAGTTCGCGCGCGTGACGGTGACGGTGGAGCCGCTGCCCCGCGGCACCGGCCACGAGTTCCAGAACAAGACGGTGGGCGGGGTTGTGCCCAAGCAGTACGTGGGGTCGGTGGAGAAGGGCGTCGCGGAGGCGATGCAGGAGGGGGTACTGGCCCACTACCCGATGGTCGATATGAAGGTGAAGCTGGTGGACGGCAGGGAGCACCCGGTGGACTCCTCGGACATCGCGTTCAAGATCGCGGCTTCGCAGGCGGTGAAGAAGGGGGCGCAGGACGCCCAGCCGGTGCTGCTGGAGCCGATCATGAGCATGAAGATCACCGTCCCGGAGTCCAACACCGGCGACATCATAAGCGACCTCAACGGCAAGCGGGCGCGCGTGCTGGGGATGACGCCCACCGGCTCCATGACGACGGTGGAGGCGCAGGCGCCGATGGCGGAGGTGCAGCGCTACTCCGCCGACATGCGCTCGATGACGCAGGGCCGCGGCCACTTCTCGATGTCTTTCTCGCACTACGAAGAGGTGCCGGCCAACGTAGCGCAGAAGCTGATCGAGGCGGCGAGCCGGGAGCGGGAGGCGGCGAAGGCGTAGGGCGCGCTGCTCGTCCTTCGACAGGCCCGCCTGCCGGCAGGCAGGCTCAGGACGAGCGGGACGGCGGTAGCGACAGGCTAAAGCCTGACCCACCGGAAGCAAGGCTGAAGCACTGATGGCTACACAACCGCGTCCGGTCGCCAGGCGTAGATGGCTGATCGTCGGCCTGGCCAGCCTCGTGCTGGGCCTTTGCTGCGTGGCGGCGGCCTACGCCGCCGCGTTTACTACCGTTGGCCTTGGGTTGTTTGTCGCGGGGATGATCTTCATGGCACTCTCGGTGGCTGCGTTTCTTTGGCCGTGGATGGGAGGAGTATGGCGTACCGCACTCGTCACGCTATTGGTGATGGTATCGCTGCTGCTTGCTGCTGCCGTCCTCCAGCGCGCTATTGGCAGCCTGTTCGCGGAATAATACCGGTCTCAGGGCCTACTCGCGGGCGATGCGCTGGACGGGACCCGCGGGTGCTTGCCGTTCGACAGACTCGGGCGCACTGACCCACCGCCGGGCCACTCCCCAGATTCCTTCGCGGCCCTCGGCCTCACGGGAGGCGAGCGTTGTGGCCGCTCAGAATGACACTCCCCTCAGGTGAAGGCCGGGCCTACTCGCGGGCGATGATGTCGGCGTCCACGATCTTCCACTCCGGCCCCAGGCGGGACCAGCGGGCGCGGACGGTGAAGGACTGCGGGCCGATGTACTTGACGTCGTACAGGTAGTCGTCGCCGTCCCGGCTGCTGCCGAGCACCTCGTAGCTTTGGATCTGGAGGGCGGTGCCGCCGCCGGCCTCCTGCTGGAGCTTCATCATGGCCTCCGGCATAAGGTCGTTCATGATCTGGCCGATGTCCATGCTGACGATCGCCTTGCCGTGACGGTGGACGGCCTGCTCAACCGCGGGGTCCTCGGTCATGGCTCCTCCTTCGGGGCGGGATTCGATGCGAAATATACGGAGGCGGCGGCGGCGTGTCAACGCCGCCTAGCGGCGGCGCAGGCCGGCCAGCGCCCGAACGACGGAGCCTAGCAGCCGGGAGACGATGCCCGGCCGCTTCTGCCCCTCCGTCCAGAGCCGCTCAGCGTGGACGACCATCCAGCCGCCATCCAGTTTCCGCCAGCGGCTGCGCACGACGAACGTATCGACCCGCGCGGAGTAGCGGACGTCGAAGACGTGATCGGCACCGCGCGGTTCGTGCTTCTCGATCTCGTAGGCGGCGACGCGAGGCGGGAGGCCGGGGAAGGACGCGCGCAGGCTCTCGACGGCCTCCGGCGTGAGGTACTTGGCGTAGGTCTGCACGTCCATGCGGACGCGGGCGCCGGCCTGGCCTTTGACGACGAGGATTAGCTCTTCGGGGGGTTCGCTCACGGGCTAAGGGGCTCGGCGCGGGCGCGCCGGGGGATGTCGAGCGTATCCGGGCTCATGTCGCGCCTATATTAGGGCACGGGCGCGGTGGTATACAAGTCGATCCGCGAATTCTGTGGAGAGGTCGCGAAGGGCTGACCGGCAGCGTGCAAACATGCGAGGCGTCACTCGGGGCCACCTGACCCACCACCCTCCGCAGCCCCAGATTCCCCTTCGACAGGCTCTCGCCTAGTCGAGTCGCCTTCGGCGACAGGACAGGCTTCGCGGCGCGCCGCCGTTCGGAAAGGCAGAGGTGGTCGACGCTCAGAATGACAAGCGCCCGGCTGCTACGGGTGCTTGTCCGCGTCCACGATACGCAGGAAGCGGTGCTTGCCACCCGCTGGCCCCACGCCACCCATCCCCCAGGTGGTATGTCCCACCCGCCCGCCCCGGATGCTCCGCCTCTGGGCTTTGGGGAGCGCCATCCAACGCCCCCGGCGGGCGACCTGAAGGTCGCCCCTACGAGGATTGCGGGTGCTTGTCCGCGTCCACGATGCGCAGGAAGCGGTGCTTCCCCACGCGGATGACCATACCGTCCCGCAAGGCCAGCTTGGGCGAGGCTACCGCCTCCCCGTCCACCTCCACCGCCTTCTGCCGGATGAGCCGCTGGGCCTCCGATTGGCTGGGCGCCAGCTCAAGGTGGGCCAAGAGCCAGGGAAGCTTGGCGTACCGCTCCCCGTCCTCCTCGAAGTGGGGGGAGGAGGTGAGGAGCTCGCGGAACGATAAAGCCCGCTCCGGCACGTCCCGCGGCAGCTCCCGCTTGCGGAACGTCCGCTCGAACCCCGCCTCCGCCTGCCGCGCCGCCGCCGCGTCGTGGAACTGCGATACGACCTCCCGCGCCAGGCGCGCCTTGGCGTCCATCGCCTTCGCGCCGCCGCGCTCCACGTCCTTGC
>JAUYGU010000100.1 GCA_030690405.1 Dehalococcoidia bacterium | reverse complement strand
CGCTCCTCACCGGCCCGGATCGAGCACATCCGCCGCCTCATGGGCGGGGCCGCCGCGGCCGATCTCAGCGGCCTGGGCATCCGCTCCATGGACGACACGATAGTCTTCACGCAGCAGCTCGCCTGGCTGATCGCGGAGAAGCCCGAGTAGCGTGCCCTCACCCCGACCTGCGGTCACCCCTCTCCCGCGAGCGGGAGAGGGGCCAGGGGCGAGGGTCACTGCGGGAGGCGTAGCGCCTCCGGACCCCGCGCTCCCGCGGGGTGTATCATGGATACGGCAGGCACAAGTGTCACAGTGGAGGTGGGGCATGGCGCACTTCTGCGAGAACTTCATCGCCGGCAACTGGTCTCCTCCGAAGAGCGATAAGCGCTTCGAGCGCGAGAACCCCGCCACCGGCGAGACGATCGGCTCCTTCCCCGGCTCCGGCCCCGATGACGTAGCGGACGCCGTTACCGCCGCCGCCGAGGCCTACCCCGGCTGGCGGACCACGCCCGCGCCCAGACGCGCCGAGATCCTCTTCCGCGCCGCCGAGATGATGCTCGCCCGCAAGGAGGAGCTCTCCCGCGACGTCACCATCGAGATGGGGAAGGTCCTCAAGGAGGCCCGCGGCGACGTCCAGGAAGCGATCGACATGATCTACTTCGTCGCCGGCGAAGGACGCCGCATGTTCGGCCAGGTCGTCCCCTCGGAGTTGCCCAACAAGTTCGCGATGGCCGTGCGCCAGCCGCACGGCGTCATCGCCGCCATCACCCCCTGGAACTTCCCGGCGGCCATCCCCTGCTGGAAGCTCATGCCCGCGCTCATCGCCGGCAACACCGCCGTCTTCAAGCCCTCGCCCTACTCCCCCCTCAGCGCCTTCAACCTCGTCCGCATCCTGGAGGAGTCCGGCCTGCCGTCGGGCGTCGTCAACCTCGTCTTCGGTGAAGACGAGGCCGGTGCCGCCCTCGTCCGCGACCCGCGCGTCACCATGGTCTCATTCACCGGCTCCCTTGAGGTCGGCCGCGAGATCGCCTCCTACTGCGGCGCCGCCGGCAAGCGCGTCCACCTGGAGATGGGCGGCAAGAACGCCATCATCGTCTTGGACGACGCCGACGTCGACCTCGCGATCGAGGGCGCCGTTTGGAGCGCCTTCGGCACCAGCGGCCAGCGCTGCACCGCCGCCAGCCGTATGATCGTCCACAACCGCGTCCTGGACGGCTTCACGCGCAAGCTCGTCTCACGCGCCGGTTCCCTCCGGCTGGGCGACGGCCTCGACGAGGCGACGGAGGTCGGCCCCGTCGTCAACCGGCTCGCGCTGGAGAAGATTCAGGGCTACATGGAGATCGGCCGCAAGGAGGGTGCCTTGGTCGCCGTCGGCGGCGCCCGCGCTGCCGGGAACGGCCTCGACCGTGGCTACTTCTTCCAGCCCACCGTCTTCACGGACGTCCGGCCCGGCATGCGCATCGCCCAGGAGGAGATCTTCGGCCCCGTCACCGACGTCATCCCCTGCTCCGACCTCGACGAGGCGGTGGCGATCAACAACGACGTGCCCTACGGGCTCGTCGCCTCCATCTACACGCGCGACGTGAGCAGGGCGTTCAAGGCGATGGAACAGATATCCACAGGCATCGTCTATATAAATGCCGGCACCATCGGCGCCGAGGTGCAGCTGCCCTTCGGCGGCACCCGCGGCACCGGCAACGGCCACCGTGAGGCTGGCACGGCCGCCCTCGACTCCTACAGCGAGTGGAAGACCGTCTACATCGACTACTCCGGCCGGCTACAGAAGGCGCAGATCGACAGGTAGAGCGGATGGTGGGGCGTAGCTGCAGACCTTCAGGTCTGCTGGGGCAGGCCTAAAGCCTGCAGCTACACGGGAGCATCTGATCGAGAGGTAAGCCATGGCGACCAGACAGAGCGGACCGAGGCGAAGGCCGGCGCCCCCGCACGTCCAGGAGAAGGCCAAGCGCGTGCAGACCCGCCAGCCGCTGCCCGCGCGCCGAGCCGAGCGCCGCCCCGGCGGTGGGAGGCGCCCGTGAGCGTGCCCATCCGGCCCGGCTGGCCCACCTTCTTCGGCGCTGCCCCCGTCCTGGACCCGGCCGCAGCGAAGGCCAACGTGATCTTCCTCGGCGTCCCCTTCGACCAGGGGACGAACGACCGTCCCGGCGCCCGCTTCGGCCCCCTCGCCCTGCGCGAGGCCTCCATGCGCTTCGAACCCGTCGACAAGGGCGAGGGCTGGCTGGACGCCGAGCGCGGTGAACGCATCCTCCGCGGCGTCTCAATGGTTGATGCCGGCGACGTCGATATCCGCACCGTCGAGATGGAGGAGAACTTCCACCGCATCACGGAGGCCGCGGCCTTCGTTCGCTCCCGCTGTCGTGTTCCGGTGTTCGCCGGCGGCGACCACGCGATAACGTTGCCACTCGTCCGCGCCTTCGATGACCGCTCCCTGACCGTCGTTCAGTTCGACGCCCACCAGGACTACTCGGACGAGAAGTACGGCCAGCGCTACTCCCACGATAACCAGATGCGCCGCGTCAGCGAGCTCCCTTTCGTCAAGCAGATCGTCCAGGTCGGCCTGCGCGGCGCCCTTGAGCACGCGGAGCCCTGGGAGGCCGCCCACCGCCACGGCGTGCAGACCATCACCAGCGAGCGGATCGTCACTCAGGGCGCGGAGCGGGCGCTGGCCGACGTCCGCCCCAACGGCGAGACTTATGTCACCATCGACATCGACGTGCTGGACCCGTCTCTGTCGCCCGGGACCGGCTTCCCGGAGCCCGGCGGCATCGGCTACTACCACCTGAAGGAGGCGCTCCTCCTCCTTGCCCAGCGGACGCGGATTATCGCCTTCGACGTCTGTGAGGTCTGCCCGGCATACGACCCCGCCGGCGTCACCGCCCGCATCGCCGCGCGGTTGATGTTGGACCTCCTGGGAGCGATAATTCCGTCCAAGGAGTGATGGAAGAACAGCCGCCGCCGCCCCCGGTCCCTCTCTACATCGTCGTCGCCCGCATCCTCATCGTATCCGGCATGTCGATATCGGCCGCGGCCGCCCTGTTCTTCTTCGTAGGCGGCGTCTGGCAGGTGGGCCTCCCCGCCGCAGGCCTGACTCTTCTCTTCCTGGTCCTAATGTTCCTGGTGGAGCGGGCGGCCGCCTGACCCGCGTTGGCGGGCGAGAACCCTAATGGAGGCAGACGACATGCCATTCCTGGTCTTCCAGAGCCTCGGCCCGGTGGAGCTCCTCATTCTCTTCGCGGCGTTTCTGGTCTTCTGGCCCGAATGGCGAATATGCCAAAAGGTCGGCTGGTCAGGATGGTTAGTCCTGCTACTGATCGTACCGCTGGCGGGCTTCGTGTTCCTGCTGGCTCTAACATTGGAGGCTCTGCCCCGAGCTGGGCTCAGCCGATGGCTGGTAGTGCTGATTCTCTTTCCCGTCTTGAACCTCCTGCTGCTCTTGTGGCTAGCCTTCCAGCCTTGGCCTGCGGAAGCAGCAACACGAGGCTACTAGTGTTGGTGCAGAATATCCGCGTCCCGTTGTGGTATGCTGGATTCGCAGTACTTAAGGAGGCGATGGGATGCCGTTCCTTGTAGGCTTGGGGGGCCTCGGACCGACGGAGCTCATAATCGTCCTGGCCATAGTTGTGGTCCTTTTCGGTGCCACCCGGCTCTCTGGCATCGGTGGTGCCATAGGCAAGAGCATCCGCGAGTTTCGCCGCGAGGTGAAGGAAGGCGAGCAAGAGGAGAAGAAAGAGCCTGCCGCGAGCGAGCCCTCCGAAGAGAAGAAGGTCTAGATCACTTAGCCCGAAACGCCAAGAGGGGCCAGCTTAAGCTGGCCCCTCTTTCTCATCTCGCAGAAAACGCTATGCCGGCTCGACTGCCACGTCCTTGATCGTGAGTGCGTCTGGCAGTTCGTCGTTCGTCTGGCAGGGGTTCGATTGGCTCGGCCGCGAGCCGAAGCAGGGGACGCGCTCCTTGAGCGCCTGCAGGATCTCCTGACCCTTCACCACCTGTCCTACCACGGAGCCCTCAAACTTCTCGTCCGGCGCCAGCGCGATCAAGAACTGGCTGGCGTGTACCTGGTCGCCGCCGGACGCAGTGACAGGGGCTATCACGGACCACTGGCCGGCCTTGCTGGCGTCTCCCTCCTTGGGGAGGGTGTAGCCGGGGCCGCCGGCGCCGCTGCAGGAGAGCTGGTTGGACGCCTCGCAGGTCGGGTCGCCGGCCTGGGCGTCGAAACCGGGCAGCACCCAGAAGAACTGCAGGCCGTCGTAGAAGTTCTGCCCAGAGAGGAAGGCGAGGCTGTTCGCCGCCTGCGGCGCGTCCTTGCTGAGCGCCACCACTATCTCGCCCTTGTCCGTGGTGATCACGGCGTTGTACGCCTTCGTCGTGTCGATCGTCTTCTCCGGGTTGTCGAACGTCATCAGCCCCGATGCCGTCTCCTCCGGAGCCGGCGAGCCCTCGTCCACCGGCGCCGGCTGCGAGGAGCCACCGCCGCCGAGGCTCGGCGCCAGCCCCACCGCCGCGAGGCTCGCGATCATGGTGACCATGAACACGAAGTAGAACGCCTTGATGTTCCAGATCAGGTTTATGGGGAAAGGAAGCTTCGTGCGGCGCACCGCAGGCACGCCGGAGCTTCCTTTCCTGCGTCGCTGTCTTTTAGCCAGGGGTCATCACCTCTTTGATTGGGGTCTATTTCAGTATAGCAGACGTTGCGTTTTCGTCCGAGGTTC
>JAUYGU010000094.1 GCA_030690405.1 Dehalococcoidia bacterium | reverse complement strand
CAACCGCGGCATCTTCTGCATCAACGAGCTGCCGGACCTGGCGGAGCGCATCCAGGTGGGGCTGCTGAACATCATGGAGGAGCGCGACGTCCAGATCCGCGGCTACCGCATCCGCCTGCCGCTGGACGTCTTCGTCGTCGCCTCCGCCAACCCGGAGGACTACACGAACCGCGGCCGCATCATCACGCCGCTGAAGGACCGCTACGGCGCCCAGATCCGCACCCACTACCCGAAGAACGTGGAGGCGGAGATCGCGATCATGGAGCAGGAGCGGTCACGCTTCGAGGACGACGAGGAGCACCCGGTCAACGTCCCCGCTTACATGAAGGAGATCGTCGCCGAGGTGACGCGGCTCGCCCGCCGCAGCCCGGACATCAACCAGCGCTCCGGCGTCTCCGTCCGCGCCTCGATAGCCGACTACGAGGCGCTGCTGGCCAACGCCTTCCGGCGCGCGATCCGCCTGGACGAGAAAGAGATCGTGCCGCGGATCAGCGACCTGCCGTACCTGGTGCCCGCGATCAGCGGCAAGCTGGAGTTCGAGACGGTTGAGGAGGGGCGCGAGGAGCAGATCATTGACCGGCTGGTCCAGGGGGCGGTGCTGGCGGTGTTCAACCGCTACTTCAGCCTGGGCGAGCTGGAGACCATAGTGGCGAAGTTCAAGGCCGGCTTCGCGGTGGAGGTGGGCGACCAGACGCCGTCATCGGAGTACGTGAAGCTGCTGAAGCAGGCCGAGGGGCTGGACGCCGCGGTGGAGAAGCTGGGCGCCGCCGAAAGCAAGCCCGCGATGGCGTCCGCGGCGGAGTTCATCCTGGAAGGGCTGCACCTGAACAAGCGGCTGAACAAGGACAAGATCGGCGGCCGCTTCCAGTACAGGGGGTAAACGATGGGAACGGATGGTAGAGTGCGGATTCCGATGGGCTCCGGTGAACGGCATGAGGCTGTAGTTGGGCCCGGCGTGCCCGTGTGGAGCGTCGTGGGGTACCTCAAACTATTCGACTGGAATATCGCGAAGGTGATGGACGAGTTCGGAGGGGTGCTGACACGCGAAGATGTCGAAGCTGCATGGAGCTACTACAAGGAGCACGGCGACGAGATTGACTTGAAGCTCCGGCTTAATGAGTTCGCCGCTTAGAACACTTGGCGAAGTTTTATGTTGACGCTGACGTGGGAAGACGAGCAGTGGTTTTGCTTCAGGAGCTGGGTCACGAGGTCGAGTACTGCATCGACTCGGATCTCGGCGACCGCTCCGACGCGTTCCATCTGAAGCGATCTGCAGACAACGACATGATACTAGTCACGATGAACTCGCAAGACTACCGGTCTCTGCACAGGTTATGGAAAGCCTTAGCCGAGTGGGGCATCATGGCGTTCCAACATGCGGGCATCGTCACCGTCTCCCGTCAGTTAGAAGCGTCGGACTTGGTGATCCCCATCCGGTCACTGCTAGAGCGTGAAGGCGACTTGACCGGAAAGCTCTTCACCTGGGATGTCCAATATGGGGAATGGCACCCGGACAGGTTCTAGGCTTATAGAGAGCGTATGACTTTCCGCTTCCGCTACTCGGAATGGGACGGGACGCAGGAGATCCCGGCGCTTGACCCGGACGACATCCTCGCCGGGCTCACAGACGACCTGATGAACTTCGGCGACCTCCAGCACGCGCTGCGCAACCTGCTCCAGCGCGG
>JAUYGU010000091.1 GCA_030690405.1 Dehalococcoidia bacterium | reverse complement strand
GGACGAGCCAGGCGGAGGCGGCGGAGATGTCGCCGGGGACGCGGAGGGAGATGGGCGAAAGGTCGCGGACCAGCGGCGCCACGCGCACCGTGCCCCCCTCGGCGCGGAGACCGGCTCCCATAGCCACCAGCATGCGCTCCGTATGGTCACGGGCCGGCGCCGGCTGCTCCAGGACCGTCTCGCCGGAGGCGTAGAGCGCGTCCAGGATGAGGGCGGACTTCACCTGAGCGGAGGCGACGGGCATCCGGTAGCGGACGCCCCTCAACGGCGCGCCGCGAATGGCCAGCGGCGGCCGGGTGTCTCCTTCGCGGGCGGAGATGTTCGCGCCCAGGAGGCGGAGTGGCCGGACGACGCGGGCCATGGGGCGGGAGAGGAGGGAGCGGTCGCCGCTGAGGACGGAGAAGAACGGCTGCGGCGCCAGCAGGCCTGCCAGCAGCCGGATGGTGGTCCCGGAGTTGCGACAGTCCAGCACGCGGTCCGGCTCCCGGAGGGCGTGCCGGCCGCGGCCTCGGATGGTCAGCGTCGTCTCGTCCTGCCAGCGCCAGTCGACGCCGAGGGCGCGCAGGCAGCGCAGGGTGGCCATACAGTCAGCGGCGCGCTGGAAGTCCTGGACCGTGGCCTCGCCGTCGGCGATGGCGTTGAAGATGGCGGCGCGGTGGGAGATAGACTTATCGCCGGGCGGGGCGATGGCACCGCGAACGGTGCGGGCAGAACGGATCAGCCGCTGCACCGCAGGTCACCCGCGGTCGCTCTTGCTCGGCTTTTCGAGGTCGCGCCGGATGTCGTCGGCTATCTGTTCGGCCCTGCTGCGACGCTTCTCCGCCCTCGCCGTCTCCCCTTCCTTGATGACGCCGGGCAGCTCGCGGGCCTTCCTCAGACGGTCGCTGATCCAGCCTCCCATCAGGGAGTTCACCAGCTCCTGCCGCACGTCCGGCTTCTCTTCCTCCAGCCGCGTCGCGTGGGGCTCAGCGATGAACGTGTCGCGGTCCATCTGGGCGCTGCCGAACGTCTCCAGGAGCTCTTCGGCGTCGCCTTCCAGCAGGTCGCGGTAGCGGCGCAGCTCCTCGATCATCCGCTCCAGCCAGTGGACGGCGGCCTCGCGGTTGGTGAGGAAGATATCGTGGCTCATTCGGGGGTCGCCGGAGGCGAGGCGGGTGGCGTCGCGGAAGCCGGAGGAGGCCATCGGGGCCAGGTCGCGCCAGGCGGGGCTGGCCCGCATCAGCGTGAACAGGGCCGTCGAGACGAGCAGGGGGAGATGGCTGACCGCACCCGCGTACTGGTCGTGCTCCTTGGGGTCGAGGAAGAGGGGCTCCGCCCCGATCAGCTGCACCAGGCCGACCAGGGCGCGAACGGCGTCCTCGTGGGCGTCCACGGCGGGGCAGAGGCAGTAGGCGCGCCCCCGGAAGAGCTCCACCTCCGCGTTATCGATCCCCTGCGTCTCCTTGCCGGCCATGGGATGGCCGCCCACGAAGCTGACGTGCGGCGGCAGCAGCTGGACCGCCCACTCCAGCACGCGTTCCTTGGTGCTGGCGGTGTCGGTCACCACACAGCCCTCCCGCAGGTCGGGGGCGATCTGCTCCAGCACCTCGCGGACTGCCAGGATGGGGGTAGCGATGATCACCATACCGGCGCCCTCCACCGCCCTGGGAAGGTTGTGCTCAGCCGTATCGATGGCGCCCATCTTTCGCGCCTTCCCCTCCGTCCCGCGCTCGCGGTCGTGGCCGACCACCTCGACGTCAGGCAGCGACGCCGCCTTCAGGGCCAGGCCGAGCGAGCCGCCGATGAGGCCGAGGCCGATTATGGTGATACGTTTGCGTTCCTTGGTCTCTTTCGTCACAGCGTCAAGAGCTTAGCACGGGTCGCGTTGCGCGAAAAGCGCCGCTAACCGAATACGGGCCCGTGGGCACCGGCGAAGAGCCCCGCGAGGGCGTTGATGATGGGGCTCATCGCCTCGAAGAGGATGCCGAACTGACCGCCGGTGAGGAACGGCAGGGCGATGAGGACGATGAGGATGGCGAAGCCGTAGCGGGACTGGAAGCGCATGTAGTCGTTGGCGGCAGCGTCGGTGAGGAAGGCGGGAACGACACGGTGGCCGTCCAGGGGAGCGATCGGGATGAGGTTGAAGACGCCCAGGATGATGCTGATGAGGACGATGGCGCTGAGGTAGAGGCCCAGATAATCATCGGCGCTCCAGCCGCCGCGGATGAGGCTGTCGATGACGTTGACGTTAAAGGGCGGCAGCCAGGGCACAAGCCCGAGCTTGAGGGGGAGGCCAGCGACAGCGGCGACAGCGAAGTTGGAGAGCGGGCCGGCGCCGGCGACGAGGGCGAGGGCCGCCTTCGGGTTGCGCGAGGCGTCCGGGTTCACCGGCACCGGCTTGCCCCAACCGAATCCGACCACGAACAGGAGGATGGTTCCGGCCGGGTCCAGGTGAGCCAGTGGGTTCAGGGTTACGCGGCCGCGGCTGCGGGGACGGCCGTCGCCCAAGAGATCGGCGACGTAGGCGTGGGAGAACTCGTGGAAGGAGATGCCTGCTACAAGGGCGCTGGAGAGGGCGCCGAACAGGACGACCGCGGCGAGAGGATCGATTTTGAGAAGGTCTAGATAGACGAAGATCATCCGTGTTCCCATTCATCATATCACGTAGATTAGATTGACAGCCCAGGCGGTACGCAACCACATGGGCGTCTGGCACGGCGCCCGCTAGGCGCCGACGGCTAGGCCTCGGTCGCGCTCGCCGCGGCCGTGACCGGCCCGCTCTCCGAAGCCGTGGCCGCCGGTGCGACTTCCATCCGGTCGGCGACGGAGCGTACGCCGGGGACCGCCGCGGCCGCCTTCACGATATCGCGGGCGACGCCGGCCGTCGTGATGTAGCCCCCCAGCGACACCTCACCCAGGGCCGCCCGCACGTAGAGCCGCCCGTAGCGGAACATCCCCGCCGCGTCCAGGGCGCGACCGACCGCCGTCTCCAGCGCGTGGTCGTCCACGACGGCGCTCCGCACCTCGCTGACGCCGGGAACGGAGGCAGCCGCCTCGCGTACGGCGAGCTCCGCCTGGGGCGTGCGCACGTTGCCGGAGAGGTGGGCCACACCATCGGCTGCGTCCACGGCGACGGCGCGGCGGTCGTCGGCGGTGAGGTGCGGATGCACGGCGATGGCGTCGCGCAGCGCCTGAAGCAGCTCCGGGTCCGGCCGGTAGAGCGGCAGGGTGTCCAGCTGAGCGGCCAGATGCACCGCGCCCCTCTCCAGGGTGACTTCCCGCACATCGACGGCGCGCGTGTGACGGGCCAGCATACCGGCGGCCAGGAGCAGGCGGCTGACCAGCCGCGACGAACGCTCAACAAGCGCCCCCGCCAGCCGGACCTCCGCCGCCGAGACGGGAGTGCGGGCGGAGATGGGCATCGCGGGCGCGGCTACGGGCGGCAGTTCGCGGCCGAACGCCTGGTCGCTCGTGCAGTCCAGAGAGAGCGCGCCGTCGTCCCAGGCATCGGCGATGGAGAAGGGGAGCCGGACTTCGACCGGCCGGAACAGGCCGCGGGAGACGACGACGTTGAGGACGCGCCAGCCTTCATCGATCTCGAAAGCCGCCAAACGCCCCTGCCAGCGGTCGCGGAAGCGGACAGGGCAGCCGAGACGGAGGAGCGGGCGCGTGCTCTGCATTGGCATCTCTCCAGGGACTCAGGTAGCCCGTTGGTAGGGTAGGACAGGCGGGAGCTAGGGGCAAATGGGGAGATGATAATCGCTTTGTCAAGTAATCGATAAATTTATTGTCGGTATTTGCTTGACGATGGGAGCGGGACTGGGTAAGCTATCGGTCAGATTTGCACAGGGGAAGACTCCCTTAAAGCGAAAGGAGGCAAACCATGCCACAGTGGCTGGGGCGCCAAAAATGGCTCTTGTTAACAGCAGCGGTAATGATCATAGGCCTGATCGCGTTCGCCGCCTGCAAGGATGACAAGAAGGAGGGGACGACGCCGACGGCAGCCCCCGGGGTGGAGGGACCCCTAAAGATCGGATACCTGTTGGACTTCACGGGCGCCCTGGCCCCGTTCGGGCCCGACGAAGAGAACGCGATCAAGCTGGCGGTCAAGCATATCAACGACGCCGGCGGCGTCCTCGGCGATCCCGTAGAAATTGTGAGGGGCGATAGCGGCACCGACAAGGATATAGGCGTTGCCGAGGCGACCCGCCTGGTGGACATCGAGAAGGTCCACGCCTTAGTCGGCTCGCTGGCCAGCGGCGTCACCCTGGCCGTGGCCGAGGGAGTGACGGGACCGAAGAAGATCCTCCAGGTCACCCACGCCTCCACCTCGCCCGCCCTGACCGCGGCCAACGACGATGACTACCTGTTCCGCGTTCCCATCTCGGACGCGGCCCAGGGCCAGGTCCTAGCGAAGCTGGTGGAGGATCTGGGGTACACCAAGGTCTGCACCATGTACGTCAACAACGCCTACGGTCTGGGGCTTAGCGAGAACTTTGCCACGGCGTTCGAGGCCGCCGGCGGAACGGTGTCGGCCCAGGTGTCCCACGCTGACCAAACGGCGGCCACGACCTACCTGTCGGAGCTCAACCAGTGCGTGGCCGACGACCCCGAGGCGCTGGTGGCCATCAGCTTCCCGAAGGGGCAGGCGTACGTCTACCTGAAAGAGGCGCTGGAAAACAACCTCATCGACAAGTTCGTGTTCGTGGACGGCACCAGGGACGCCAAGATGTTCGAGCAGTTGGGGTGGGCGCAATTCGACGGCCTGATGGGCACCTCCCCGGGAGCGCTGCCACCGTCCGACTTCACCAGCAAGTTCGAAGACCTCTACACGGCCGAGTACGGGTCCCTGTTCACGAGTCCGTTTGTGCGTGAGGCCTACGACGCGGTGATAGCCATCGCCCTGGCGGCAGAGAAGGCCGGCTCCGTCGATCCCACTGCCATCCGTGACGCCCTCAGGGACATAGGCAACGCGCCGGGGACCAAAGTCGCTGCGCCCCCTGAAGGGATCGCCGCGGCCTTGGAGGCCGCAGGCAAGGGCGAGGATATCGACTACGATGGCGCGGCCGGTTCCGTCGAGTTCGACGACGCCGGTGACCCTCTTCTCGGCGCCATCGACGTCTGGAGCGTCGACGCGGCCGCCAAGAACTTCGTCACCGAGAGGACCTACAAAGTGGACCTGGCAGCCGACACGATTGAGGAGCTCCCGGCGGCCGGCACCATGCGCATAGACCCCATCCTTGACCACGCGCTGCCGGCCATCGTGCTGCAGATCGACCCGGTCCTGGACCACGCCCGACAGATCATCGCCTAACCATCGCGACCAGGTAGAGGAGCGGGGCCCGCATAGCGGGCCCCGCTTCATCGTCTGAACGCCTCACTCGGGGGGAGTCTCGTCCCCCCCTTCCGGCATCGGTCGGGCACCGCGGAGGCGCCTCGCCTGTCTCTCCACCCAGATGGAGACCCGCCGCTCCTCTGGAAGCAGCCCCTGCGGCCGCAGGAGCAGGACGATGACGATGAGGGCGCCGATCAGGAAATCGCGCATGAAGAAGATGCGGCTCTGGAGGATGTCGGGAATCGCAAATCCCAGCGGACCCGGATGCTGAGGGGTGTACCCCTGCAGCTGAAGGCTGATGATCCATATGCCCCAGACGATGTAAGCGCCCAGGATGGCCCCCCGGTTGTTGCCGCTCCCCCCTACGATTAGCATCACCCAAAACAGGAAGGTGGAGAAGAAGTGAGAGAAGCCTTCCGGGGAGATGGCGCGAAGCTGGTAGGCGTACAGTGCCCCACCTACCCCCATGATCATCGCGCCGAAGACGAAGGCCTGCATCTTGAAGGCGAAGACGTTCTTGCCGCTGGCGGCGGTGGCCAGCTCATCTTCGCGCAGGGCCCTGAGAACGCGCCCCCACGGGGAACGGATCCCCCTCTCCACGGCGATATAGACGACGATGAGCACGGCCACGACGATAAGCAGGTAGACATACTTGTAGTCCGCGGGCTCGAACAGGCCGGAGAGGGGGCTGGGGATGCCCAGGAGCCCGCGGGGGCCGTTCACCAACCCCTGTTCCTGGAGCGCGATGTTGCGGAGCAGTTCCGCTATGCCGATGGTGGCGATGGCGAGATAGTCCTCCCGCAGCCGCAGGGTGGGGATGGAGAGGAGGAGGGCCAGGAGGCCGCACATCAGGGCAGCCGCGGCCGTCCCGACGATGAATGGCAACCACTCTCCGCTATCCAGGAAGGGGAGGAAGTCCAACTCGTCGCCGAACCCTCCAATGTATTCGACGTAGGGCTGCCCGGTGACAGGATCGGGCGGCGGCGGCGCGCCCTTCGTGAAGATGGCGGCGGTGAACGAACCCACGAGGAAGAAGCCCGCGATGCCGAAGTTGAACACGCCGGTGTACCCCCACTGGACGTTCAGGCCCAGGGTAAAGATGGAGAAGATCGCCACAGTCGTGGCAAAGAAGGTCAGGAAACTGACGACGGCCTCAAGGTCCCAGCCGGAGCGCTCGGCGGGCATCAGAATGACGAGGGCGGTGATGAACAGGAAGGCCAGGGGGGTTATCAGCTTCTCGCCACGCAGCCCGGCGAAGGGTGCTTTTAGCCTGTCCATACCCGTCATACCTTGGCTCCAAGCAGGCCGCGAGGTCGCACCAGTAGGATGAGGATGAGGATGAGGAAGGCCACGCCGGGCTTATAGGCCGGCGCGAATAATTCGATCGACACCTCCTGAGCGATGCCGACGACCATGGCACCCGCCAGCGCGCCGAGAGGATTGCCGATGCCGCCAAGGATGGTGGCCGCGAACAGCGGCAGGAGAAGAACAAACCCCAGCAGGGGGTTAATCTGTGACTGCACAGCCAGCAGCACGCCGGCCACCGCCACCAGGGCGCCGCCGATGGCCCAGGTCCAGAGGATGATCTGCTCGGTATCGATGCCGGACACGCGGGCTAGATCGGGGTTATCGGCTATGGCCCGCATCGCCTTGCCCAACTTGGTGTGGAACAGGAGCAGGTAGGTCAGGACAGCCAACGCCACGGCGACGGCAAAGATGAAGATCTGGTCCGTCTTAAGGACGATGCCGAACGGGTAGGTCTGAGCGCGGTGGATGCCCGACACGTACACGCGCGGGTCCGGGCCCCAGATGATGAACATCAGGCTGCGTATGGCGATCGCCACTCCCAGGGAGGCGATGGCGAAGATGACGATGCCGCTGTGGCGGCGGCGGAGCCTCCGGTAGATGAGGCGATCCAGCGCGATGGAAAGGAGAGCCATGACCGCAGCGGCCAGCAAGGCGGCAATTATCAGGCCGTAGCCAAAAGTGAGGTCGCCGATGCCGTCCACGGCATGCGGGAGGGAGTCCAGGGCCCAGGGAAGCTGTGTGTCCTCCCTGGCGGTGCGAGCGACCTGACCGGTGAGGAAGAAGAAGGCGATGTAGGCGCCCAGCATCATCATGTCGCCGTGGGCGAAGTTGCCGAACTTGAGGACGCCGTAGATAAGAGTGAGGCCGAGGGCGCCCAGCGCAAGTATGCTGCCGACGATGACGCCCACCACGAACAGCTGTGTGGAGCCAACGGCAGACGAGACAATGAGGACGGCGATGAGGAGCCAGAGGACGATGCCCGTCACCGTATCGCCGCGACCGGCCAAGCGGTCGCGAACCCGAGTCAGCGTTTCGGAGAACCAGCCGGGAAGGACTATCATAGACGTCAGCCGCCCAGGTAGAGCCTGCCCACTTCTTTGTTGTCCAGCATGCCTTTCGCCTCCCCCTCGAAGCGGTTCTCGCCCATCGCCAGCACGTAGGCGCGGTTGCTGAAGCTGAGAGCCTCCCGCGCGTTCTGCTCCACAAGTAGGATGGCGGTGCCGCCCCGGTTGATCTCGGTGATCTTCTCGAAGATGGAGTCTACCATCTTCGGTGAGAGGCTGGCAGACGGTTCGTCCAGCAGCAGTACCTGGGGGTCAAGCATGAGGGAGCGGGCCAGCGCGAGCATCTGGCGCTGGCCGCCGGAGAGCCGGCTGGCGCGCTCCCCGCGACGGGAGGCGATGTCCGGAAAGAGTCCGTACACACGCTCCAGGCGATCGTGCAGACCGTCGCGGCGGACGAAGGCGCCCATCTCCAGGTTTTCGTTGATCGTCAGGGTCGGAAACACGTTATCGGTCTGCGGCACGAACGACATGCCAACCTGCACGATGCGATCCGGGCTCAGGTTGGTGACGTCTCGCCCCATGAGCTGCACGGACCCGGCGCGCACGGGGACGAGACCGAAGATCGCCTTGAGCAGCGTAGACTTGCCGGCGCCGTTGGGGCCGATGACGGCCACGATCTCGCCCTCGTTAAGGGTAAGGGAGACGCCGTGCAGGATCTCCACCTCGCCGTAGCCGGATACTACTTCGCGCGCCTGCAGCACTGCGGTCACCGGTACTGGCCTCCCAGGTACGCCTCCAGCACGCGTTCGTCCTGCTTGATCTCCTCGGGGGAGCCTTCGGCCAGCCGCTCGCCCTGGCTCATGACTATCACCGGGTTGCAGAGACGAGTGACCAGGTCCATATCGTGCTCGATGACGAAGAAGGTGATGCCGGCGTCACGGCGAAGGGTCTCTATGTTTTCGACGAGCTTTCGCATGAGCACGCGGTTCACGCCGGCACCGGGCTCGTCCAGGAGGATCATCTCGGGATCGCACATGAGGGTGCGGGCCAGCTCCAGGAGCTTCTTCTGGCCGCCCGATAGGTTGGCGGCGTACTCGTCGCGCAGGTGGATGAGGTCCACGAACTCCAGGACGCCCAGCGCCTTCTCATATATCTGGCGCTCCTGCCGCGAGACGCGAAACCCGAACAGCCAGGGGTTCCATATCTGCTCGCCCGCCTGGCTGGGCGGCACGAGCATCAGGTTCTCCAGGATCGTCATCGTCTTCAGCTCCCGCGGGATCTGGAAGGTGCGAACGATGCCGCGATGGAATACGCGATGCGGGGGCAGCCCATCGATGCGCTCGCCGCGAAAGAGGATGTGGCCGGCGGTGGGCTTGAGAAAGCCGGTGATGAGGTTGAAGAGGGTGGTCTTTCCGGCGCCGTTGGGGCCGATCAGGCCGGTGATAGTGCCCCGCCTCACCGACAGGTTGCAGCGATTGACGGCGCGGACGCCGTCGAAGGCCTTGGTTACGTCCTCGACCTCGAGGATGGGAGCGGTATCCTGCATACTCTCACGCCGAAGCCAGCAGAGCTAGTCTAGCATAGCTGCCGGTCTGCCGGTTGACGTGCCTCGTCGTCGCCGCGGCGCAGCCGGCGCGCGTTAGCTCATTGCTCCGGGACAGCCGCCGGAACAGCCGCAGTGGCCGACGCCAGCGTGAGGCGCAGCCCATCGATGAGTGGGAGCGGCGGGCCCCAGAGACCGGTGGACAAGAGCGTGGCCGGGCTCAGAAGCGAGCGGCCCACATCGCCTGCGCACCGCGGGTGGTGACGGACTTCCAGGGGGCTGCCCACCAGGGCCGCCATGGCGCTGGCGAGATCAATTATGCGGGTTGCCTCGCCGCTGGCCACGTTCCAGATGGCGTCCCGTTGAATGGAGAGGGCAGCGGCAACTGCCGCGGCCACATCCATCACGTACACGAAGTCTCGTACCTGTTCGCCGCCGCAGTGGATCTCCAGTGGCTTACGACAAAGCAGCCGTTCCCGGAAGATGGCCACCACGCCCCCTTCCGGATCGGAGCGCTGCCCCGGCCCGTAGACGTTGGACAGTCGCAGGATGCAGTCACAGGCCTCCTCTCGCGAAGCCGCCTGGGCGATCGCTCCCGGTCTGGGAGCCGGCCTCGCCTTCGCATCCCCGGGCCCGTTGCCGAGGCCCGTTCCGCGGGCAGTGATCCCGGGCCTGGCCGTGGCGATCGGGTTGATAGCCACCGGTCTTCTGGCGGGGCGCGGCCTCACGATGACGGCCGGCGCAGCTGCCGTCGCAATCGCGGCGGCGCTCTCGGGCCTCGCCGGGCCCCGGCGCATGAGGCTCGGCACGGGTACCGTGGCCCTTGGACTCGGCGGCCTGGCCGCTGTGATGGTGACCGCCGCCTACGTAGGGGCGACGACCCCCACCGCCGGCTGGTTTGGGTCCGTCGTCAGCCACGGCCCGCGAGATGGCGACGAGGTCGCTATCTCGTTCGACGACGGGCCAAACCCGCCGTACACGCTACAGATTCGGGATATCCTGGACGCATACGGTGCAAAGGGCACGTTCTTCACCGTCGGCGAGGCGCTGGACGCCCGCCCGGACGTGTCCAGAGCGCTCATGGAAGACGGGCATCTCCTCGCCAATCATTCGTACCATCACGACGCCCTTCGCTGGCTGGACCCCAGGTACCCCGAGCTTGAAGCGGCCCAGGCGGCGTTCGAGCGCAACCTGGGAGTCTGCCCCACCCTCTTCCGGCCACCCCATGGCAACCATACCCCCTTCATGGCCCGCGCCGTCCACCGCAAGGGGATGAAGATGGTGACCTGGGACGTGTCGGCGGGGGACTGGGCAACGGACGACGCAGCGCTGGTGGCGAAACGCGTGCTGGACAACGTGAAGTCCGGCTCGATTATCCTTCTCCACGATGGGATGGACGGGAACATCGGGGCTGATCGGTCCGTTGTCGTCGCGGCTCTGCCCCTCATCCTCGACGGTCTGAGGGTGCGCGGCCTCCGCCCCGTCACGCTGGACCGGCTGCTGGGCGTGCCGGGCTATCTCCAGACGTGTTGATGCGAGGTCATCATCCGCCTTCAAGCCCTAGTGACCTCTGCGCCCCGAATCCGCTCCCCTATGCTCACTCCGGAAACCGAATCGTTTCGCCGGTCTTTTTCCTGCGCCGGCTGCCCCATCGGCCTGTCCCTGTAGGCGAGGAACCCGACGGCGTCGTTCTCAGCCATCTTGCACCAGAAGCCCTCGTCCAGGTGGTTACAGCCCCCCTGTCCGCCCGTGCCCCCACGCAACACCCCGGCGTGGGGCATCGTGAGCTGCCAAAAGGCTTGCAGGGCGCGCTCCGCACGATATTCCTGGAAGGTCCCGTGGAAGCGGAGCCGGGTGCCATCACCGCTCCTCCCGCTTCCTCACCTTGGTCAGCCGGCCGGAGTCCTATGCCGTCCCGCCGGTGGTACTCATCGGAGTAGCAGCCGCCCGAGTATCTTGGGATCGGAACGCGCAGCCTCTGATATCCGCCAAGACATCGCGGCGGTAGCCATTCGAGTCGGCCAACGCAGACGCCGGTTCAAGGATGCCCCCGTCGACGCACCTCCCTTTATGCTCAAATGGGGCCACCGTGGTCCGGACACTACGTTGCTGCGTGATGGGGATCGAAGCCGCCGGCCTCCGCGACGAAATCAGCGCCCGGTCGTTGTAACACCCAGGGAGGGCCGAACCATCCTACTCGTGAGATGAATGAACAAGTCGCATCAGCGGAGGCGGCCATCCAGGTGGAACCGTACGAAGCCGACCTCGTAGATCGGGCCAAGGCCCGTTCGCCGGAGGCCTGGACCGAAATATACACCACTCACTACGGCGCCATTTTCCGCTACGCAAGAGCCAGAGTTTTCGACGAGACGACAGCCGAGGATCTCGCCTCCGCTGTGTTCGTCGGTGCCCTGAAGGGGATCGACTCCTACCGGTACCGCGGGCGGCCAATGCTGGCCTGGCTGTACCGCATCGCCCGTAACGTCGTCGCCAGCTATCAGCGGGAGATTCTTACGCCCCGAGGCGAGGATCTGAAAGCGGGCCTGGACCTGCCGCAGCGCGTGATCTGGCACCTCATGCGCCGGCCGCGTCGAGACCCCGTGCACGCCACCGATCAGGATGTCATCGAGACTGTAGGCGGCGCAGGCGATCCGGCGATGATGGTCGACAGGTTCGACCTCCGGGACGCGCTCGCGAAACTGCCCACGAACCAGCGGGAGGTGGTGATCCTGCGATTTCTCGTCGGCCTGAGCGCGCAGGAAGTGGCCGCAGTCATGGACAAGGGAACCGCCGCGATCTACTCCCTCCAGGCGCGGGCGATCCTGGCGCTGCGGGAGCGGCTCAAATAGGAACCTGAAAAAGATTCCCCCGTTGCGACGAATCTTGCCCCGCACAGCGATAGACCTAGTGACATGGATAAGAAGCTGCGAAAGATCCTGACGGAGTGTATCCGGGACATCGAGACCGGCGCCCGCGATATGGAGGGCTGCCTGGAGCGGCACCCCGACCGGGCGGCAGAACTGCGGCCGCACCTGGAGCTGTGGAGCAGCCTCGATGCGGCACCCAAGGCAAGACCCAATTTTGCAGGCCAGCAGCGAGGACAGCACAAGTTGCAGGCCACGCTAACGGATATGAAAGAGAGGCAAAGACGCATGATTCCAACAATCCTTGCTCCAGCCGCAGCCAGGGCAGCGGCGGTGATCGCTGCTGTTGCGCTCCTCGCGGGAGGCGCGGCTGGCGCCTCGGCGGCCCTTGGCGGCCCCGACGTAGGCGGGCAGGTCCTGTCAGCGATGGGCATCAACCACGCGCCCGACGCTGCACAAACGGGCGAGGACCACGCCAACCCCAACGCCTTCGAGGGCTCCGACAACGCCGGCCAGGGCATCGGCAACGCGTCGGAGACTGGCAGGGACCACGCCAACCCCAACGCCCTCGACGGCCCCAACAATGCAGACGACCAGGACGCCGATGCCGCTGACCAGGCTGACGACGGTCTCAACACCGCGAATGAGGATGCCGCGGACGACGGATTGAACACCGCGAGCGATAATGCCCCTGACCAGGCCGACGACGGTCTCAACACCGCCGGCGACGCCGGTGCTCCAGACGACGTCCCGCCGGATTCCCCGCCTGTCCCCGACTCAGTGCCGGACAGCGCGCCGATCCCGGACTCGCTGCCTGTCGGACCCTAAGCGCGCAAGCTCAGGACGGCGAGAGACGGCAATAGATAGCGGTGACTTGCGGGCAGTACGACGAAATGCGACATACCCTTCTGGCCTTCGACATTAGCAGCTAGGATAGGAGCAGACCCGGTGATCCCCGCCGGGGTCAAGCGTGTGGGTGCAGACCAGGTGTGGGGAAGCCTCACCGGAAGCGGCATCGACGTCGCGGTGATAGACACGGGTATCGACTTCAACCACGGCGATCTCTCAGTGGCCGCTTGCCTTCCTGGAGCCTGAAGACCTCAAGCGTGAGCACCGCCTCACCCTGATTATCGACGCGAAGGCCTATGTCGCTTTCGGAGACCTCCTGCGGTCCGCTGTACGTGCAGTCGGTCCCGTCGAGCGTGACTTGGAGAGTACTGCCGGCTGCATGTCGTCCGCCGCCGCCGCATGCCGCGGTGACGATGCCGAGCAGGATGACCAGCGCAGCAGGGCCCTCTGCTTGGGAAGCCAGGCGCCGCTGACCGCTCTCCACCACGATCTCGAAAAGAACAAAGGGGCCGCTTTCAGCGCGGCCCCTTTGTTCTTTTTCTAGCTGCGGCTATTCTAGCCGCCGCCGGAGTTCTGCGTGCGGTTCCCTACGGGTTGTGCTGCGACCCGCCTTGGTTACCGGGCTGGCCCTCGTTGCCGAGCAGGCCTGGCGGCTGGGAAGCCAGGGCCGGCGTGAGAGTGGCCAGCGCCAGCAGCGCAACCACGATCAGCGCGATGAGCTTCTTCTTCATCCGTTCTCACCTCCCTTCGTTACGTCTTAGAGAAGCTGCGGCCCCAGCCCCCGCAGGCTGGGGCCGCAACAGACTTAGCCTAGGCTTCCGGAATCGAGCTCGGCAGCGGGCAGAACTGCTCGCCCACCGTCGAGAAGTAGCTGTTGAGAAGGTTGAAGAGCCGCTTCCCTTCAACGCAGGCCGCCTTGACGGCGGGCGCGCCCTTGCAGGGCGGGTTGCTCCCCACCGGCACCGCGAACTGGTCGTCCGTGTTGGTGTCGTCCGGGTTCGGGTTGAAGTCACCGCCGGCCTCGTCGTCCAGATTGCCTGTGCCGACGCCATCGAAGTAGTCCTCCACCTGGCCCAGCAGGTCGTTGAGACCGATGCTGCCCGGCGCGCAGAGGGCGGCGACGCCGGCGTCACAGGCCGCCTGGTTCAGCCGCGCGGCGATGTACTTGAAGGACAGCTGAATGGTGACGTCGCTGCCGGACAGCTGGAGCGTGTCCAGGTAAGTGATGCAGCCAGCGGGGCCGCTACCGGTCCCCTGGATGCTGGAGGACACCCACGGGAAGCAGGTCCCAGTAGTGAAGCCAGCCGACGCGGCGATGGGATCCGCCGTCTGGTCCCACTTGCCGCGGCCCGAGCCGCCGCCCCAGAAGCCGGGCGACAGCGCGCAGCCGACGATCTGCACCGAGCAGGAGTCGCTGTCGTCCACGTCGTTGGTGAAGCCATCGGGATGGCTCTCCACGCTGACGGTGTTCGTGACCGTGGCGTCGGCCGTGCCATCGGCGGCATCGTCAGCGGCCTGGATCACGCGATCGTAGGTGATGGTGCAGGAGGCACCCGCCGCCAGGGAGGCGCCGCAGGTGGAGGAGAAGTTGGAGACGCCGGCGTTGAGGGAGGGGGTGAGGAGGTCCCCGGCGAGGGTGTCGTTGATGGCGTCGAAGACCAGAGCAGGGATCTCGGTATCGGTGAGACTCAGCGACGTGCTGGTGTTCTGGATGGTGCAGGTGTAGCTGACGGTGTCGCCCACCGCCACCGTGGCCGGCGTGCAGTCCTTCGTCACGTTGATGCCCGGCACGAACAGCTTGACCTGGGCGGTGTTGGAGGCGTCGACGTCGTTGGTGAAGCCTGAGGGGTGACTCTCGACGGAGACCTTGTTGTCGACGATGCCGTCGGCGGCGCAGTCGGGGTCGGCGGCGTCAGCGACAGCGTCCTGCGCGGGAACGTTGTTGATGCTGTCGCCGCAGGTGCCCAAGCCGGCGCCGTCCTCGGAGTCGGAGGCCACGTCGTCCACCGCCTGAATAGTGTAGTCGTAGGTGATGGTGCAGGTCGGCGGCGACTCCGCCATGCTGGCCCCGCAGTTGTTGACGAAGTTGGAGACGTTGGGGTCCAGCGTGGGGGTAAGGAGGTCCCCGGCTATGGTGTCGCTAATGGCGTCGAACACCAGGTTCGGGATCAGGGCGTCACTCAGGCTCAGCGACGAGCTGTCGTTGCTGATGGTGATCACGTAGTGGACATCATCGCCCACCTTGGAGATGGCGTTGACGCTCTTGGTCACGGAGATCGCCGGCACGAACAGCTCCACGGCGGCGGTGTCCGAGGCGTCGATGTCGTTGGTGAAGGCGCCGGCCGGGTTGCTCTCGACGGAGACGGTGTTGTTCACCACCCCGTCCGTGGTCCCGTCCGCAGCGTCGTCCCCGGCCTGAATCACGTAGTCGTAGGTGATCGTGCAGGTGGTCTCGGCAAGGGTGGCGTTGACCAGGCCGCAGCCGTTCACAAAGTTGCTCACGTTGGCGTTGGCGGCTACCAGCAGCTCGCCAACGAGCGTGTCCAGGGCAGTCTCCAGCACCAGGTCCGGGATCTGGGCGTCGGTCAGGCTCAGGGAGGAGCTGTCGTTGCTGATCACCACCGTGTAGGACACGGTGTCGGTCACCTTGGAGATGAGCGGGGTAACGCTCTTGGTCACCGAGATGTCCGGCACGAACAGGTCCACCTGGGCCGTGTCCGAGGCGTCGATGTCGTTG
>JAUYGU010000090.1 GCA_030690405.1 Dehalococcoidia bacterium | reverse complement strand
GAACGACGCCCGCCCCAGCTCCGCCTCGCCGTACAGCCGGTCGCGCGTCGTCCCCGCGACGTCGTCCACGATAGCGTGGCGGCCTCCGATCAGCCGGTTGAATAGCGTGGACTTGCCGACGTTCGGCCGCCCCACGATGGCGACCACCGGCTTGCCCGTGATGCCCGCGGCCAGCTTGTCCGCCGCGGCGGAGAATGGGCGCGCCTTCGTCCGGGCCACACCTACCTCGCCTCGAGCGTGACGCTGACCTTCTCCGGCTTGACCTCCGCGACGGAGGCGCCGGCGGGCGCTGAGACCGCCACCGTTATCTCGTGCGTTCCCGCCCCCAGCCCCGACAGGTTGATCGTCGCCGCCACGTCGTTCGGCCGCAGCTCCTGCAGCGAGGGCAGCTCTCCCAGCAGCACCACCTCCACCAGCGGCAGCGCGCCGCTGATGCTCAGGTCCGCGTCCAGCCCAACGGCGGCTACCGTTATCCCCAGCGTCCGCCGCCCTTCCGCCGGCTCGATCTTCACCGTCACCGTAACGCTCGTTCCGCCGCTCACGCTCACGTCCGCCGGCAGGTCCAGCGCCACCGTCCGGACCACGTCCTCGCTCGCGCCTGTTATGTCGATAGGCTGCGTCCGGATGGTCGCCGCCTCGCCCACGAACGACTGCGGCCCGAATACCGTGGCCACCGCCGGCTCCGCCGATACGCTCACCACGTTGTACCCGTCCGCCGGCGAGCCCGTCACCGTCGGCGAGATGACCAGCGCCCGGCTGAACTCCGTCTGCGATATCTCCACCGATACGTTCATCACGCTCGGCTCCAGCGATACGCCCTCCACCAGGAACCCGCGCGAGTCTCGCGCCTCCAGCCGCACCGCCTGCGTTAGGTTCTCCGTGTGGCCGGTCAGGTCCAGCTTCGCCACCGCCTGGCTGACCAGCGTTACCCGGTCCTGCGTTCCCGTTACCAGCACCGTATCCGCGTCGACCTCCGGCACGCTCGCCTCGTAGCCGGTCGGCGGCGTCCCCTCCAGGCTCACGGATACCGAGACCGACTTGCTGAACAGGCTCTTCAGCTCCACCTGGAGTGTGTCCGGTATCACCTGCGTCACCCGGAGGTTGCCGCGGCCCGTCAGCTGCTCCACCCGCACCGGCAGGTCGTACGTACCGGCCTGGAGGCCGTCCAGGTCCACGGTGCCCTTGAAGTCCGCCATCGAGAGCGTGTTCCAGACGTCGTCCGCCACCTCCACCTTCACCCGCACGTTCACCGGCGAACCGGCCAGCGCCAGGTCGCCCGGCACGTTCACCGCCTCCACCGGCAGGTCGAACGGCAGTACGCCGGAGCGCGTCGGGTTCTCCGTGTGCGTGACGAAGATCCACAGCCCGAACCCAAGCACGACCGAGAGCGCGGCCAGCCCCACGTTATCGCGCACGGAGCTCGCCACCGGCCAGGCGAGGGCCCTCAGAAAGGCCAGCGCCTCGGCGCCAAGCTGCTTCAGCCGTTCCATCGTCCCGTCTCCGTGCTCAGCGGCTCAGACCCGGCAGCCGTCTTCGCACCGGCCGGTCCAGCTCGCTTGCTGGCACCAGCAGGCTGCGCAGGATGCCCCTCAGCCGCGGCCCGTCCAGCCGCGATATCATCCTGCCGCTCGCCGCCACAGAGATGCTCCCCGTCTCTTCCGATACCACCACCGCTACCGCGTCCGTCCTCTCCGATATCCCCATCGCCGCCCGGTGCCGCAGCCCCGATAGCTCACGGTCGCTCCGGTCCGACAGCGGCAGCGTGCAGCTCGCCGCCAGCACCCGGTCCTCCCGCATGATCACCGCCCCGTCGTGCAGCGCAGAGTTCGGGTAGAAGATCCCCTCCAGTAGCCGCGTGGAGGGCACCGCGTCCAGCTTCACGCCGGTCTCGATCTGGTCCTCCAGCGTCGCCTCCCGCTCGAACACGATTATCGCGCCGTGCCGGTTCGCCGAAAGGCTCAGCGCCGTATCAGCGACGATGTCCACCACCAGCTCGTACATGGAGCGCCCGGGCCAGGGCCAGCGCCCCGTCCTGCCCACCCGCTCCAGGAAGCGCCGGATCTCCGGCTGGAAGATGATCGGGATCGCGATCAGCAGCGCCGGGAACGAGTTCCTCAGCAGCCAGTCCAGCACCGTTAGATTCAGCACCGACGCCAGGATCGCCGCCCCCACGATCACCATCGTGATCCCCCGAAGCAGCGACATCGCCGTCGTCCCCTTCAGCAGCAGCAGCGCCAGGTAGATCAGGACAGCGATCGTCAGGATATCGACTACGCTCGCCGCCTGGAACCGCTCCAGGGAGTCGCGGATCGTGTTCCAGAAACCCACGCTACTCGCTCTCCCCCAGGATCAGCGCCAGCGCCGCCTTCTGCGCGTGCAGCCGGTTCTCCGCCTGGTCGAACACCACCGACTGCGGCCCATCGATCACCTCCGCCGCCACCTCGTCGCCCCGGTGCGCCGGCAGGTCGTGCATGAACACCGCGTCCGCCGCCGCCAGCGACATCATTCGCGCGTCCACCTGGAACCCCTGGAACGCCCCTCGCCGGGCCGAAGCCGAGCCCTCATGGCCCATGCTGACCCACACGTCCGTATAGACCACGTCCGCGCCGCGCACCGCCTCCCTCGGGTCGTTCAGGCAGGCCACGGAGCCCCCGGAGGCCCGCGCCATCTCCGCCGCCAGCGCCACCGTCTTCGCCGGCAACTCGTACCCCGCCGGCGAGGCGAACCGGAACTCCATCCCGCTCATCGCCGCCGCCAGACACAGCGACCGCGCCACGTTGTTTCCGTCCCCCACGAACGCCAGGCTCACGCCCGCCAGCCGTCCCTTCTTCTCCTCCACCGTCAGCACGTCCGCCAGCGCCTGGCAGGGATGCTCGCCCTCGGACAGCGCGTTGATCACGGGCACGACTGCCCAGCGCGCCAGCTCCTCCACCGTCCGGTGCTCGAACGTGCGCGCCGCGATCCCGTCCACGTAGCGGCTCAGCACCCGCGCCACGTCCTTCACCGGCTCCCGGCTGTCCAGCCCGATCTCCGCCGGCGACAGGTACAAACACTCGCCGCCAAGCTGTCGCATACCCACATCAAAGGAAACGCGGGTACGTAGCGAAGGTTTCTCGAATACAAGCGCCAGCACCTTCCCCGCCAGCAGCGTAGCAATGTCACCCGGAGCGAATCGAAGGGTCCCGCCTTTCCCGGCTGGCTTTCCCTTCTGAGCGGAGCGAAGGGTCTCCGTAGGGGCGACCTTCAGAGCCTGCCCTGAGCTTGTCGAAGGGTCGTCCGCCGCTCCTTCCCGCTCACCCTGAGCCCCGCGTATCCGCTCACCCTGAGCCTGTCGAAGGGCCTTCAGGTCGCCCGCCGCTCCTTCCCGCTCACCCTGACCCTGCCTGTCCTGAGCCCTGTCGAAGGGTCGAAGGGCCTTCAGCGCGTGCGCCGTATCCAGCAGGAGCCGAAGCTCCTCCGGCGTCAGATCAGTGATAGAAAGAAGGTCACGCCCGCGCAAAAACATACCTCCGGAACGTAGCTGCAGGGCTTCAGCCCTGCCCGTTGCCTCACCCTCTGTAGGGGCAGGGCCCCGTCCCTGCCCAATCTGCGGGGATTCGGCGAGATAAGTATAGCACCGCTCCGACATCCCGTAGGGGCTGGGCCCAGTCCCTGCCCCCCCCCATCGCGGGCGAGGGTGCCCCCTCTCCCCCAAAGCAGCACCGGCGCCCCTACGGGCGCCGGTACCTGTGGGTAACCCCCTGAGCTGCTAGCCGGTCGGGAAGGGCGCTGCCGGCCCCACCTTCCGCTTCCGCTCCGCCGCGGGCGCCGTCTCTCCCTCGCGCAGCCAGTACAGCAGCGGCGCCGTCAGGAGAACGTTCGTCGCCCCCACGACGATGATGAACGCGCCCAAGCCGATCACCAGGTCGGACAGCTTGAACCCCATGACCGCCAGGTTCAGCGCCGTCCTCAGCGAAACGCTGTTCAGGTACGTCGCGCGCAGCGGGTCCTCGCGGTCCATCTCGGAGTACGTCTTCCCCTCGGTGGACTCCATGACGTGCGTCTTGATCACCTTTGCCTGCGCGTCCGCCGTCGCCGCGTCATCAACGGCCGCGTTCGGTATCGACGCGTCTTCCGCCGTCGTGATCCTCTCCGCCACCAGCGTGTCGTGGACCTGGTCCTTCGCGGACAGCCCCTGCGAGACCATGAACGCGCCCGCGGCGATGAACACGAACCCCAACACGATTGCGGCCAGCCACATGAAGCGCCTGATCGTTGTTAGCGGTGCCATTTCCCTGCCTCCTTTTCTCTGACCTCTGCCTCTTTTGCCCCAGGTTCTTCATTTGTTTCAAGGCTAGCAGAGCTGTGCCCGCCTTCACATGCGCGTTCGGCACTCATTCACATGACTTTAGGTCACCCTCGGATGTGCCTTCCGGCCCCTATCCGTGGGGCCATTCCTCACTGTCGCCTGCCGGTGTGAAATGCCGAAGCCCGCCGACTGCTCGGCGGGCTTACAGCGCGTAGAGCTGAACTTCGGCCGGCGGCTCGTCAGACCGTTGACTCCGTCGCAGAAGGCGACTCGCCTGGGCGAGGGCACTGCCGAAGGGCCTTCAGCGCGTGCGCCGTATCCAGCACACGCCGAAGCTCCTCCGGCGTCAGATCAGCGATAGATAGAAGGTCGCGCCCGCGCAAAGAAATGTACCTCCGAGTAGCTGAACGTAGCTGCAGGGCTTCAGCCCTGCCCGTGGTCCTCACCCGTCGTAGGGGCAGGGCCCTGTCCCTGCCCGCGAGGCTCTCTCAGCTACGGTTAGCCTCGGCGCATCAAGTATAGCACCGCCCCGATAGCCCGTAGGGGCAGGGCCCCGTCCCTGCCCAGCGCCCCCCCCCGGTCATTCGGAGCCGAAGGCGAAGAATCTGGGGCGTGGCCCTGAGCCCTGCCTGGTCTATAATGACGACGGCCTCGCCGCCAGGGGGGACATGTCAACACTCCAGGCTCCAGCATTCAAGCCCAGCTTCAGTCTTTCAGGGTTCCTGGCTTCGGCCCTTGGCGCGGCGCTAACCTTCGTTCCATTCGTCCCGTTCGGAGGGACCGAAACTCGGCTCATCATTGCTGTGGCACTCGCAGCGGCGTCCATTCTCGTATATCCCGCATGGTTCTGTGCTAAAGTCGCCATAGTCTACTGGCGCAGGGCGCGCCGCCTACCCCCGCGTTCGGCAGCGGCTCTCAAGCGAAGAGAAGGCGGTAGCTGACGCCCACGTTGCGCTCGCCTCCGCACTGCGGATCGCACCAATTCCTGCTACAAAGGTAATACGTCAGCAAGGATCTACCAAAGTGCTCCTCGCCGCCGGAGAGACTTATGGATTGCAGGTCGCAGACGTTCTCCTCCTCGCCGACCAACAGGGGGTTCTGGCAAGGGCGGAGGTGGATGAGCTGACAGACACTATGTCTCAGGCAAAGCTAACGTGGTTCGCCGACCCTCTGGCGGAAGCCTGGTTCGTTGCTAACGTGGGCCCGTTGGGCCAACCTCTTCCATCCGATGCGCGGGTGATTAATGAACGTCTGTTGCGCGCGCGAGTTCGACAACTTGCCGTCCAGATACCCACACAGGAGGATGCCGATGGGTAAGCCAATTGAAGGCAAAATAGCTGCGGTTGTGAGTACCAGAGAGGTCGCGATCATCCGTGGATCCGATCACGGCGTGGCCGAGGGCATGGTCTTCGCGATCATTGGCGGCCCGATCCAAATTACCGATCCGGATACCGGCAAAACGATTGGCTCGGTCGACCGTGAGAAGCTGCGCGTTAGGGTGTCGGAGGTTCGCGAAGAGTTCTGCATTGCCCGAACTCTCGCCGTCACTCCCGGCTGGATGACTACTCCGATCTTTGGCCTTGGCTCGTTGGCCCCTGAGCTTCCACCTACGTCACCGGAGGAAGAACGACCCGTCCGCACGGGGGACCGCGTGCGTCAGGTTGGCGGCTCACACGAGGACTAGTCAGAATCCTGGTACCTCCCCCTCCTGCCACCTCCCCCTTCACCCTCTCGCGCGCCCGCCCTACGCTAAACCCAGGACCATCTGTGTCCTATCTGTGCTCATCTGTGGCAAGAAACAGGAAGTGACCCATGCCCCGCGGCGGCTCCCGCCCCAACTCCGGCCCGCCCCTCGGCAACCTCAACGCCTACAAACACGGCCGCACCTCCCGCCAGCAGCAGCGCCTCCTCCAGCTAATCGCTGAAGACCCCGAGGCCGGCCATCTCCTCCGGGACATCGCCCGCATCCAGCGTCGCCGCCGCCAGCAGGCCCACCGCAACGCCATCCGCCTTCTCGACGCCATCGCCCAGCGCACCCGCGAGCGCGCCCTCGACGCTGCCGCCGCCCGCTACGAAAACGACCAGAGAATTCCCCCGCTCCCGAATACGGCTCACCCTCCCCCGTAGCTCCCACACGAAAAACGACCAAACACCGTATCTGACCGGCCGCAAACAACCGAAAATCCTTGACGCTCGCCGGCCTACCCCGCTATATTCGCGCCGAAGCCCCTCCTCAGCCCCCGGAGGCCCTGTGCCCGACATCCTTGAGCGTTACCGCTGGTTCATCGTCGGCGTCCTCGCCCTTCCCCTCGCTGTCGGCGTCGGCTTTCTCCTGAACGATCGCCTCCACGGCCCTGATCCCCTGCAGCTAGACCTGCCCCCCGATGAGCTTCGCGTCTACGTGACCGGCGCCGTCCAGCGCCCCGGCGTCTACCCGCTGAGCAACGGCGAGCGCTGGATCGACGCCCTTGATGCCGCCGGCGGCCCGACGGAGGACGCCGACCTTACCGCCGTGGACCTGGCCCGCCGCGTCCGCGACGAGGAGACGGTCATGGTGCCGCACCTGGGCCAGACCGCCGTCTCCGGCGTCTCACAGGGGCCGCTGATGGACATCAACGCAGCCACCGCCGCGGAGCTTGAGACGCTCCCGGACGTCGGGGAGGTCCGCGCCGGCGACATCGTCCGCTCGCGTACGGAGGACGGGCCCTTCGCCAGCGTGGACGAGCTGCTGGAGCGGGAGCTCGTGCCGCCCTCCGTCCTGGACGAGATCGCGGACCTGGTGACCGTGGGCGCGCCCGCCGCCGGCGACGGCCCGTGATCCTCGGCGCCCTCGCCTTCGCCTGGCTGCTCGGCCTCGCCGCCGCCGCCTTCACCGGATCAGACCCCTGGGCCGCCGTCGCGGCCGCCTCCGCGCTGGGCGCGCTCTCCTTCGCCCTGCGGCCTCGGCCGTCCACGCTGGCCTTCATCGTACTGGCCGCCGCCCTCGTCTTCGCCGCCTCCTGGCGCTATGAATCGACCGTCCCGCCCGATACGCCCTCCGGTATCGCCCACCTCAACTGTCCGCGCGAAGACGATCCCGCTGACCGCCGTGACGAATGCCCCGAAGTCCCGTTCCGCGCCCTCGTTGTCGCTGAACCAGCGGCCGCGGCGGCTCCGTCCGGCTACCGCCTCGCCGTCCGGGAGGTCTACGCGAGCGGCCGCTGGCGCCCGGAGAGCGGCGACGTCCTGATGCGGGCGGCGCCGCTGCCCCGGTTCCGGTACGGCGACCTGCTGGAGCTGCGCGGCGAACTCACAACTCCGCCCTCCTTCGATGACTTCGACTACCGCGATTACCTGGCCCGGCGCGGAATCGGCTCGCTCGTCGATTATCCGCGGGTGCAGCTGCTCGCCCACGATAAAGGGAGCGCGGTACGATCCGCCCTCATCCATACGAGGGCCCGCCTGAGGGGCGCTCTGGCGGACGCGCTGCCGGAGCCGGAAGCGTCCCTGACCGGCGGCGTGCTCCTCGGCGGCGGAGCGCGCCTACCGAGCGACCTGGCACAGGATATGAGAGTCACCGGCACATCGCACCTGGTAGCGGTCTCCGGGCAGAACGTCAGTCTGCTGGCCGGATTGCTCATGGCGGCGCTGGCCTGGGCCGTGGGCCGCCGGCGCGCCGCCTGGCTGGCCCTGGCCGCCGTGGGCGCGTACTCGCTCCTGGTCGGCGGCGAGCCCTCCGTCGTGCGGGCGGCGATAATGGGCGGGCTGTACGTCGCCGCCGTCGGCTTCGGCCGCCAGAACACGGCTGCCATCGCCCTCGCCCTGGCCGCCGCGGCGATGACCGCCGCCGGCCCACAGGTGGCGCACGACGTCGGGTTCCAGCTCAGCTTTTCCGCGACTCTCGGCCTGATGACGCTCGCCCCCCAGCTCGCGACGCAAGCGGAGAGGTTGGTTCGCCGCTGGCCGGGCATCGATCGCTTCCCGCTCACCCGCCCCGCTGTGGAGCTGGCGGCCGTAACCCTGGCCGCGGTGGCGTTCACGCTACCGATCACCGCCGTCAACTTCCGCGCCGTCTCGCTGGTGGCGCCGCTGGCCAACGTGCTGGCCGTGCCGGCCTTCCTGGCCGTGGCCGTCACCGGCGCGATCACTGCCGCCGCCGGCGCCCTCGTGCCCGCGGCCGCGCAGCCTCTCGGATTGCTCGCCTGGCCCCCGGCCGCCTACATGGTCACCGTCGTCCGCATGGCCGCGGATATCCCCCTGGCGTCGGTGGCGGTGAGGGGTGTAGGGACGGGCCACGCCATCGCCTACTACGCCGCGCTGGCCGGCGCCGTCTGGCTGCTTGCGAGGCTGCCACGGGCGGCGCCGCTCGTAGCGCCGCCTCAGCGTCCGCAGTCCGCGAGACGAGCGCTGCTTCCGGTCTCCGGCGTCGCCATCGTCCTTGGGCTCGCGGTTACGCTGCTGTGGCTGGGCGTCACTTCGCCCGTCCAGGGCCGCCTGACGGTGACAGTGCTGGACGTCGGCCAGGGGGAGGCGGTCCTCATCGAAGGCCCGGAGGGCAATCGCATCCTGGTGGACGCCGGTCCCAGCGAGGAGGCGATCGCTGCCGCTCTCGGGCGCAACCTGCCGTTCCACGACCGCCGGGTCGACCTCGCGCTGATCACGCACCCGCAGGCCGATCATTTCGGCGGCTTGCCGGCCGTACTGGAGCGCTACGACGTCGGCTCCGTTCTCGCCAGCTCCATCGAAGCGGACTCCGCCGCATACCGGTCGGTGCGGAACTCCATCCGCGAGGCGGCGGTGCCATACCGCGAGGCCGCTCCCGGCCAGACCGTCGACCTCGGCGGCGGCGCCCGTCTGTACGTCGTCTCGGCACCGGCCCGCAGCGGTGACCCGAACGATGCCTCGGTCGTGCTCAAGCTGACCTTGGGACGGGCCTCGTTTCTCCTTACGGGCGACATCGGAAAGACGCGGGAGGCTGCCCTCGTCCGCTCGGGCGCCGACCTGCACGCCGTCGTCTACAAGGTGCCTCACCACGGCTCCCGCACGTCAACCTCTCCGGAGTTCCTGGAGGCCGTCGGCCCGCTGGTAGACGTCATCTCTGTCGGCGCCCACAACCCTTTCGGCCATCCCTCTCCTGATGTACTCGAACGCCTCAACGGCGACGCCGTCTTCCGGACCGACCGCGACGGTGACGTATCCGTAAGCACGGACGGCCGGCATCTCTGGGTTGAGACGGGGCGCTGATAACTTTTCGACCGCGCCGGAGTTTCCCCATACGTAGGGCTGATATGAAGTACGGACTGCTACTCGCTGCGACTTGCGCCGTCGCTCTGGTGCTTGCCTGCAACAACGGCGACGGCGTGGACATCACCCCGGGCGCTACCGTCTCGCCCGGAGCCGGCGACGAGTCGCCAACGCCCACGGCAGCGGCGGACGTCTGCCAGCCCAACCCCGACCCCGCCTCCGCGGACGTGGCCACGGTCGACTCCCCCCAGACGGGCGATTCCGTCACCAGCCCCGTCACCGTCAGCGGCCAGTTCGCTGCCTTCGAGGCTCAGTTCAACATCACGATCTTCGATGCCGCCGGCGGCAAGATTGCAGACGTGCCCGCGAGGAGTGGAGAGGGGCAGGTTCTCTCCTCCTTCTCCGAGGACGTGGCCTTCTCCGTCACGGAGGAGACGCCGGCCTGCGTCTGGGTCTACGACCTGAGTGAGAGGGACGGCACCCCCATCGACGTCGTCCAGATACCGGTCCTCCTCCAGCCGGGCGGCCAGCCGACGGTCTGTCAGCCAAACCCCGATCCCGTGACCGCCGACGACCAGGTCATCGACGAGCCGGGCGCTGACGACACCGTCACCAGCCCCGTAACCATCTCCGGCCAGGTCCGCGCCTTCGAAGGCACCTACCAGGTCGGCATCTTCGACGCCGACGGCAACCCGATAGTGGAGACGTTCGGGACGGCCGGGCCCGGCGAGGCCGGCCAGCTCGCGCCCTTCTCCATCGACGTGCCGTTCGCGGTGGACGAGCCCACCCCCGCCTGCATCTGGGTCTACGAGGCGAGCGCCAGGGACGGCAGTCCCATCCACGTCGGCCAGATACCGGTCACGCTCTCCCCCTGAGCCGGTAGCTCTGTCGCGCCTGCCGGTGCTATACTCGCCCACGCTATGATCCGCTCCGACGGTCGCAGCCCCGAAGAGCTCCGCCCGGTCACCATAGAGCCGGGCTACCTCCTGTACGCCGAGGGCTCAGCGCTCATCAAGACCGGTGACACCGCCGTTCTATGCGCCGTGACGGTGGAGGACGGCGTTCCCCTGTTCGCTCGCGGCGCGGGCTCGGGCTGGATCACCGCTGAGTACGGCATGCTGCCGCGCTCCACCCTGACCCGCACCGCCCGCGAGAGGAGCCGCACCGGCGGACGGACGTCCGAGATCCAGCGGCTCATCGGCCGCTCCCTGCGCTCGGTCTCCCGGCTTGACCTCCTCGGCGAGCGCACCTTCGTCGTCGACTGCGATGTGATCCAGGCGGACGGCGGCACCCGCACGGCGGCAATCACCGGCGCCTACGTTGCCCTCTGCCAGGCGCTGCACAAGCTGGTGGAGGGCGGCCGCCTGCCGTCCCTGCCCCTTCGCTGCGCCGTGGCCGCCACCAGCGCCGGCGTGGTCGAAGGCATACCCGTCCTCGACCTCAACTACGAGGAGGATGCCCGCGCCGAGGTCGACTTCAACGTCGTGATGACGGAGGAGGGCGAGCTCGTCGAGGTGCAGGGCACCGGCGAGAGCCACCCCTTCACGCGCCAGGCGATGGACGACCTGCTCGCCCTGGCGGAAGGCGGCGCTCGCCGCCTGTTCGATGTCCAACGGGACGCCCTTGCCCAGGTCGGCATCGTCCTACCCGCCGCGGAGAGCCCCGGCTAGACGTACTCCCCCAGGAACGTCCCGCCCAGCACGTGCACGTGCGCGTGCTCCTGGCTCTGCATCGCCTCGTAGCCGAAGTTGGAGAGCAGCCGGAAGCCGTTGGGGCAATGCTCCCGGCCCATCCGCACAGCGATCTCGCCGACGCGGCCCATCTCTTGCCACAGCTCGGCCTGCGTCTTGTGAGCCTTCGGCACCGCCAGCAGCATCACCGGCACCCAGTGCAGCCGGTTGCGGAACACCATCACCTCATCGTCCTCGTACAGTATCTCCGCCGGCTCGCGGCGGGCGATTATCTTGCAGAACGTGCAGTAGCGGGTCACGGTCTCCACGTCTGGACATTCTAGGCGTGGCGCTGGCCCTGGGGCAACGCGCTTGGTATCATCGCCTCGTGGTTGACGTCCGACCGTTTAAGGCCGTACGGTACGCTCCCGACACGGACCTCTCCCGCGCCCTCTGCCCCCCCTTCGACACGATCTCCCCCGCAGAGCAGCACCGTCTGTACGATCTGAGCCCGGTCAACGCCGTGCGCCTGGAAGGGCCCGCGGCGGACGGCGACCCCTATCAGTCGGCGGCCCGCACCCTCCAGGCCTGGCTGAGCGACGGCGTTCTCGTCAGGGACGACACCCCCGCCTTCTACGTGCTCGATGAGGAGTTTCGCCACGCCGGACGCACCTACCGGCGGACAGTCCTCTTCGCCCGGCTGCGGCTGGAGCCGTGGGAGAGCGGCGTCGTGCTCCCCCACGAACGCACCTTCCGGGCTCCGAAGGAGGACCGGATGAAACTCCTCCGTGCCCTGCGGCTCAACACTAGCCCCGTCTTCCTGATGTACGCCGACGCCCGGCGGGAGATAGCCCCACTGTTGACGCGGGCGCTGAGCGAACCGCCGGAAGCGGAGTTCGCCGGCGCGGACGGGCTCCCCCAGCGTCTGGTGCGCGTCGCCGACCCCGAGCTCACCGCCGCCATCAGCGGCGGCCTGTCCGCCGAGAAGCTGTACGTCGCCGATGGCCACCACCGGTACGAGACCGCCCTCGCGTTCAGAGACGAGTCCGCCGGCGCCGCCGGAGAGCGGCCGGAGGAGTTCGCGCTCGTTGCGCTGGCCGCCGTCAGCGATCCCGGCCTCCTCGTGCTTCCCATCCACCGACTGGTGGGCGTTGACCTGCCGCCGGCGCGCGCCCTCGATTCCCTGAGGCCCCTCTTCGATATCGACATGCGCCCTTCACTGCATGGCCTCCTGGCCGAGATGGCCGCGTGCGGCGAGACCGCAAACGTCTTCGGGCTGGCGATCCACGGGTTGCCGGACCTCTACCTGCTGACCCTGCGCGATCCCGAATCCGCCGGCCACTACCTCCCGCCTGAGCGCTCGTCCGCCTGGCGCCGCCTCGATGCCGCCATAGCGGACCACGTGATCCTGCGCGGCGTCCTTGGCCTGACCGAAGGCCAGATGGAAGACATCCGGACCGTCTGGTACAGCGAGGATGCCGAGGCGGCCGTAGCCGAGGTGCGGAGCGGCCGGGCGGGATGCGCTTTGCTGTTGAACCCGCTGCCGCCGCCTCGGGTGCTCGCCGTCGCCGACGCCGGAGAGCGAATGCCCCAGAAGTCGACGTTCTTCTATCCGAAGATACCGACGGGGCTGGTGTTCAACCCCCTGTTCGAGCGGTAGGACGCCCGTAGGGCACGGCCCCAGCCGTGCCCGCGCAGCCGCCTACAGCCGCACAAGCTTGGCCGAGAGGATGTCCGGGATCTTGCGGACCTCGTCCAGATGCTCCGGCGTAACCGCCTCGTCCAGGGCGAGCACCATAAGGGCGGTGCCCCGCTTCTCGTGCCGGCCCACGTTCATAAAGCTGATGTTGACGTCGAACTGGCCGAGCAGCGTACCGATGGCGCCGACCATGCCGGGCCGGTCGCGGTTCTCGCAGACCAGCAGGTAGCCTTCGCCGGGCGGTATGTCCACCCAGAAGTCGTCGATGAGGACGACGTGCGGCCCGTCGTGGGCGAGCGTGCCTGACGCCTTCGTCTGGCCGGCGGTGGTGGTGATGGCGACGGTGATCAGGTTGGCGTAGATCTCGTGCGAAGGGCCCCGCCGCTCGCTGATCCGCATGCCCCGGCGGGCGGTGATCACGTCCACGTTTACGACGTTGACGTGCTCCTCGCTTATCGGCGCCAGCAGGCCGCCGACGATCGCCGCCTTTAGCGGCGTCAGGTTGTGCTGGGCGATCTCTCCGGAGTAATCGATCTCGATCTCCTCCATCTGGCCCTCGCACAGCTGCACGGCCAGGGAGCCCGTCTTGAACGCCACCGGGATGTAGGGCGCCAGGTAGCTGTACGTCTCCGGCGAGATGAGCGGCGCGTTGACGGCGTACTGGGCCGGTTCGCCCTTCATCACGGCGACGATCTGCTCCGCCACGTCCACCGCCACCCGCTCCTGCGCCTCGGTCGTGGACGCGCCCAGGTGGGGAGTGACGATGACCTTGTCGTTTTCGAACAGCGGGTGGCTGGTCAGCGGCTCCGTCTCGAACACGTCCAGGGCGGCGCCGGCGAGCTTCCCGGCCTTCAGCGCCGCATCGAGATCGGCTTCGTCTACGATGCCGCCGCGGGCGGTGTTGATTATGCGCGCCGTCGGCTTCATCTGCGCCATCTCCGCCTCGCCGACGAGGTGGCGCGTCCCCTCGGTCAGGGTAGTGTGTACCGTCAGGAAGTCCGACTCCCGCAGCAGCTGGTCGAATGAGACCAGGTCCACTCCCAGGGCGCGGGCGCGCTCCTCCGGCACGAACGGATCGTGCGCCAGCACGCGCATCTCCAGGCCGCGCGCCCGCCGCGCCACCTCCGACCCGACCTGACCGAGCCCGATGATACCGAGCGTCTTGCCCCGCACCTCCAGCCCCAGGAACCGCTTTCGCTCCCACCGGCCGCTCTTGAGGGAGGCGTTCGCCTCCGGGATGTGGCGCGCCAGCGCCAGCATGAGGGCGATGGCGTGCTCCGCCGCCGAGATGACGTTGCCGGTAGGCGCGTTCACCACGACGACGCCCTTCTCGGTCGCCGCTTGCACGTCGATGTTGTCCACCCCTATGCCGGCGCGGCCGATAACCTGGAGCTTCCTCGCCGCCTCGATGATCTCCCGGGTCAGGCGGGTCTCACTCCGCACGATGAGCGCGTCGTAGCCATCAACGGCCTGCAGGAGCTCTTCGCGGCTCAGGCCGGTGCGAACGTCCACCTCCGCGCCCAGCCGTTTGAGGAGAGCGATCCCGTCCTCGGCAATCGGGTCGCAGACCAGGATGCGGCCGGTCATCTGCGGCGTTCGCCTAACGGCTGACAGGGATGTTGAAGCCTACGCGCGGCAGGGCCTCCGACAGGGCGTCCAGCGCGTGGCGGATGTCGTCTTCGCTCACCAGGCCCAGGTGGCCGATGCGGAAGATCTTGCCGGCAAGCTTTCCCTGGCCGCCCGCCACCACCACGCCGTGCTCGTCCTCGAGCGTCGTGCGGAGGGCCTTCACCTCCACCCCCTCCGGGCACTTGATGGCGGTAACGGTGCTGGAGGCGTACCGTTCGTCGGCGACCAGCAGCTCCAGCCCCAGCGCCCTCACCCCTTCCCGCACGATGCGCGCGATGGCGGCGTGGCGGGTGTGGATGCTCTCCAGCCCTTCTACAGCCATCCGCTCCAGGGCCACGTCCAGCCCGAAGAAGATGGAGACTGTGGGCGTCCAGGGCGTCTGCCCCTTGTGAAGCAGGTCGCGGTGCTTGGCCGCGTCGAAGTAGAAGCGCGGCATTCGGGCCGACTCGTTCGCCTTCCAGGCGCGCTCGCTCAGGCAGACGAAGGCGAGACCGGGCGGCACCATCCAGCCCTTCTGCGAGCCGGTCACCACCACGTCGAGCCCCCAGCCGTCCGTGTCCAGCGGGATCGCGCCCAGGCTGCTCACGGCGTCCACCAGCAGCAGCCGGTCCGCCTCCCGGACGACCAGTGCGATCTCCTCCAGGGGGTTCGTTACGCCGGTCGAGGTCTCGTTGTGAGTGACGAGCACGGCCTTGAGCTCAGGGTCGTCGGCGAGCGCCTTCCGGACATCCTCCGCCCGCGCCGCCTGGCCCCACTCGTAGGGGAGCACCGTCACCTCGGCGCCGAACGTCTCGGCGATCGCCGCGAAGCGGTCGCCGAAGGCGCCGATGCTGACGGCGAGCACCCTATCGCCCGGCGACAGCGTGTTGACGACGGCGGCCTCCAGGCCGCCGGTGCCGGACGCGCTCAGGAGCAGCACGTCCTCTTTCGTCAGGTAGAACTCTTTCAGCCGCTCCGCGACGCGCTGGATCAGCGCTGCGAACTCGCGCCCGCGGTGGTCGACCATAGGCCGCGCCACGGCCTCCAGCACGTCGGCGGGCACAGGCGTAGGGCCGGGGATGCGAAGATTAGGGGTTTCTCTCATTCTGGTCTCATCTTAGAGTCGCGCTGAGGAAGGGTCAAGGAGAGAACGCGCCCCGGCGTCTCAGCCGTGCTCCTCTCCGCCCCGTGCGGTTCTTCTGGCTGCCGGCGGAGGTGTTAGAATTGCTGAGTAATGACCACCGACAACCCCTTCCGCGCCCTCCCGTCCGTCGACCGCCTGCTGGCCGACGACCGCCTGCGCCCTCTGGGGGCAGGCGAGCGACCCGTCGTCACGGAGATCGTCCGCCAGGCGCTGGAGACCGCGCGCGCCGCGGTGGCGGAAGGGCGGCCCGCACCCACGGACGACCAGCTCGTCGAGTCCGTCCTCGGGCTTGCCGAGGCGCTCTTCCGCCCCTCCCTGCGGCCCGTCATCAACGCCACCGGCGTGATCATCCATACGAACCTCGGCCGCGCTCCCCTCTCGGATGAGGCGATAGCCGCCATGGCCGCCGTCTCCCGCGGCTACTCCAACCTTGAGTTCGACCTCGGCGAGGGCGAGCGCGGGTCGCGCTTCGTTCACCTGGAGGGCGTGCTCAGGCAGCTCACCGGCGCCGAGGCCGCGATCGCGGTCAACAACAACGCCTCCGCGCTGCTCCTCGCCCTCTCGGCGCTCGCTCGCGACCCCTTCGACGCGGCTCAGGGCAGGCGCGAAGTGATCGTGTCGCGTGGGCAGGCGGTTGAGATCGGCGGCGGCTTCCGCATCCCCGACGTCATGCGGCAGTCCGGCGCTCGGCTCGTGGAGGTCGGCACCACCAACCGCACCTACCTGCGCGACTACGAAGCGGCGATTACCCCGGAGACCGTCGCCATCATGCGCGTCCACGCCAGCAACTTCCGTATCGTCGGTTTCACGGAGACGCCCGGCATCCGCGAGATGGGGCGCCTCGCTCACGAGCACGGGCTGCTGCTGCTCGACGATCTCGGCTCGGGCTGTCTGCTCGACACGGCGCGGTTCGGCCTGGCGCCGGAGCCGACCGTCCAGGACAGCGTCGCCGCCGGCGCCGACCTCACGATGTTCTCCGGCGATAAGCTGATGGGCGGGCCGCAGGCGGGGATCATCGTCGGGCGGGCAGACCTCATCGAAACGCTGCGCCGCCATCCCCTGGCCCGGGCGGTGCGCATGGACAAAGCCAGCATCGCCGCGCTCACGGCTACCCTGCTGCACTACCTGCGCGGCGACGCGCTGGAGAAGCTGCCCGTCTGGCGCATGATCGCGGAGCCCCTGGCGGCCGTGCGACGGCGGGCGCGCCGCTGGGCGCGTGCTATCGGCCCAACGGCGAATGTGGTGGACGGTCGCTCCATGATCGGGGGCGGCAGCCTTCCGGAGGAGTCGCTGCCGACGGCGCTGGTGGCGGTCCCCGGCGATGGGGCCTACGTTAGCGACCTTGCCCGCCGCCTCCGCCTGGGCGAGCCGCCCGTAGTGGCGCGCATCGAGCGGGACGCTCTGCTGCTGGACCCGCGTACCGTCCTGCCCGGCGAAGAGGCGGCCCTGCTGCGGGCGCTCACGACGGCGCTCAGCCCCTGACGGCGGCCGCCTGGCCTACGTCATCTGGAACAGCTGCAGCAGGTTGCCGTCCGGGTCCGAGAGCGTGGCTATGATCGCCCCTTCGTCCTGGCTGGGAGGGCGGATGAACTCCACCCCTTGCCCCTTCAGCCGCTCGTACTCCGCCTGGCAGTCGTCCACCTGGAAGTCCACCATCACCCGGTAAGGGTCGCCCGAGCGGCCGTGCACCTCGCTGTGCGTGCCTATGGCCAGCTGCGGCCCATCCTCGGACGCGAACACGGCGAACTCCGGCGTATCCATCTCCTGCTGGAGCCCCAGGACGTCGCGGTAGAACGGCACCAGCCGCCCCATCTCCTCTGTCCAGATCACCACGCTGTGCAGTTTCTTGATCATCGTTACAATCCCTCCGCTGCCCGTCTAGTCCTTGAACAGGCCCACGAGATTCCCCTCGGGGTCGTGGAACATGGCGAAGGCGCCCATGTTCGGGATCGGCGTCGGCGGGACCATCACCGACCCGCCCAGGCTGACCGCCTTGTCAAGGTACGCCTGAAGGTCGTCTACCTGGATGTAGAACGTGAGGTACGGCGGTGCCTCGGCCGGAGCCTGGAAGATGCCTCCGTTGATTCCGCCTTCTCCGCCGGTATCGACCATCCCGTAGTTCATCGCGGGGTCGACTTCGATCTTCCAGTCGAACAGCTTGCCGTAGAACTCCTGCAGCTTCTTGCCGTCCTTGCCGGCGATCTCGAAATGGACGACGGGGTGCGCCATGAGTCTGCCTCTCCTTCTACTTGCCGAGCGCTTCGCGGACCTTGCCCATCTGGCCGATGTGGTCCGTCAGGTGAAAGTTGATGATGGCGCCGGCCCACTGGCCCAGCGTGGGCTGCTCCCCAATGGGCGTGTCCTTGAGCAGCGGCACCCGCCCTTTGCGGGCGAGCTGCTCATCGCTCAGGCTGCCGATGAAGTCGGCCACCTCCTGATACTGGCGCCAGACTCCCGCCTTCATCTCCGAGAGCGACATCGCCTGGCGCGCCGGCGAGTAATAGGGCAGGCCGGCCACCACGCCGATGAGCGGCGTGTCCTCGTCCAGGAAGCGGTGCAGTCCGGTGACGAAGCTTGCGCCCTCGTCTCCCATCAGGTGTGACAGCATCTCCTTGCAGCACCACTCGCCGTCCCCTGGGCGGCGGGCGGCGTCCTCTTCGGTCATGCCTTCCAGTGTTTCCCCCAGCTCCTTCATCTTCTGCTCAAGGGCGTCACGTAGTGATGTCGCTGCTACTGAGACCACAAGTTTTCTCCTTCTAGGTGTTGCTTCGGCGTCGGGCAGCGGGGCTTAGGCGCTTCACACAGTATAGTCACTTCCTTGCATGAGTCAACCCCCTGCGCTACAATCTGTCCAGAATGCCGAAGCCTTACAATCAGGCTTGTCCTATCGCCCAGGCCCTCGACATCGTCGGCGACCGCTGGACCCTGCTCGTCGTCCGTGACCTCTTTCTGGGCCAGCGCCGGTTCAGCGATCTCCTCGCCTCCTCACCGGGCATTCCGCCCAGGCTCCTCTCCGGCCGTCTCAAGCGGCTCGAGCAGCGCGGCCTCATCGAGCGTGCCATCTACAGCCAGTACCCCCTTCGCGCCGGGTACCGGCTGACCGGTGAGGGGCTGACGCTCGCCCCCGTCCTGGGGGCGATCCTGACCTGGGGGCTGGAGCACTGCTTCTCGGGACCGGAAGAGGTCCGCGAAGCTATCCGTCAGAAGTTCGTCTCGGCGGCGTCCGCCGCCCCCGCCGCCGCGACCACGACCGCAGCCGGGTAGCCGGCGCCCCTGCGCGCCTCGCTCCCGGCGCGGTATAATATCCCAAAGGTATCGCTATGTCTGCCATTAAGTTCGCCTGCATTTCCCCTCACCCGCCGATCATCGTCCGCGAGGTGGGACGCGGGCGGGAGCGAGAAGTGCAGCGCACTATCGACGCCCTGGATCAGGTGGCCGCCGACATCGGCCTGCACCGCCCGGAGACGGTGCTCCTGATGGCCACCCACGGGCCGCTCAACCCCGGCGCCTTCGTCCTCCTCACCGCCCCCGAAGCGCAGGGCGACTTCGCCCGCTGGGGCGCGCCCGAGGTCAGCCTGCGCTTCCAGACCGACCGCGATCTCATCGAGGCGGTGCGCGACGAGGCCGTCCGCTCTGAGCTGCCGCTGGACGCCGCCGACCGCTGGGACGATGGCCTCGACTGGTCCGTCACTGTTCCGCTCTACTACCTGCGCTGCGGTATGGCCGCCGCCCCCCTCACCGCCATGAACGTATCGTTCCTCTCCGCCCGCAAGCACTTCGAGCTGGGGAATGCCATCCGCCGCGCCATCGACCGCGTCGGCCGCCGCGCCGTCATCGTCGCCAGCGCCGACCTCTCCCACCGCCTGACGGAGGACGGCCCCTACGGCTTCGACCCCACCGGGCCCGAGTTCGACCGCCGCATCCGCGACGCCGTGGCGTCCTGGGACGCCGAGGCGCTCCTGACGATGGACGAGGGGTTTCGCGAGCGCGCCGGCGATGACGCCGTCGCCTCCATCAGCTTCCTCATGGGCGCGCTGGACGGCCTGCGGGTGCGGCCCCGCGTCCTCTCCTACGAAGGGCCGTTCGGCGTGGGATACATGGTGGCCGCCATCGATATACTCGAGGACGAAGGGGGCGAGGTGTACGCCCGCGCCGAGGCCGCGCAGGCTGACCCCATCGAGCCGGAGGACATCGTGGCCGCGGCCGTCGGCGCGGGCCACCCGCTGGTGACGCTGGCTCGCGACGCCGTCGAGGCGTACGTGCGGGAGCGCCGCCTCGTCGATCCGCCACCGCTCGCCCTCGACAGCTTGCCCGCCATCTGGCGGGGCCTCCCCGCGCGGGCGGGCTGCTTCGTGTCGCTGAAGACGCTCGAAGGCGTGCTGCGAGGCTGCATCGGCTCCGTCCAGCCCCAGGAGCCGGACCTGCCGCGAGAGGTCGTGCGCAACGCCGTCGACGCCGCCGCCCGCGACCCCCGCTTCCTGCCCGTCGCCGCCGAAGAGCTGGAGCGCCTCGTCTACAGCGTCGACGTTCTGGGTGAGCCGGAGCCCGCGGACGGCATCCACCAGCTCGACCCCGGCCGCTTCGGCGTCATCGTCCAGAACGGCCGCCGCCGCGGCCTGCTCCTGCCCGCGATCGAGGGCGTCGACACCGCCGAGCAGCAGGTCGCCATCGCCCGCTCGAAGGCGATGATCGAGCCCCACGAGCCGGTCACCCTCTGGCGCTTCGAGGTACGCCGCCTGACGTGATCCGCGCCTGCCGCGACGAAGACCTCCCTCGCCTCCACGAGATCATTGGCGACGCCGCTGCCGCCTACAAAGGCGTCATCCCGGATGACTGCTGGCGCGACCCCTACATGCCGATGGATGAGCTCCTGCGAGAGGCCGCCGCCATGACCTTCCACGCCCTCGGCGAGAACGGCCGGCTCGTGGGCGTTGTCGGCCACCAGACGGTGCGGGACGTCACCCTCGTGCGCCATCTTTATGTCGAGACCGCCCACCAGCGGCGCGGCCTGGGCTCGCAGCTCCTTCGACACGTCGTCGGGCTCACCGAGACCCCCCGTCTGCTTGTTGGGATGTGGGCGGACGCCGCCTGGGCGGTCCGCTTCTACGCCCGCCACGCCTTCGTCGCGCTCCCGGACAGCGATCGCCTCCTGCGCAGCTACTGGACCATCCCCGCCCGCCAGCGCGAGGCGTCGCTGGTGATGGGCAGGGAGATATCGACCCCGGATCCCCGGCCCGCCAATCTCCGCTCCCCCTGAGCCACCCGGCTGTCCACTGTCCACTAACCACTGTCCACTACGCTAAACTATCCCCGTGAACCCCAAAGCCCTAACCACCCTCGAATACGACAAGATAATCGCCCGCCTGGCGACGCTCTGCGCCTTCCCCGCCTCCCGCCGCCTCGCTCTCGACCTCCAGCCCTCTTCCGATTACGCCGAGGTCCTCCGCCGCCAGCGCCTCACCGCCGAGGGCCGCCGCGCCCTTGAGCTGAAGCCCAGCTTCTCGCTCGCCGACGCCCGCGATATCGCCGCCGGCGTCGGTCAGGCCGCCCGCGGCCACATCCTGGAGCCCGCCGAGCTTCTCGACGTCCAGGCCACCCTCCACACCGCCCGCACCGTCGCCGATACGCTCTCGCGGCTGCGGGTGCAGCTCCCGCTGCTGGCGGAGATCGCGGAGCGCATCGCCGACCTCCGCGACCTCGAGACCCGCATCGGCCGCACCGTCAACCAGCGGGCGGAGGTCGTCGACGACGCCTCGCCCGTCCTCGCCCAGCTCCGGCGCGACGCCCGCCAGTCCCACGACCGGCTCACCCACCGCCTCCAGCAGCTCGTCAGCTCGGCGGCCAACCGCACCGCCCTCCAGGAGCCGATCGTCACCCTCCGCGACGGCCGCTACGTCGTCCCCGTCAAGACGGAGATGCGCTCGCAACTGCCGGGGATCGTCCACGACGTCTCCTCCTCCGGCGCCACCGTCTTCATGGAGCCGCTGGAGGTCGTCGAGATGGGCAACCGCTGGCGCGAGCTCCAGCTGGAGGAGCAGCGCGAGGTCCAGCGCATCCTCCGCGACCTCTCGCAGGCGGTGGGCGAACGCGACGCCGAGATCGTCGCCGCCGTGGACGCCCTCGCCGAGATCGATCTGTCGCTGGCGAAGGCGCGCCTGGGCGAGGCGCTGCGGGCGGAGGAGCTTCCCCACGACGGCATGGAGCAGCGCTGGCTCAGCGAAGGCGGCGGCCTGCGACTGGAGGAGGCGCGCCACCCGCTCCTCAGCGGCGACGTGGTACCCGTCACCGTCTGGGTCGGCGAGGGAGAGGACGGCTTCAACGTCCTCCTCATCACCGGCCCCAACACCGGCGGTAAGACGGTGGCCCTCAAGACCGTGGGACTGCTCGCCCTCATGGCCCAGGCCGGCCTCCCCGTCCCCGCCGGCGGCGACTCCCGCCTTCCCGTGTTCGAGGGCGTCTACGCCGACATCGGCGACGAGCAGTCGATCGAGCAGTCGCTCTCCACCTTCAGCTCCCACATGGGGAACATCATCTCGATCATCGGCGCCGCCTCGCCGCGCTCCCTGGTCCTGCTCGACGAGCTGGGCGCCGGCACCGACCCGGCCGAGGGCTCGGCGCTGGCCAAGGCGATCGTCAATCACCTCCTGCGCAGCGGCTGCCTCACCATCGCCACCACCCACCACGGCGAGCTCAAGGCGTTCGCCCACGTCACCCCCGGCGTCGCCAACGCCAGCGTTGAGTTCGACCCCCAGACGCTCGCGCCCACCTACCGCCTCACCATCGGCCTCCCCGGCCAGTCCAACGCTCTCGCCATCGCCGCCCGCCTCGGCATGCCCGAAGAGCTGCTGGCCGAAGCCCGCCAGTCGATCGGCCCCGACCGCCTCGCGGTCGAGACGCTCATCGTCGACCTGGCGCGCCAGCGCGACGCCGCCGAGACCGCCCGCTTCGAGCAGGAGACCGCCGCCGCCCGCGCCCAGCAGGCCGAGAAGCAGGTCTCCGAACGCCTGGCCGCCCTGGAGTCCGGCCGCGAGCGGCTGCTGGAGCAGACGCGTCGCGAGATGGAGGAGCAGCTCGCCCAGGCGCGGGCACGGCTTCACCAGGCGGTCCGCGACATGGAGCGGGCGGCCCGCCTGCCCCCGCCGGAGCGCACCGTCGCCGTCGAGGCCGCCCAGCAGGAGATCGAGGCCGTCGAGAAGACCGTCGAGAAGCTGGAGCGGCGGCGCA
>JAUYGU010000072.1 GCA_030690405.1 Dehalococcoidia bacterium | reverse complement strand
GTACGAGGGCTGGCGCTCGATCGGCAGCTACGGCGTCTTCGGCGGGCAGTCGGCCAGACCCGTTAGCGGCAGGAGTCTGGCAGGGGCGGAGGGATTCGAACCCCCGGCCTGCGGTTTTGGAGACCGCTGCTCTTCCAGCTGAGCTACGCCCCTGCGTTATCGGAGGCCGCTCCCGCCTGAGGCGGGTACGCCCCTGCGTTATCGGAGGTCGCTCCCGCCTGAGGTGGGTACGCCCCTGCGCGGTTTCAGTATAGCAAGGCGGGTTGCAGTCCGGCCAACGCCTCGGCTGACGCGGGTTAGGACCGGCTCAGTAACGCGATGGCTCGGTCCGGGTAGTTCGTGCAGATGCCGTCCACGCCGAGGCCGATGAGCCGGGCGATCTCGGGCTCGGCATCCGGCGTCCACGTGTAGAGCGCGAGGCCGCTGCGGCGGCAGTCGCTCGCGATCCCTTCGTTGACGCCGGCGAAGAAGACGCTGACGCCCTGTAGCCCCAGCCGGACTGCCAGTTCCCGCCGGTCCGGCCAGTTTGCCAGGCCCCTCGGCTCGATGAGGAGCGCCCCGGGCAGCCGGGGTTCGGCCCGGCGCATCGCCGCCAGCGCCTGGGGGAAGAACGACCACGCCATCACGTCATTCAGAGCGGCGCTGTCACGGACGACGGCTGCAATCTCCTCCTCGACGCCGGGCTGCTTCAGTTCTGCCACGAGCAGCGCCTTGCCGCGTGTCAAGTTCAGGACTTCCGCCAGCGTCGGCACCGGTTCGCCGCCCACGTCCAGCCGGCGCAGTTGATCAAGCGATAGCTTCGCCACCTCGCCGCGGCCCTTCGTTGTGCGGTCCACCGTGAGGTCGTGCATCAACACCGGGACGCCGTCGGCGCTGGCCTGCACGTCGATCTCGATGGCGTCGGCGCCCATCTCGAGGGCGGCGCGCACACCGGCGAGCGTGTTCTCGGGCGCGTGGCCGCCGCAAGCGGCATGAGAGATCACGAGCGGTCGCATGCCCTGATTATAGGGGGGCGGGGCCGAACGCGGGGCGCTAGGTAGTTTCCGCGGGCTCGAACAGGGCGAACATGACGCGGCGCTTGTCCACCACGTCGCCGGCCAGATCGCGTGCGGTGAGCGCCAGCTCGAAGCGCAGCGGCGAGGTCGCCAGCTCGTGCTTGAGGTCCAGCTGGCAGGCGATGTGGTGAATCCGCTGCGCCAGGTAGCGGATGGCCACCCGCCAGTCGATCACGGGCTCCACCAGGCCGGGCAGGCCGCGGTCGCGGCAGAAGAAGTCGGTCGCGCGGTCGATATCGGCCTCCAGGCGGGTGGAGACCATGCGATGGGCGGCGTTCACGATGTCCCACTCGTCCGCATCTTCGGCGAGGAAGGGGACGTACCTGGCGAGACGGGTTCGGAGCGTCTCCTTGCCGTTCTGTTCGTCCAGCTCCAGGTTGCGCCGCCGCTGCTGAGCGAGGTAGAGGGCCAGCAGGTCCAGCTCCGCGTCCAGCAGAGCGATGCCCCTGGGAAGGACTTCCACCAGATAGTCAGACCAGGCGCGCACCTGCTTGTCCACCTCGTCCACCTTGCGCTGAACGCGCCGCAGGGTGCGTTCGTCGTGCGGGATATAGAGGTCTTCGTGCTGGCTAAGCAATCGTCATTCTCTCCGTTTCGGGTGCGCTCATAGATAAAGAACCAGAACGGGCTTTTGGTGTTACAGACATGACAGCGGCGGTTGGTTAAGAATGAGGAGACGCCCGGCCGGGACCGCTAGCTATCTTGTTTGGCTTAGCGGCTGCTAGAATGGCACTGGCAACCGCCGGAAGGGAGGCTCGATGACCGTCGATAGCTTCAAGTTCCTGCCGGGCTCGATCGCCGCCTACTACCGGCACCTGCCCGTCCAGCGAGAGGAGCCGGTCCCCTTCACACCACTCGCAAAGCCGCTCGCCGAGTGCCGCTTCGCGCTGGTGACCACCGCCGCCATCTACCAGGTTGGGATGGAGCCGCCGTTCGACAGCGAGCGCGAGAAGAGGGAGCCCTTCTGGGGCGACCCGACCTTCCGCCGCATCCCCCGCGACGTCCGTCAGGAAGAGATCGGGGCCTGCCACCTTCACACCAACAACCACGACGTTCTCCTGGACGTGAACATCGCCCTGCCGGTGCACCGGTTCAAGGAGCTGGAGACGGAGGGCGCCATAGGCTCGCTCGCCCCCACCAGCTACTCGTTCATGGGCTACCAGACGAACACGACCGAGTGGCGGCAGCGCTACGCGCCCGAGGCCGCCGCTCAGATGAAAGACGAGGGCGTGGATGCGGTTCTCCTCACCCCGTTCTGACCGGACTGCTGCCGCAGCGCGCCCGTGCTGGCGCGAACGTTTGAGGAGGCGGGGTTGAGCACGGTGATGGTCACCATGATGCCTTACTGGGCGGAGCGGCTGGGCGTACCCCGCACCGTCGGCGTGGAGTTCCCCTATGGCCACCCGCTGGGCCGCCCCGGCGACAGCGACACGCAGATGGGGATCATCCGCGCGGCGCTGCGGCTGCTGGAGGAGGCCACGGGGCCGGGCGAGATCCGCGAGCTCGACTACGTGTGGCCGCAGGACCTGGACGAAGCGAAGAAGGACTGGCAGCCGCTGGAGCCGTCGCCGATCATCAAGATGATGATCGAACAGCGGAAGGCGCAGAGGCGACAGCAAGAAGGGAGATAGAAGGATGGCGCTCAAGTTCCCGGACGGATTCTTCTGGGGCTGCGCGACCTCGTCGCACCAGGTGGAAGGGAACAATCGCAAGAACCAGTGGTGGGCGTGGGAGCAGGAGGGCGGCAACATCAAAGATGGCACCGTCTCCGGCCTGGCCTGCGACCACTACAACCGGTTCGAGGAGGACTTCGCGCTGGCGGAGGAGCTGGGCCACAACGCCCACCGCTTCTCCATCGAGTGGAGCCGCATCGAGCCGGAGGAGGGGCGCTGGGACGAGAAAGAGGTCGAGCACTATCGCCGCGTCGTGGAGTCGCTGCGAAGCCATGGGATGGGCCCCTTCGCGACCCTCCACCACTTCACGAACCCGCTCTGGTTCGAGGCGAAGGGCGGCTGGATCAGCCCTGAGGCGCCGGATCTGATCGCTCGCTACGCCGGCTACATGGCGAAGGCGCTCGGCGACGCCGTCCCCTTCTGGCTCACGATCAACGAGCCGTCCGTGATCGCGGCCGCCTCCTACCTGGCGGGGGTGTTCCCGCCGCAGAAGCAGGACCTGGCGCTGGCGATGACGGCCGCCCGGCACGTGCTCATCGCCCACGGCAAGATGTACCACGCCATTCGCGAGGCGGCCCCGCACAGCCCGCAGATCGGCCCCGTGCTCAACATGATCGACGTGCAGGCGGCGTCCGAAGCCGATGAAGACCTCCAGGCGGCGCAGCTGATGGACTCGTACTGGAACAAGTTCTGGCTGAACGGGATCCGCGATGGCGTGGTCGGTCCGCCGGCGGGCGGCGGCGAGGAGGCGCCGGGGCTGAAGGGGACGTGGGACTTCATCGGCCTGAACTACTACTCCCGCGGCGTCGTCGGCGCCGGCCCGCCACCGATGGGCATCCGCCAGGTCCAGCCTCCCGCCGACGCGGAGACCAGCACGATGGGCTGGCAGGTCTACCCGCAGGGGTTCTACCGCTGCCAGACGCGGCTGAAGGCGTACGGCAGGCCCGTTTACATAACCGAAAACGGGATCGGCACCGACGACGACGAGCAGCGCTGCCGCTACGTCATCCGCCACCTCCAGCAGACCCGCCGCGCGATGGACGAGGGCGTGGACGTGCGCAGCTACCTGCACTGGAGCTTCCAAGACAACTTCGAGTGGGCGGAGGGGTTCCGCCAGAAGTTCGGCCTGATCGCGATGGAGGAGGGGACCCGTAACCGCATCGTGCGACCGAGCGCCCACATGTTCCGGGAGATCGCCCGCGCCAACGCCGTCTCCGACGAGCTGCTGGCGAAGTACGGGGACTGACCGCGACGTGTGATCCGCGTCACTTGACAGGCGGCCTTCGCGGCGTTAGTCTGGTGCCGTAACCCCCACCCAGGGGGTATGGGTAAGAGAGGCACAGATGGTACCGGTCGCACGACGCAACCTCTTCGCGGAGAAAGGCCGCTTCGCCATCTCCGTCGCCGGCGTCGGATTCGCGGTACTCCTCATCTTGACCGTGCTGGCCCTCTACCGCGGCTGGAGCCGGACGGGGCAGATCTTCCAGGAGATGCCGGGCCAGCTCTGGGTCGTCCAGCAAGGTACAAGCGATCCCTTCCACTCCGTCTCCCTGCTGCAACGCTCCGACCTGGAGCGGACGGCCTCCGTGCCCGGGGTACAGGCGGTGGTGCCCGTGATGTCCCGGCAGATGAGCCTGGTAGCGGGCGGCTCTGAAGAGTCCGTGCGGCTCATGGCGCTGGACGCGTCCGCCGGGCTCGAGGTGACCCCGGAGGTGCGCGAGCGCTTCCTGCCCGATAGGGGGACGATCATCATCGAGTCTATCCTCAGCCGGCAGTCGGGGCTGGACAGGGGAGACCGGGCGGAGTTCGGAGACCTCTCGCTGACCGTAGCCGATGTCCGGCCCGCCGGCTCCGAGGTTCTGAGCCAGTTCGCCTTCGTGCACTTCGAGGACGCGAAACAGATCTTCGGCATCGGAGATATCGTGACCTACGGGATGGTCGTGCTGGTCCCCGACGCCGACGTGCCCGCCGTCGCCGCGGCCATCGCGGACCAGAACCCGCGCCTGAAGGTGTACACCGCCGAGGAGTTCGCGAAGTCCATCCGCAAGGAGATCGACGAGTCGTTCATCCCGGTCATAGCCATCCTGGTCGCCATCGGCTTCGTCGTCGGAACGGCGGTGGTCGGTCTGACGATCTACACGGCGACGATCGAGCGGACGCGGGAGTTTGGCGTCATGAAGGCGGTGGGCGCGTCGGCTGGCTTCCTCTACCGGATCGTGCTCTCGCAGAGCGCGATGCTGGTGGCGGCGGGCTTCCTCGTCGGCCTCCTTGGTGCCCGGATCGTGGCCGACCTGGCGGCCGAGGCCGTGCCGGAGTTCGCGACCGACTTTCAGGCGCGCGACATCGCGGCCGTAGGCGCGGCGTCGCTCGTGACGACGGTGATCGCGTCGCTGGTGCCGGCCCGCCGCGTGAACGGTATCGACCCGGCGCTGGTATTCAGGGCATGAGCCATGACTGACGAAATCCTCCGCGTATCCAATGTGACCAAGGTCTTCGGCCACGGCGCCACCGCCGTCCGGGCCGTGGACGACGTAAGCTTGCGCGTGCCGGCGGGCCAGCTTCTTCTGATCATGGGGCCGTCCGGTTCCGGCAAGACGACGCTGCTCACGATCATCGGCGGCCTGCTGCGGCCGACCTCCGGGTCTGTCACCGTTGACGGCGCCGACATCACGAAGCTGAACGCGGCGCGGCTCGTGCCGCTGCGCCGCAGGAGTGTCGGCTTCGTGTTCCAGTCGTTCAACCTGTGGGAGTCGCTGACGGCGCGCGAGAACGTGGAACTGCCGCTGAACATGGCCGGCGTCAAGGGGCGCGCCGCGCGGGAGCGTGCGACGCGTCTGCTGGAGGAGCGGGGTCTGGGAAACAGGCTCAGCTTCCGCAGCCGCGACCTCTCCGGCGGCGAAAAGCAGCGGGTCTCGATCGCCCGTGCCCTCGCCAACGAGCCGCGCCTGCTGCTGGCGGACGAGCCGACGGCAAACCTCGACTCGGCGCACGGGCTCGAGATCATGCGTCTCCTGCTGGAGATCGCCCGCAGCGGTGGCCCGTCCGCGGGGCCTGGCGCCGGACGCGCCGTGATCGTGGTCAGCCACGACCAGCGGATCCGCGAGGTGGCGGACCGGGTGCTGTGGCTGGAGGACGGTCGCATACGCGATATCGGACACACGGTAAGAGACCCCGTGTGCGGAATGGGGGTAGAGGTGGACCGTGGTGTCGCCGTCGTTCATGACGGCCGCACGTTCCACTTCTGCTCCCGTGGTTGCAGCTTGGAGTTCCAGGCGTCGCCGGAGCGGTTCCTGGCCGGTGCAGCGGAAGGACAGGGTTGACATGGAAGACACCACCCGAGAGAGCGTGCTCAAGCGGCTCAACTACATCGAGGGGCACCTGGCGGGCGTCCGCCGCATGATCCAGGACGATAAGTACTGTCCGGAGGTCCTCAAGCAGACGTACGCCGTCCGCTGCGCCATCGAGAAGATGGAGGCGATGATCCTGGAGGGCCACCTCCACACCTGCGTCGCCTCCGGCATCCGCGACGGTCGCGAGGACGAGGTGATCAGCGAGCTGATGGAGCTGTACGAGATAGCGAATCGGTGAGGAAGAGGGAGCAAGAGTTGAGGCGGGCCGAGGAAGGAGCAGACAGATGGAATGGGCGATAGGGATTCCGATACTGCTGCTGGTGCTGGCCTGCCCGCTGATGATGGTGGGCATGATCGTCGGCGGCTGGGTCATGGGGCGGCGCGTCACGGGTGGCCACGGCGGCCACGGGATGATGATGTGCATGGGGCATGGCAGCGGCGAGACGCACGGAGGGCCGGAGGCCCCTGCGGGCATCGTCGACGAGTTGAGGGCGGAGCGAGAGCGGCTCGATGAGCTGATCGCGCGGGCTGAGAGGGGCGAGGCGCGCTGACATAGGAATCTCGGCTAGCCCATTCGACAGCCATGTCGCAAGAAGAGAAGCAGACCAAGATCGAAGAGCTGACCGTCCCCGTGGCGGGGATGACCTGCGCCGCCTGCGTGATGACGATCGAGAAGGCGCTGCGGGGGCTCCCCGGCGTCCGGGAGGCCAGCGTGAGCCTCGCCGGCGGCAAGGCTGCCGTCCGCGTCGACCCCGGCGCCTGCACTCTCCCCGATATCGAACGCGCCATCAAGGACGTGGGCTACGAGGTGCCCTGGGCGCGGCTGGAGCTGCTCGTTCTCGGGATGATGGGCGCCCACTGCGAGGAGAACATCTCGGCGGCGCTGAACGCCCTCCCGGGCGTCGTCTCAGTGCGCGCGACCTCGGCGACGGATTCGGTCGCCGTGGAGTACTCGGAGGCGCTCGTCTCCGCCGCGACGATCAAGAAGACGGTACGCGAGCTGGGCTACCAGGTGACCGAGAAGGGCCAGGGCGAGGACTCGCTGGACCGCGAGCGCCGGCTTCGCCAGGCCGAGATCCGGCGGCAGATCCTGAACATGCTGTTCGCCTGGCCGCTGGGCGCCCTCGTCATGCTGGGCACCTTCCGCGACTCCTGGAGCGCCTTGGAGAGCGTCTTGCCCTCGTTCATGGGCGAGAAGCTGTTCCTGTTCGCGCTGACGACGCCCATCGTAGTCGGTCCCGGGCGGCAGTTCTTCGTGAACTCCTGGAACGGCCTGCGTCGCGGTGTGACGGACATGAACCTGCTCCACGCCACCGGCATCGGCGCCGCCTATCTCATCGCCGTCATCAACACCTTCTGGCCGGACGCCGGCTTCGGCGGCGAGAAGGCGACGTTCTACGAGGCCGCCGCCCTGCTCACCGCCTTCATCGTCCTCGGCCGCTACCTGGAGGCGGTGACCCGCGGCCGGACGTCGGAGGCGATACGCAAGCTGATGAAGCTCCAGCCCAAACGGGCGCGCGTGCTCCGCGACGGCAAGGAGCTCGATATCCCGGCCGACGAGGTCGAGGTCGGCGACGTCTGCCTCGTCCGCCCGGGCGAGAGCATTCCCGTGGACGGCGCCGTCGTCGACGGCTACTCCGCGGTGGACGAGTCGATGGTCACGGGCGAAAGCCTGCCGGTGGAGAAGCGCGCCGGCGACGAAGTGATCGGCGGCACGCTCAACAAGACCGGCGCCTTTAGCTTCCGGGCGACGCGCGTCGGCGCCGAGACGGCGCTGTCGCAGATCATCAATCTGGTGGAGGAGGCGCAGACGACGAAGGCGCCCATCCAGGCGCTGGCAGACAGGGTGGCCGGCCACTTCATCCTCGGCGTGCACGCCCTCGCCCTCGCCGTATTCCTCTTCTGGTTCTTCGCCGGGTTCGACCTCTGGTTCACGGCGGACAGCCGCCTGGTCCTCACGCCGTATACCCTGGCTGACATGCAGGTGTTCGGCCTGGCGCTGCTCATCTCGGTGACCGTGCTGGTCATCTCCTGCCCCTGCGCGGTGGGGCTGGCGACGCCGAGCGCCATGATGGCGGGCACCGGCAAGGGCGCCGAGTTCGGCATCCTGTTCAAGGGCGCCGACGCGATGGAAGCGAGCGCCAAGGTGCAGGTGGTTGTGCTGGACAAGACGGGCACGCTCACAAAGGGCGAGCCGTCCGTCACCGACGTACTGGCGATGGAAGGTACGTCCGACGAAGTGCTGCGGCTGGCCGCCGCGGCCGAGAAGAACTCCGAGCATCCCCTGGGCGAGGCGATCGTCCGCGGGGCCGCCGCGAGGGGCATCGAGGTGCGCGCGGCGGACAGCTTCCAGGCCGTGCCCGGCCACGGAGTCGAGGCGAGCCTGAACGGCGCGGCCGTGCTTCTGGGCAACCGGAAGCTGATGGCGGACCGGAGCGTCGCCGTGGACGGGCTGCTGCCGGAGGCGGAGCGCCTGGAGGGCGAAGGCAAGACGGTGATGTTCGTCGCCGCCGACGGCCGCGCCTTGGGCCTCGTCGCCGTCGCCGATACGCTGAAAGAGACGTCCGTCCGCGCCGTGCGGGAGCTCAAGCGGTTGGGGATGGAGGTGGCGATGATCACCGGCGACAACCGTCGCACGGCGGATGCCATCGGCCGCGAGCTTGGGATCGATAGGGTGCTGGCGGAGGTGCTGCCGCAGGACAAGGCGGAGGAGGTGCGCAAGCTCCAGGCGGAGGGCAAGGCCGTCGCGATGGTCGGCGACGGGATCAACGACGCCCCGGCCCTCGCCCAGGCCGAAGTCGGCATGGCGATCGGCTCCGGCACGGACGTCGCCAAGGAGACCGGCAACGTCATCCTCATCCGGGACGACATCCTGGACGCGGTGGCGGCGGTGCAGGTCGCCAGGGCGACGATGCGTCTGGTGAAGCAGAACCTGTTCTGGGCGTTCGGTTACAACGCCGCGGCGATCCCCCTGGGGGCCGGCATCCTCTACCCGTTCGTCGCGCAGGTCGTGAGCCCGGAGCTGGCGGCGCTGCTCATGGCCACCAGCTCGCTCTCCGTGACGCTGAACACGCTGCGAATGCGCGGCTACGTGCCGCCGGTCAAGCGCGGCCCGCCCGCCGCCTCGCCGGAGCGGGCGCGCCGGGAGGCGGAGCCGGCGCTGGAGGCGGGACGATGAGCTCCGGGGAGTGGAACGTGGGGCTGATCAGCGCCGTGGTCTACACGACGGTGTCCGCGCTGGCGGCGGGGGCGTTCTTCGTGGTGACGGTGCTTACCGGGGACTACTCGTGGGTGGCCCGCGCGGGCGGCAGCGCCTGGGTGTTCCTGCTGAGCATGATCATCCTCATGCCCACCGTGACACCCTGGCTGCGCAAGCGGCTGGGCGGCTAGCTGAGGCGTTCGCTCAGCGCGTCTTCAGCGAATCCAGCAGCCGCCGCGAGGCCTCCGCGATCTCTTCGACCGCGGAGTTGAACGCCTCCTCGTTGGCGCGCGATGGCATGCGGTAGCCGCTGACCTTTCGCACGAACTGGAGGGCGGCGGTCCGGACCTCCTCGTCGGCGGCCTGGCCGTCGCTGCGGCGGAGCGTCTTGATGCTTCGGCACATGGCCGGATTATAGCCCGTTTGCCTGTAAGGCATTACCCGTGCTTGTAGGGGTTTGCCCCACAAATCCCTTGACGTGGGGTTCTCGGTGAAGTACCTTACGTGGACAGGCCCGGCGAAACAAACCAGGATTTCGCGCAGCGGATTTGCTTAGAAAGCCGGGCCCGGCAAGACAACCACATACTTGTGCAGTGGATCTGCATAGAAGGCCGGTGAACAGCTATGTTATCCCAGCACGAATACGGCGCCGAGAAGTCAAGGAGTTTAGAGGCGATGCGGGCGGCAACGGCGCCGACAGATCGCCGGGCTGGCCCCCCCGTAGAGGTTCGGCCATCACCGTCGCTGCGACTGGGAGACAAAGCCCCGGACTTCACGCAGGATTCAACGCAGGGACACATCCATTTCTACGAGTGGATGGGTGAGAGCTGGGCGGTCCTCTTCTCACATCCCGCTGACTTCACTCCCGTTTGCACAACTGAACTGGGAACGGTGGCGCGCCTGAAGCCGGAATTTGACCGGCGCAAAGTGAAGGTGATCGGCCTCAGCGTAGACCCCCTCTTCTTCCATGAAAAGTGGGCGGGAGACATCGCCGAGACCCAGGGGGTAGAGCTCAACTTTCCTCTGCTTGCTGATGCCGATCGCAAGGTCGCCCAGCTTTACGACATGATTCACCCGAACGCGCACGCGACGGAGACGGTGCGATCCGTGTTCATCATCGATCCGGATAAGACCGTGCGCCTGATCCACACCTATCCTGCCGCGACGGGGCGCAACTTCGACGAGTTGCTGCGCGTTATTGACTCGTTGCAGCTCACCGATGACCAGAAGGTCGCAACACCCGCTAACTGGAAGCCCGGCGACGATGTGGTGATTCTGCCCTCCGTCCGCAATGATGAGGCGGACGAGCTCTTTCCGGCGGGCTACAGAGAACTGAAGCCCTACCTGCGCATCACGCCCCAGCCCAACAGGTAGCCCGCGGCTACCGGCCCAACCCAACGCTGGCGGGATTGTGCGCCCGGGCGGCCACCATGCAGAAGCAGGTGGATGCGATTCACGATTGCTGTCAAGAAGGCCCCCCGGAGCCATTTGGCTTGCTGCCGGGGGGCGTTTCGTATCTAAGAAATGGGGCCCCGGGCGGGACTCGAACCCGCGACACACGGTTTAGGAAACCGTTGCTCTATCCACTGAGCTACCGGGGCGCCAACAAGATTATAGCGGAACGGCCGGGAGGGAAGACAAAACTGGTGGAGATAGCGGGACTCGAACCCGCAACCTCTGCCATGCGAAGGCAGCGCTCTCCCAATTGAGCTATATCCCCACCTGCCTCGATTATAGGTACGCCTTCGAAAGCCCGTCAAGGAAGCTAGGGCTTGCGCCGAGGCTGCGGCAGAAGCCCCGGCAGCGCCTCTATCAGCATCCGGCCGGTCTCCAGGTCGATCTCGCGCACCACCTCGTCCGTAGCCGGCAGGAGGAGCTCGCCGCGGTCGCCGCGGACGACGTAGACGTCGTTGGCGCCGGTGCTCAGGACCTCCGTCACGCGGCCCAGCTCCTCGCCGTCCGTGCTTATGGCGGCGAGGCCGATGAGCTGGAAGCGGTAGTACTGGCCCTCAGGTAGCGGCTCCAGCTCGCTCTCAGGGATGGCCAGGAGCCGGCCTCGGAGCTCCGCCGCGGCCTCGCGGTCTTCGAGGCCGGAGAGCCGCAGGTAGACCAGCCCCTTCTGCCATCGGGCGCTCTCGATCGTCCGGCGTTCGCCGGCCACGGTGACCGTCCGCCCGGCGGCAAGCTGTCCCCGTCTGTCTGTTAGCGGAAGCACTCTGACGGCGCCGCGCACGCCCCAGGGGGCGCCTACGCGGCCTATCGCGACGTATCCGGGCGGGACCTCTTCCATCGTGTCCCGCGAGGGCGTTAGCCTATCTCGAGGATCGCCTTCGTGCCCCTGCGGATGGCCGCCACCTTGAGCAGGGTGCGCATGGCGTTGGCGATGCGGCCCTGCTTGCCGATGACCTTGCCCATGTCCGATTCGTTCACCTTGAGGTGGAACACGATCTGTTCCTCCGTGTTCTCCTCAGTAACCTCCACCTCATCCGGATAGTCGACGATGGCGCGTGCCATGAATTCGATGAGCTCTTTCATGGGTTACTCCGTGGCTGGGCTTTCCCCTTTGGCTTCGGTGTCTCCGGCGCCTCGGCGGCGGCTTCGGCCTCCGGCGCCTCGGCGGCGGCAGGAGGCGCGGCGGCAGGAGGCGCGGCGGAGGCGGCAGGAGCAGCCGGGGCCTCTTCCTCGGCTGCCTTCTTGGGCTTCACGGGCGTCGTGCGGTCCCAGACTACGGGGGCGCGGCCGGCGCGCTCCATGACGCCGATCCGCGAAAGGAGCTTGGCGGCAGTCTCGGACGGCTGGGCGCCGCGTCGCAGCCACTCCACCGCTTCGTCCTCTTTCACTACCAGGGTTGCTGGCTCCGTGAGCGGATTGTAGTGGCCGATGATCTCGATGAAGGCGCCGTCTCGCGGGGCGTGCGAGTCAGCGACGACCAGCCGGTAAGCCGGCTGCTTCCTCTTGCCTACTCTAGAAAGGCGGATTCGGAGCAATAAGCACCTCCAATGTGCGGGGTTATCGGGACGGTCTACCTGAACAGCGGCGAGATCTTGCCGCCGCGGCCGGTGGTTATCTGCTGCATGATGCGCTTGGCTTCTCGGTACTGTTTGAGGACCCGGTTGACATCGGCGGGCATGGTGCCGCTGCCCCTGGCGATGCGGCGGCGGCGGCTGCCGTCGATGATGTCGGGATGGCGCCTCTCCGCCACCGTCATCGAATAGATTATCGCTTCCACGCGCCCGAAATACGATTCGTCCATCTCCTCGACGTTGAGCCGGCTCTTGATCGCGGAGAGCCCCGGCACGAGGCCGATCAGTTGGCTCAGCGGGCCCATGCGCCGTACGCGCTGGTACTGGGCCAGGAAGTCCTCCAGCGTCAGCGTGCCCTTCTTCATCCGCTCTGAGAGGGACTCCACGTCCTCGTCCGTCAGCTCCTCCTTCGCCTTCTCGATGAGGGTGAGGAGATCGCCCATTCCCAGGATTCGGGAGGCGAAGCGGTCCGGGTGGAAGGGCTCCAGCGCGTCCGCCTTCTCACCGGTGCCGACGAACTTGATGGGGACGCCGGTGACGGCGCGGATGGAGAGGGCGGCGCCGCCGCGGGCGTCGCCGTCAAGCTTCGTGAGGATGAGGCCGGTGAGGCTGACGGCGCGGTTGAACTCCTCCGCGGCGTGCACCGCCTCCTGGCCCGTCATGGCGTCGGCGACGAGCAGGACCTCCGTGGGCTCCAGCGCCTTCCTGAGGTCCGCCAACTCTTTCAGCCCCTCCGGGTCCAGCTGGATGTATCCGACCGTGTCCACCAGCACCGTGGACGCGCCGCTGCTCTTCGCTTCCTTGAGCGCCGCCTTGCAGACGTCCGCGGGGCGGGACTTCCCGCTGGGGGCGTACACAGCGATGCTGAGCTGCTTGCCCAGGGCGATCAGCTGCTCCACGGCGGCTACGCGCTCGGGGTCCGCTGCCACCATGAGGGGTTTCTCCCCCTGGTGGCGCAGGTGGAGGGCGAGCTTGGCGGTGGTGGTGGTCTTGCCGGCGCCCTTGAGGCCCACCATCATCATCACGCTCGGCGGGGACTTGGCGTGCTCCAGCCGGCTCTGGCCGCCGCCCAGCACCTCCACAAGCTGCTGGTTGACGATGTCGATGATCTGCTGCATGGGGGTGAGGCTGGCCAGCACCTTCGACCCCAGCGCCCGCTCCTTCACCCCCTGGACGAACTCGCGGACGACCTTGAAGTTGACGTCGGCCTCCAGGAGCGCCAGGCGCACTTCGCGCAGGGCGGCATCGAGGTCCTGCTCGGAGATGGTACCGTGGCTGCCAAGGCGGCGGAAGACGCCCTGAAGCTTATCTGTCAGGGTTTCGAACATAGTTACGAAGAGGATTGTATCGGTTCGCCGCCCGCGTGGTCAAGGAGGCCGCGCCTGGCCGCTAGCCGGCGATAAGCGGGTCCAGGGCGGCCTTCAGCTCGTCCAGGCTCACCACGCCCTCAAACTTGGCGGTCACGATGCCGTCGCGGTCAACCAGGAACACCCACGGCTCGGACTGCAGGCCCCACTCCGTGGCGGCCTTGATGGAGAACAGCCCCTCGCCGTTGCGCGCCTTCTCCAGGTCGTACGGCTCCACGTGCACGAAGCCAACCTCGTCTTTGTACTGCCGGAACAGCTCGTCCACGATCTCCTTGGTAGGCCCGCAGACCCGGCTCAGGCAGAATGCCGGCGTGGCGAAGACGATGACCGAGGGATTTCCGGAGGTCACCGCCTCCGCGATGCTCAGTGTGTGCATCTCCGGGATCGGCGGGTCGGACGTGTCGATTTCCGCGACGTCGGTCACGTCCTTCAGGGTCAGCGTGTCGCTGCGGGGCGCCTGGGCGCCCACCGCCACAGACTTGCCTTCCTGGAGGACGGTGAAGGCGGCGCCGACGGGGTCGAACTTCTTGCCGTCGATGGTGGCCGTCACCTCAACCCCCCAGCTGCCGGCCTCGTCAAAGGTGGGGTGGGCGACGTACACCCCGGTCTCCCCCGCGCTGTGCTTCTCCACCTTGCCGTCGGCGTGCGTGTGAGTGTAGGATCTCTCGACGGTAACCGCCTTCGCCTTGGCCTCTCCCTTCGGCGTTTCCTGGTCGCCGTCCAGCTTGAAGAAGCGGAACGCCACCTTGGCGCCGGTGATCGCTTCGGTGTCCTGGTCGAGCAGCCCCACGACGAACCGGTTTTCCCCGACGACCACCTCCCTGTTGGCCACCACGGCCGTGATCTCCGTGACCCCGGTGCCGTTGCCGCCGCCGCAGGCGAGGGCCAAGACGGCCAGAGAGGCCAGGACGGCGGCGGTGATCGTGAGTCTGGCCGCCAACGATAGCGTCCGCATCAGTGTCCGGTTACAGCCCCTTGCTGACCAGGAAGGTGCAGAGGTCGCCCACGCGGCAGGCGTAGCCCCACTCGTTGTCATACCAGGAGATCGCCTTCACCAGGTGGCCGTCCAGCACCATCGTGCTCAGCGAATCGAAGATGGAGCTGGCCGGGTTGCCCTTGAAGTCCGTGGAGACCAGCGGCTCGTCGCAGTACTCCAGGATGCCGCGGAGCGACTCGGAGGCGGCGTCGCGGAACGCCTCGTTGACCGCCTCCACGGTCGCCGGCTTCTCGAGCGTGGCAACGAAGTCGCACACGGAGACGGTGGGTGTGGGGACACGGAGAGCCATACCGTCCAGGCGGCCCTTCAGCTCCGGCATGACCAGCGTGACGGCGCGGGCAGCGCCCGTTGTCGTTGGGATGATGTTGAGGCCGGCGGAGCGGGCGCGTCGCAGGTCCTTGTGCACGGTGTCCAGGATCACCTGGTCGTTCGTGTAGGCGTGGATAGTGGTCATGAACCCCTTGTCAATGCCGAAGGCGTCGTGCAGCACCTTCACCACCGGGGCGATGCAGTTGGTGGTGCAGGAGGCGTTGGAGATGACGTTGTGCCGGGCGGGGTCGTACATCGAGTCGTTGACGCCGATGACGACCGTGAAGTCCTCACCCTTGGCGGGGGCGGTGATGACGACCTTCTTGGCGCCGCCGCCGTCGATGTGGGCACGGGCCTTCTCCGCCTCCGTGAACAGCCCCGTGGACTCTACGACTATCTCCACGCCGAAGTCCCGCCAGGGGATCTGGGCCGGGTCCCGCTGGGCCAGCACGCTGATCGCCTGGCCGTCCACGGTGATCGTGTCGTCGCTGGCGCGGATGTCGCCGGGGAAGGCGCCGTAGGTGCTGTCGTACTTCAGCAGGTGAGCGTTGGTCTTGGGGTCGGTGAGATCGTTGACCGCGACGACCTGGAGGGCGTCCGGGTGAAAATCGTGGATCGCCTTGAACACCTGGCGGCCGATACGGCCGAAACCGTTGATGCCGACCTTCACTGCCATGGCTGCCTCCTCTCGCTGCGGGGCGTCGCGACTACTAAGTATATCGCCGTCCCTAAGGGGAGGGCAAAACGAGAGCCGGCCCTGAGTCCAGGGCCGGCTCTCGCGGCAGGCAGTGAGGAGTCGTCTAGTTACTTGCGGGGATCAGCCGGCATGTGACCTGGCGTAGACCTGGCCAAGATCATCCTCCAGCCGGCGGCGCAGGGCGCACAGGGCACGGTACTGAATCACCCGCACGGCGCCGATGCTCTTGCCGAGCACTCTGGCGATGTCCGGGTAGCTCAGGCCATCGATAAAGCGCATCACGATGACCTGGCGCTGATCCCCCCTGAGCCGCCGCACCCCTTCCCAAACGCTCTCGCCGTCCGCCTTGGCCTCACAGGACGCTTCCGGCGAGTAGATGGTGCCCTGGACTTCCAGGGTTTCGGGGAGCGGGGTGGTGCCGTTGTTGCGCACCTTCCTGTGGTTGACGGTGAGGTTGTAGGCGATGCGGAGAAGCCAGGCCAGGAACGGCACTCCCCGCACCTCGTATCTGGGGATCGCTTCAAGGGCGTTGAGGAAGGTCTGAGCGGTGAGGTCTTCGGCCGTGTGCGGGTCGCTCGTCAGATAGTAGACGTGGCGGAACACCCGGAAGACGTATCGCTCATAGAGCGCGCCGAAGGCCTCACGGTCCCCTTGGGCCGCGCAAGCGATAAGCTCACTATCATCGGCCTCCTGGAGGTTAGACCGACGCATAACCCCTCCCTGGGCTAGCACGACTGATGTTCGGTTGTCCGGCCGCCCCCGGTGTACCGGCAAGTCCATCCGGCGGCGGTGATCCCACAGGTGTTAGCCTGTGGGATACAGATACTACAGGAGCAATCGGTGACAGTTCAACGGATTTGTTGACATATGGAGTGGATTTTCGGTTAATACCCGGGCTCGTAGCTCTGAGGTTGTTCGCTCCTCCCTCCAAGCCATAGAACATCACCCTGCTTGAACTGCGTGTCCGCCTGCGGGCATAATTGGGGCCGGCGGACCCAACCTGGATAGAGAGGAACCGCGGCGGTTCCACCACCGCCCGAGCAGTCAGCGGCGCCAGGCCCCCGGCCAGGGCGCGTCACCAAGGAGGGAGCCCGTGGAGTTCAAGCAGGTCGTGGGGCGCCGTCGCTCCATCCGCTTCTTTGAGCCGGACAAGCCGGTTGAGCGCGAGAAGATCCAGACGATTCTGGAGGCGGCGCGGCTCGCCTCCTGCGCCGTGAACGCGCACTGGCTGCGGGCGATCGTCGTCGAGCGGGACAAGCTGCCGAAGGAGAAGCTGGACCAGCTCAAGACGCCTGTGGCGGCGCTGACGCTGGACCTGGCGCCGCTCCACATCTACTTCTTCTGCGACCTGGGCGTGGTTAACCGCATCGAGGGGTCGCGGCTGCGGGAGCTGGTGGACGCAGGGGCGCTCGCGCCCACTCACGGCTGGAGTCACAAGTTCGTGGACGACATCGTCTACCCGCACATCCTGAAGCCGATGACGCAGAACCGCGAGGGGTACCTGGCGGCGGCGATGGCGGACTGCGGCGGGGCGGCGCACATGGCGCTCCTCACCGCAGTCGACGAGGGGCTGGGCGCCTGCCTGAATACCCCCAACCCGGCGCTGGTCAAGCAGGTGTTCAACGTGCCGGAAGACTGGGTCGGGCTATGGGTGCTGCTGGTCGGCTACCCGGCGGAGTCCTGGGAGGCCGGAGGCCAGCGGCCGCGGCCGCCGTTCGAGGAGCTCTACTTCGATGGTGAGTACGGGAAGCCGTTCAAACGCGACCCAGCCGTCGTCGAGAAGCTGAAGGCGGCGGGGATGATCCAGGCTCCGGCGCCGCTCCCCGGGCGGCAGGAGGAGATCCGGAAGCTGGCGGAGCGGTTCGGCCTGCCGATCTAGGCGATGACACTGACGAAGGCGATCGGCGAGTACGAGACGGCCCGCACCTGGTTCGAAGGGCTGCGCCATCAGTGGGGCGAAGAGCCCTCCGATTGGGAGGAGCGGCTTGGGGCGCTGGCGGCGTTCTGCGCGTTCGCGGAGAAGGACCCCGATACTATGGTCAGCGAGTGCCTGCGCGAGTCCGCATCAGGGACGCGGATCAGCGCCAAAGGGCGACGCTTCTACAGCGATAAGATTGCGGAGTGGCAGGCCTCTATGCCGGGCGACCGGGCGGCGCAGGGGCGCGCGGGCAACGCCGTGCGCAGCTTCCTGATCCACAACGGGATATTCCTTCAGTCCGGGATGCAGGCGTAGGGGCAAGGGCGCTAGACGGTGGCGGCGGGCTCGAACCCAAGCGTTGCCGACCGTTGCCAACCGTTCAAGTCTGATCCTAGCGACATATCAATATTCAGGTATAGGTATCGCAATGACGAGTCACGGCCCAGAACTGTTTGCCGCAGCTGGCCTGCGAGTGCGGCTGGGGTAGCAGACCCGCCGCTGATTTCACGGTGCCGGGCGGGCTAGCAGGCACCGTCGCCTCCAGCGCAACGGCTCAATGAAGGCGTTTGATCTGCGTTGGCGGGCCCTCTTGACGGCCTGCGGCCCGCCGTGCTAGGTTGGCCGTTGCTGAAGCCGTTGGCAGGTGACTCCTGGCCCCCTGAGCGATGGCAGATATCTCAGGCCGCGGCCCCCCCTCGTGGCGATCCTGTCGGCGGCTTCGGCGCGTCGTCAGGCCGAGCAGCGCGGACGCCGCCGGAGGTTGCTCGCGTCCAGGCAGAACCGCTCTGCGAGCGGGACCGTGCGGTCGCCGATCTCATCTGCTATAATATGGTTAACTGAATAGACCCTATCAAGAGTGGCAGTTAGAAGTAACCGGCTTCTGTGAGCTGCCCACCAACCGAGTTCAAGCGAGCCACGGTGGTAAGCCCGGCCCTGAAGGGGAAGGATAGGCTGCCCTGAGGCGGACAAACATCAACCTCTCCTCTATATAGGGAGAGGTTTTCATTATCACCCCCGCCGGAATGACGGAAGGGTGAGGAAGGACAGGGGAATGACCCAGACAGGTCCCGCTGACCAAGTCGGCAGCGAACCCCATGAACGGCACAACCGCTCAGCCCCGAGCGAGGCAGGTCGGGTCATCGAATCTCGTCTCGTCGTCGTCGCTATCCGGCCATGTGAGGCAACACGGGCATGAGTGACGGCTACCGAGTGGCTTGTCTGCCTTGCAACGAGGCACCGATAGGTCAGTGCCCCTGCACCGGCGAGGGGGAGATCTGCCCGCACCCCCTCTTTCACCCGGACTTCGCCGGCCAAGCGTTCAGCGAGCGCCGAGTCGCATCAGGTGTCCTCCAGGGTCTCTTCGGCCAGTGCCGAAGGGCGCGGCAGGCGAGGGGGTTCGCCGATCACGCCGGCGAGCCGGAAGAGGACTGGATGCGGTGGGACGGGTGGGACGCCCACGTCGGCTGCAAGCGGTGCACCGAGAGCGGTAGGCGCGCCCCCTGCTGGGGTCGAGCGGCCTGTCACGGATTCTACGAGGGCTGTGGCTGCGACCAGTGCGACGCCGAGGAGCTGGAGGCAGAGGGTGAGGGCGAAATCGTCGCCAGGTCATCGTCAGGCTGGAGAATGACCTTCGATCGCTGCCCCGTGCCACGGCGAGCCCCCCGTTGATCTTGTCTTCGGGAGAACTTGGGCGCAGCGCTGCTGGGCGCTAGACCTACCAACGGCTCTCGTGCGATGTGCCCCGATTGCCTCGTCGGGGCGCTGCTCGCCGACGGTCCCGCCGACTCCCACGGACAGCGGCGAAGCCAGTATCATCCGCGCGGAACAGTAGACCCCTGCCCTTCGGGACCACCGTTCGGGTTCACCGTCCGGGCTTGGCCTGCTAGAATGGTCGTCACCATGCCCAAGCAGCGGAACCACTATTGGGTTCTCCAGGTCAGCCGCGTCGCCACCCAGGAGGCTATCGAGACGGCCTACCGGCGGCTTGCGCGCCTGTACGACCCGGCCACCAGCAAGAGGCCCAGGGCGGCGCAGCGATTCAAAGAGATCGAGGAGGCCTACGAGGTCCTGGGCGACGAGAAGAGACGGCGCGAGTATGACCGGCAGCAGAGAACGGGGACGTCCGCAAGCCGGGGCGGACAGGCGCTGGACCTCGCCGCCTTCACGTATCTCCGTAGGAGACGACTCCTGGCAGCCCTTGTGATCGCGCCGGTGGCTATCGTGGTGGTCCTGGTAGTCCTCTGGGCGGCGATGCTGTCCGGTGGTGAGGGCAAGGCAGCGCTTGTTCAGGCCACCCCGTCCGTAAGCCCTTCCCCTGGAGCCACGGCCTCACCGGGCGCCACCGCACCGGCGGCTCCGCCGGAGGTCACCGGAGAGACGACCGCCAGCGCGACCGGCCTTAAGATCATAGACATCGCCGTGGGCACAGGCATCGAGCCCAAGACAGGAGACACCGTGACGGTTAACTACACCGGCTGGCTCAGCGGCGACGGCACTAAGTTCGACAGCTCGCTGGACAGGGGGACGCCGTTCGAGTTCACGCTCGGCGCGCGCCAGGTGATCGCGGGCTGGGACGAAGGCGTGGCGACCATGCGGGTGGGGGGCACGCGGCGACTGATCATACCAGCGGACCTCGCCTACGGTGAGCAGGGGCGCCCACCGACGATACCCTCGAACGCCGAGTTGACCTTCGACGTGGAGCTGCTGGACGTGAAGGGCGGTCCTTGACGTGAGAGCGTGTGGCTTCGGCGTCCTCGCGGCCGCTGCTGACTCCCACGTTTGACAGGGTCGCCTTCGCCGACCCGTAACCCGCTATAACCCCGGCGCCGACGACGGAGCGGTGTGCCCCCCCTGTTTTCGCTCGGACTTCGCCGCCCGGCGTTCACCGAAGTTTCGTACCGTGGTGACCGCTCCCCAACCTGAGGCGAACTTAACGGTGGTCAACTGTGACCGGTTGCCGGGGTCGCAGCGTCGGTTGCGACGGCGCTGAAAAACAGGTATACTTGTAGATAAGGAGCTAGATATGCAAGATAAAGTTCATCAAACAGACAAGACGCGATGCAGCGCGATTACGAAGCGTGGTAAGCGCTGCCAAGGGACACCGCGACCGTCGTCGGACTTCTGCTTCGCTCATGACCCGTCGTTGGCGTCCAAGCGAGAAGCGGCGAGGGTCAAGGGGGGCAAGAACTCGTCGCGAGCCGCGAGGCTGGAGAAGCTCATGCCGAGTCGCCTCCAGCCAGTGTTCTCCCGCTTGGAGCGGGCGATGCAGGAAGTGCACGACGGTAGCCTCGAACCTCGACGGGCAACAGCGATGGCGTCCCTCGCGGGCGCCATGGTGAAGGTGCTCCAGGCGGGTCAGGAGTCTGGGGCTGGGGGGCAGGTGCCGCAGTTCTTCTACGATTCCAAGAAGTTCTACGAGGAGATTCGGGAGTACCGGCGTCGGGTGCCGCTGCTGGCCGGTCAACAGCCTGGGCACCTTGAGAGCGCTGCGGACAAGCAGAAGCGGATGGCCGAGTTCATGCGCGAGTACGGCACAGAGAAGCTGCCGACAGAAGTGATTTAGCCGTCGGCGGCCCTGACCCGCGGCCGCTCCAGCGCGTCACACGGTTGCGTGCGCCGGGGGACTTCCTGATGAGGAGCGGATAGAACGAGCTGATACCGGCCAGCCGGGCGCCGATCGCAAATGGGTCCACCAGGCCCCGGAGCCGATATCGAGCCTTTGCCGACGGCGAGCGCCGCCCGGATTACCCACTGCGCTCGAGGCCCGCGAGATCAAAGGCAGGATGAAACGGGTTCAGGAAGCGCACGCCTTCCAGGAAGCGCCCATGCTCCGCGTCCTCAGTTAGGATGTAGCCAATCTGATTGAGCTTGCCCACGGCCCAGATGAGGGCATCCCAGATGGGCAGCGCGTATTCCCTGGAGCCTCGGCAGCCCTCGAGGACCACCGCCGGGGTTACATCAAGCAATCGGCAAGATCGGATTAGCCGCTCGACTTGGGCCATGGCCACCGCCTGCTCCAGGGGTTCGGGAAGACGCAGGGTGGTGACGCTGAAGAACTCAGTGAGGCACTGGACACTGAGGACGGCTCGTTCGCTGCTGACCAAGCTATCGAGCAGGCGAAACGCCTGTTCCTGCTTCTTGCGGTCGCGCGGATCATGCGCGTACACGAGGACATTGGTGTCAACGAGAAGGGCGTGCGAGCCGTTTCTGATAGAGCTCCTCCCGTGTCCAACTGCGGCCGGTCTGGGGAACCGTGATGTCCAGGCGGTCCTGAATGACGCTCTTGGCCTCTTCCCAGGCGTCTCGGTCTACGGCCAGCCCCCGCGGGGCGGCGCCGGCCTGGTCTATCGCGCGGCGGATCAGCTCGGCCTCGGTGACGCCGAGCTGCGCGGCCTGCCGCTTCAAGAGAGCATCCTGTCCGGGTTCGATGTAGACCTGCTTACGGACCATACGGCGCATGACTCTCTCCGTGATACATCGTGACATACATCATATCAGATCCACCGGTTTCTCACCTGGTCGGTACCGATCGCAGCCAACAGCTTGCGCCCTGAAAGGCGAATCCTTACAATGTCGTAGGAATGCGAATCCTTACGTAACGTGGGGAGGCACACTATGGCAAAGACGAAGATCACCACTAAGGGCCAGGTCACGATCCCCAAGGACGTGCGGGAGCGCCTGGGTCTTCGGCCGGGCGACGAGATAGAGTTCGTCGAAGACCGCTCCGGCTTCCGCGTGAAGAAGCGGGTGCCCGGCTCTCCGTTCAAGAAGTATCGAGGCTACCTCAAGGGCCTGGCCGGCCGCGACCCCAACGAGCTCGTCGAGCAGATGCGCGGTCGATGATCAGCGCCGTCGACACCAACATCCTGCTCGACGTTCTGATCCCCGACGCGCCTCAGGGCGATGCGTCCGAGGGCGCCCTGGCCGAGGCGCTGCGGGCGGGCGCCGTCGTCATCAGCGACGTGGTCTACGCTGAGCTGGCCGCCCACTTCGCCGAGCAGGAGAAACTCGACCGCTTTCTGGCTGACACCGGCCTGCGACTGGAGCCGTCGAACGCCGAAGCCCTGTGCCGCGCCGGCAGAGCCTGGAGCGAGTACATCCGCCGACGGCCTCCGCTGGCCTGTCCCCAGTGCGGCGCCAAGCAGGACATCCACTGCGCAGAGTGCGGAGTCAGCATCCAGCCTCGACAGCACGTGGTCGCTGACTTCATCATCGGTGCACATGCCGTCGTGCAGACCGACCAACTGCTGACAAGGGACAGGGGATACTACGCCACCTACTTCCCCGAACTGACCTTGGGGTGACGCCAGACAGAGCTGGAGTCGGGTGACCCGGTTCGGCGCCGCTCAGCGCCGGCAGCTCCGCGATGCCGTCCAGGGATGGACCGACGGGCGGCTCCGGGCCGGGCACCGACACGGAAGGAGGCTTTACGCAGTTGAAGCGCAGACTTTCGGCCGTTGAGGTCCGACGAAGGTTCGGAGCGTCATGCGGGCGGGGGGGACCGACCTGGAATCCCTGGTACGGCCCGCCAGGGCTATGGAGGTACGAACAGTGGAGGACAAGGTGATCCGGCTGGGAGACCGGGCGGTCGACCCCAAGGAGCTCGTCGCCGCCCTCCTCGAGGGGCAGACAGGCATCCTCGCCCGCCGCCGCGGCAAACTTCTGAAGCCGTCGACGCCACACATCCGCCAGGCCCGCCGGGAGCGGGCCGCTCGCCTATGAGCGGCGCCATCTGCGTCGATGCCAGCGTCGCGGTCAAATGGCTCCTGCCGGAGGAAGGTAGCGAGAATGCGCTGGCCCTCCTCGAGGGTGCTCTGACCGCTCAAACGGACGTCATCGGACCTCCCCACCTGCCGGTGGAGGTCACGAGCGCGATCCATAAGCGCTTCCGCCAGCGTGAACTGACGCTGGCGGAGGCTCGCGAGCGCCTGCAGGCCTTCTCCAGGATCCCCATCGACCTCACGTACCCCGCCAGCCAGCTTTGCTTCTGAGCTTCGACTTCACGTCCCGGATGCGGCTTCCTCACTCGGCTCTTCGACAGGGATGTCCTGCCCCGTGCGGTTCCGAATCGCCTCCAGATCTTCCGCGCGCCAGCCCAGAACCTCGCGGAGAAAGACGGCGGGGAGCATGACGCGTACCCGGTCGCGAAAGCGTCGGGCCGTGGCGTCCGGGTCCGTGAAGTCCCGGTCGTTGGTGACGAAGATATCCACGTCGCCGGCCAGCAGGGTCAGGGCGATGGGCACGTCCTTCTCGCTGCGCACCAGGTCGCTGTGCTGGCGCACGAGGTCGGCAGCCGGCATCGGGAGCTCTTCGTAGCCCGAGCTGGCCAGGAAGAACTCGAGCACCTCCGCCCGAGCGGGGGTTTCGAGATGGCGCCGGGCCTCGGCGATTACTTGTTCTGGCAGAGCGACGTCGAAATAGCCCGCCAGCGCCGCCCGCATGACCTCGTGAGGCCAGCGAGGCAGCCGGATACCGGCGATGAGCACGTTGGCATCCAGGGCGACCCGGAGCCTACGCTGCGCCATACCGCTCGCGGTAGGCGGCCTCGCGGGTAGCCTTCACCGCCTGAACGATCTCCTCCTCGGTGGGCTCCGGGCCGCCGGCCTCACGAGCCGCACGGGCGGCGCGCCGGCTAAAGTCCTCTTGTCGCTCGTGCGCCCGCCAGCGCTCCAGGGCGTCGAGGTCCTCGACGCTGATCAATGCGACGAACGGTTGGCCCTGCTTCTCCACGATGACGGGCTCACCGGTGTAGCGCACCCTGTCGGTCAACTCAGCGAAGCGAGACCGCGCCTCACGAGCGGATACACGTCTGGTCATGTCAAGCCTCCTCATCTGGTTCGGCGTCCATAGTCATTCTCGCAAGCTGTGTACATAGTGTCAATTGGGTACACCGTGCGCTAGGATTCACATCGCCCCCTGGCAGTGCATCTCAACTGGCCAGCGGCTACGGTCCGCCCATCGCCCGTCCATGGCGAATCAAACCCTGCAAACTGACCGGGGCATTGACACGGTTGATATGATTGTATTGATCGATACAGAAGGAGGCTTATGCAGTTGAAGCGCAGACTTTCAGCCGTTGAGGCCCGACGAAGGCTCGGAGAAATCCTGGAGGGCGTCTACTATCGGGGCGACGAGGTGGTGATCGAACGGGCCGGGAAGACTATGGCCGTCGTCATACCTGCCGACCGCTATGAGGCCCTGGAGCGCAGCCGTGAGCGCCTCTTCGAGCTCATCGAAAAGGCCCAGGCCAAGAATAGGGATGTCCCGTACGAGACAATCGAGCGTGAGGTGGCCACCGCTGTCAGGGAAGTTCGTGGGAAGTCCCGCAAGCGGGCGCCCGCCCAAGATCCCGTATGAGGGCCGTCCTCGACACCAACGTCATCGTCAGCGCTATATTAAGCCCCGGGAGCTCGCCCGATTCCATCCTCAGGGCATCGCGCAGAGGAGCCTTGGACCTCGTTACCTCTGCGCCCCTCTTACACGAGCTGGAAGATGTGCTCGGTCGCCCTCGGATAGCGAAGCGCCTGGGCTGGACGGCTGAAGAACGCGCTTCCTTCATCGCCGCCTTCTCCGACTTCGCCGTCATCGTGGCGCCGAAAGAGAGGTTCCAAGTCGTCAGAGCTGATCCGGCCGACAATCGAGTGTTGGAGGCTGCTGTCGCCGGCAGCGCGGACTACGCAGTCTCGGGCGACCATCATCTCCTGGATCTCGGCAGTTACGAGGGCATCCCAATCGTCACCCCGGCCCGCTTCGCGGCCATTCTTGCCGCTTCTGAACGCTGAAGTCACGGGCCAGGCTCTGCTTCACGGGGCGGGGCGATGCCTCCAAGCAGCGACGCTACTCACGCCGCTACAGCGCGCCTACCTTGAGTACCGTCACACGGCGGGGGCCGAAGCGTGGCACCTGCAAGGTTCACGGCTGGCCACTGTCAGCTGCAGGTCCAAGATCCCAAAAGCAGCACCGAACATTACCCACCCAGGGCTAAGTGCGTTTGCCTCCTCAGGAACGGTCATCGCCTGAGGAGGTGTGGGCATCAAGAAGGTCAGGGGGCTCATAGGTGCCCTCAAGTTGACGGCTGAGAGTTGCGGGATCAGGGACGTCCTCTACCGCAAGCCGGGCCAGCTCCCGGGCAGCACGAATACGGCGTTCGCGAAGGGCTTCCTTGTACGCCTCGTCGATCATCTGGCGCACGGCCTGGGACACGGGCACTCCTCGGCCCTGCGCCAGCTCCGATAGCTTGCGCCGCCGCTCGCGGTCGAGGCGCACCTCGAGACGTTCCGTTTCTATGCCCGACACCTCCGCTCACACGACATCTTACGGCAATGCGACACCGGACATAAGCTGTGTGATGATTCAGGACGTACCATAATCCATCTTGGCGATGGCTGTTAGCCGACCAGTGGCGAGGGGCGCTCAACATGCGCGAGCCCAATCAAGTGGATAATGTAAGAGCCTACTTGTCAGGCTCTGGACCCTCCTCCTCGGTGAGTCGGGCAAGAGGCCGGGCGGCTCCCAGGCCGTTAGCTCGAAGAATCTCCCGGTGACCGCCTCTTTGGTTGCTGACGCGGTGAAACCCGGCCGACAGGGACAGAGACGGCCCGCCTGACAATGCTTGGTGCCCGACCCTAGTCGAGCCAGTTCTCGACCGCTAGAGCGGGGACCTTCTCGAAGTGGCGCACATTCCCGGTGACGACAGTAAGGTCGAGATCCAGAGCAATTGACGCAATACGCAGATCGGCGTCGCCGATCGGGGTTCCCCGGCGCTCCAGCTCGGCGCGGACCTCGCCGTAGCGACGCGCTGCAGAGCCGTCGAAGGGAAGGATGGGCAGATTGGGCAATAGCGTCTCGTCCAGGCGTTGGAGGAGGGCCTCGGCACGCTCCTTCAGCCGGTGGGCGCCGTAGACGAGTTCGCCCAACGTGATGCTGGACGTGAACTGCTGCTCCGGCGGCACTGAGGCTAGCTTGGCGATGAGGGCTGATGAGGGGGCACGGCGGAGCAGATTGCTGAGGACGTCCGTGTCCAAGAGATACATTAGGCCTCGAGGGATACCGGCCGGCCGGTATCCCTGACACGTTCTGAATAGATGTCGGCGATCATCGCGTCGAGGTCTTGGTCGTTGACCTCTCGCCAGGCACCGACGAGGGCCAGGGCACCGTGTGGCCGGTCGGAGGTGGCGCGCCGTCGCTGCAGCCGCTCGAGATCGTCGATGCTAACCAGGGCGGCCAGGGGCTTGCCCCGGCGCTCGATGATGTAGTGCTCCTTGCCGTAGGCGACCTGCGCCATCATCTCTGAAAGGTGTGCCTTCGCCTGGGCGGCGTTTATCCTCTTCGCCATGTGGATCACCCCCTGATTCGAATTGGTCATCATGACCTATTGTACCATGGTCGGGTCGGTGCGCTCTTGTTTTAAGCGCGTGGCTACTCGAATCGGCGAAGCGCTCGACTCGGCCAAGGCCAAGGAGGCTGCAGAGATCTTGGCGCCCAATCTGTCTGTCGTACGAGGTGCGATCTGGATTTAGGTCACTCTGGGTGACGTCGGCGAGGGGACCGCATATCCGGCTTCGAAGGCTCCTCCTTCGCCAGCTGTGAGAAAGCCTGCGCGGCTCCCCGGCGGTTGGCGTCGAGGATCTCCCGGTAGACATCTTCCAGCATCATGCGGATGGCATCGGATGCTGGCCCGTCTCCGCTCTGACCGCGGCCCCGCGGCTTCGTTGCCGAGCCGCCCACGAAGAACGCCAAGTCGGGACGCAATTCCCGATAGTCAAACCCGTTCTGTACGACATTGATGGCCAGCGACATGACGTCGGACGCGGTGAGTTGCAACAGGACCTCGCCAGGCCGAGCGGCGTTCGACCGGTTGCGCTGGCCTCCTGCACCGTGCCTCATCGGCTGTCCTGGCCAAGGGCAGGCGGTCGCTGCCCTAGGGGCTTCACGATGAGGGCCCGGGAGCAAAGGGACCGCGTAAGCACCCCCTCCCGCTCCAGTTCCGTCTCGGTACTCATCCCCGTTCGCACACCGGCTTCCGGCCCGCTCGTTCAGGCCGACTTCTTGGTCAGCATTGCCTGACGCGCGTTGGCGCTACTCAAATCCCGCGCTAGGGAGCCACTGGACCGAAACGATGTCCTCGATACGGTGAAAGTCGGGATCGCCGGTGACGATCGTGCCACCCAAATGTTGAGCCAGAGCTCCGACGAAACAGTCAGCATAACCGACTCCGGCGGCAGCCTTCAGACGGGCGGCAGATAGGGCCATCGGCCGGTCAACCTCGACGATTTCTGGTCTGCTCGGCCTTCGGCCTTCTCCGGATCTTCCACTCCTCCCGTTCTAGCTCTAGGCGGCGCTCCTCCAGCAGGGCCCCTGTCAGCGATGGGCACCCCTTGAGGAGCCCCCTGCCCTGGCGAATGGGGTTCTTAAGCGCCGGAATAATTGCGATCCGCCCAGCATAATCAACGACGTGTACGCGGTCGCCGGGCCGGATGCCATAGCGCTCGCGGATGTCCCGGGGGATGACGACCCAACCCTTCTTGGAGACTTTAACAGTAGACACGATATCCCTCGGTAGTATGACGTCCCAGCTCTTAGGACATACCAATGGGCCAGAGATATCAGGGCTGCCAGTGCTGAGCGGGGCTGCGTGGCCCGGGCTACGGTTTCCGCCCTCTGATGAACTTGACGATCAGGGCCCGGGAGTGGAGGGTCCGGGTGAGCACCGCCGCCCGCTCCAGTTCGGTGTCCGTGACCATCCCCGCCCGCAGGCAGGCCTCCAGCTGAGCGACGTCCACAGACGGCTTGACGCAGCCGGCCAGGCGGGGAAAGGCGGCGGTAAGCCCATCGGCGTCGTATTCCTTGCGGAAGCGCGGCTCCACGTGGACGCTGACCCCGCGCACCTCGTCGATGAAGTGACCATGTTCGGTGACGAGGTCTCGGAGGCGATCCCTCACTTCGTCCAGCCGCTTCTCCAGGGGGCCCAGCTTCTCCTTGAGCTCCAGGTATTCGTCCAAGAGCGCGGCCGCGACGTCCGGCCCGGCCGCCCGCTCCAAGATTCGCTCTCCCATCATCAGTCTGTCCTCCCCGCCACTCGAAAATCGCGTCACGCCCTGAATCCGCGCGGCACACGACCCTCCCGCCGGCCTCCAACGTTCTGCTTTTCCTCAGCCCGCTCCCCTGCGCCGTTCTCCAGCGACCGGTGAAGGAAGAGGGCGATGCGGTGCTTGCAGGGGTGGCCACTCCCGTGGCGCAGGTAGTCAGAGCACTCACACTCCCCCTCCCTGACGGTGTAGAAGCGCAGCCCGTCCTCGGAGCCCACCCGCCAGAGATCCGTGCCCAGGCACTCGATGGGCCGCAGGAGTACGAGGAATGCCGCCTTCTCCAACCGGCCGGTCAGGTGAGGTCGTCGCATCGCAGCGTCCTTGATCAACAGGCGCAGCTCTTCGATCGTGCCAATCATGCCACTACTTCTTGGCGCATCTCGTTGCCAGGTCCGTTGCCGTTCCGCGCAGCGCCGTTCCGCCAGGCGGTCCGCGCCTTCCGGTAGGCCTTCAGTACGCAGATGGCGACCGCGTTCCGCCTGGCCCTTGGGACTCGCTCCAGAAGTACGACACCGCCGTCATGCCGGGCCCATCCCTGGCTCCAGCGGGGCTCCTGGGCCCGCCCGGAGACGCGCCGCCGTCCGTCCTCGAGGCGGACCAGCGCCTCGTAGTGGTCCTCGGTCTCAGTGATGAGGATCGTCCGTCGAAGATTCCGTAGGTCGGCCCCTCGGTGGGACAAGTCAGCCTGCTTACCTGTGTGGGGCGACGGCCCGTCAATCGATGCGACAGCCCCGTTTCGCCGCATCTCCATCTCCCGCCGGTAGGCGACCTCGGCGCTCTGACGGTAGCGGGCCCGGGCAACCAGCCCCGTCTCCAGCAGCCAGGAGAGGCAGTTCTGCCCAACGAAGAAGTGACGGCCGCTCACCGTGTCCCTGAGGCCGAAGAGAGTGCGCGGCAGGGTCGAGCCGCAGGCGTCACATGAGCCGTCCTCCGGATCGCGCACCGCCTTCGCCAGCCGCCCTAGCCGCTTGTCCTCGGCAAACGCCCGCAGCCGTTCTTCGTAGCACGTCGACGTCATAGCGCCCTCTCGCACCGGCAATCCTCAGCCAGCACGGGCTTCCCCGAACGCGTGCAATAGGGCTTGACCCAGGGGCAGTCCCAGGGGACCCGGGATGCCGATTGCAGGGGTTGGGGCGTCCGCTCCTCTAGAACCCGGATATCCGCCCCGGCGGCCTGCTGGATCTCCTGGCGAAAGTCGCTGATGGAATACCTGGGATTCTCAGCCTTCCTGTCCTGGGCATAGGCAAGCCACCGCACTGGATCGGGCGATTCCGTAGCGGCCGCGACGTACCAGCTTGGTTCCTCCAGGAAGAAAGCGTCAACGTTGACGCCGTCTGGCACGCCTAGAAAAGGTTGGCCCTCATCACGTCCTCCGTCATGCCGTTCCTTGGCAAAGAACAAGCGCCAGACTAGGGCGTACTTCTGGGCGTGCCTCAGGCTGATCTCGAACCGTCGGGCGATGCCCTCCAGGGCGCGATCCCCGTATACACTCCGACGCTGGGCCTCATAGAGGGTCGCCGCTTCCAAGAGCCAGGCTCGCTTACCCAGGGAGCGAGCCGCTCGAAACGCCTCCACGAGCTGGTCGTCGTCAAGGTAACGGATAAGATGGACGGCTTGAACCAGAGAGGTATCCAGACGACTCAGGAGATCAAGGAAGGCAGTGGCATTGAAGTCGTGATCGCAATGTCTTCGCATGATTTCGTCGCCGCTTCGTCCGTCCACGACCCGCAACAACACGGGCGACCGCTCGAGAACCCAGCCGCTCTCGTGAAGATTCGTGTGGCACGTCCGGCACAGGGTTATGAGGTTGTCCTCGGCCAGCACCTTGCTCTCCCTGCTGCCACCCATGCGGCGGGGCTCGATGTGGTGGCGATCGAGACCGCGATTTGTGCCGCAGATGGCACAGATTCTGGCTGTGGGTTGGATTGTTTGGGCTGGCAAGTGAACAACCTCGAATGTAGCGTAAGCGCCTTGTTACTGTGTTATTATAATAGAAATGGGGTGTCCTGTCAAGCAGCTGGACGAGAGATTTGATCGGTGGGGTGGCCTCGCGGCGAGGGGCCCCCTACCGCGCGTCGAATTCTATATCAGCTGGTTCGCAACCCAGTGCCCGGGCGAGGCGTCGTATAGTCCGCGGTCTTGGCCCGCGAGTGCGCCTGCCGCTCTCCAGAACCGCTATCGTCGACCTCGAAACCTTGGCCTTTTCGGCCAGCTCCTCCTGCGTCAGGAACGCCCTGTTTCTGAGTTCACGGAGAGTTGCCACAGATGTTAGTTCCAAGCGAACTTGAGACTCGGTTCCTACTCACTGAGCAAATTACTACTCGAACCGGCCAGAGCGCAATCGGAGTGGAGTCCCCAGGTAGTCGTGCAAGAGGGGTCTCTGCCACAAGGACAGGACAGCGCCATCCTCACGGGCAAGGCAGCTGTCGCCATCGGCTCAAATGTGTGCGCAGCTTTCTGATCCATAACGGGATATTCCTTCAGTCCGGGATGCAGACGTAGGGGGCGCGGCTAGCCGCGGTGCTGCTCAGGCAGGGGCTCGTAGCGGCGGTCGGGGGCCGGGAGCATGAACTCGTCGTCCCCGGCGTTCCAGATGAGGGCGACCCGGAAGCCCTCCTCGGTCTCGAGGACAAGGCAGCGGCGGTGTCGGGGCATGACGTCCGCCTCCACGGGGTGCCAGCGCTGCCGGTCCGGGCTCCACCACATGATGCTCTCTTCCCAGACCTCCCAGTGATTCCCCCCGCGCGACGGTGCGGCAGCGCTTCACCTCGTGCTCGGAGAGGCTGCTCCTCTGAACCGGCTGCATGCTCAGCTTGGCGTTCACGCTGAAATCGAGACCTCCATCAACTGCGATCCTGGGTTTTCCGTACATCAAGACGCCTAAGGACAGCGTTCGTTACAGCAATTGGAGCGGGCTCACCAGGCTAAACGGCCATGCCGCGCAGCGCCGTCTAGCCGCGCAGGTGCGCTATCTCGCCCAGGTTCGCCGCATCTGACTGCTACCGACCGCTGCCGACCGTTGCCAGTATCATCCTCCCGGAACAATAGACCCGTGCCCTTCGGGACCACCGTTCGGGGTTCACCAACGGGCTTGGCCTGCTAGAATAGTCGTCGGCATGCCCAAGCAGCGGAACTACTATTCGGTTCTCCAGATCAGCCGCGTCGCCACCAAGGAGGCTATCGAGGCGGCGTACCGGCGGCTTTCGCGCCTGTACGACCCGGCCACCAGCACGAGGCCCAGGGCAGCGCAGCGCTTCAAAGAGATCCAGGAGGCTTACGAGGTCCTGGGCGACGAGAAGAGACGGGGCGAGTATGACCGGCAGCAGAGAACGGGGACGTCCGCAAGCCGGGGCGGACAGGCGCTGCACCACGCCTTCCTCACGTATCTCCGGGCCCGGCCGCTACTGGCGACGGCTGCGGTCGCGCTGGTGGCTGTCGCTGTGGCCCTGGCAGTCGTCTGGGCGGTGGTGCTATCCGGTGAGGATGGCAGTAAGGCGGTCGTGCAGGCCACCCCTTCCTCCGGAGCCACAGCCTCGCCGGCCGCTGTCGCGCCGGTGAACCCGCCGGCGGTCACTGGCGAGGCGACCGTCACCGCGACCGGCCTTAAGATCACAGACATCGCTGTGGGCACGGGCACCGAGCCCAAATCAGGAGACGCCGTGACGGTTCACTACACCGGCTGGTTCAGCGGCGACGGCACGAAGTTCGACAGCTCGCTGGACAGGGGGACGCCGTTCGAGTTCACCCTCGGCGCGGGCCAGGTGATCGCGGGCTGGGACGAAGGCGTGGCGACGATGCGGGTGGGGGGCAAGCGGCGACTGATCATATCAGCGGACCTCGCCTACGGTGAGCAGGGACGCCCACCGACAATACCCCCGAACGCCGAGTTGACCTTCGACGTGGAGCTGCTGGACGTGAAGGGCGGCCCTTGACGCGAGAACGTGCAGCTTCGGCGCCCTCGCGGCCATTCTTGCCGCTTCTCAGCGCTGAAGTCTGTGATGGCGATCGGCCAAAGGAGGGACTCTTGAGACCAACATTCCGGGTATGTCCCAGCGCCGGGCTGATCAGCCTGGTAGCGGCCTGGCTGGCACTTATCGCCCTAGCCATGGCCTGCGGAGGCGCATCGGATGGGGCAGGCCCCACGCTGGTCGTGAATAGCACCCTGGACACAGACGAGCGTGACGGGGTGCTCACACTGCGGGAAGCATTGCTCCTCGCTATCGGACAGTTGGGGGAGGATGAGCTGAACGAGGCCGAACGGGGCCAGCTAGACGGTAGTCCGGGCCCAGAGCGAGCGGATACCATTATATTTGACGAAGCGACGTTTACGGACGAGGAGCCGAAGACCATCGCTCTCGATTCAGGGCTGCCCCCGATGGACAGGGGTGGAGACGCTATTGATGGCGCAAATGCCGTCATCATCGAAGGCCAGGACCCGGACGTGATATGTCTGACCCTCCGCTCCGACGCCAACGAGCTCAAGGGACTGCGGATCCACAACTGCCAAACTGCGGTGCTGGTCTGGCAGGGAGCAGTGGGCAACGTTATCGGCGGACCCGGTGAGGGTAACGTGCTATCCGGCAACGTGGTAGGAGTTGAAGTCCAGGGGCAGGCCACAGTCATCAGAGGTAACATCATCGGCCTGGATGCGGCAGGAACCAGTAAAATGCCGAACGAGTTCGAGGGCATCTGGGTGAGCAGCCTAGCACGGGACACCGTCATCGGAGGGGCCGGAGAAGGCGAGGGCAACGTCATCTCCGGCAATAAATTGTTTGGCGTTAGCGTGGACGGCGCCCAGGGGACAGTGCTCCAGGGCAACATCATCGGTCTCGACAAATCCGGTGAAACCGACATCGGCAACCTGTTCGCGATTATGGTGCAGTTCGGCGCTCGCGAGACGCTGGTGGGCGGCGATGCCGATGGGGAGGGGAACGTGATGGCGGGCAACACCACGGCTATTGTCGTGCGGCACGAGGGCACGGAAGGGAATACGGTCCGAGGAAACTACTTCGGCACGGATATTAGCGGCGAGCGAGCGATCCCCAACAGTACGGATATCTCGTTCCTAGCCGGGGCAGGTGAGGCTCTTGTAGAGGACAACTTCAGTCTGGGGCCGCTGAAAATCGAAAAACCCAGCCCCTAGCCGGCACGGATCGGGGAGCCTGAATCCGCCGGAGCGGCGGTTGGATTCGAGGCGACCCTGGCTCTTGAAGGGCTCGCCCACAGGGCTGTCATGCGGGCGGCGTTCGCGGAAGGCGGGCGAGAAGCGGAAGGCTCTGCTAGTGGACTTCAGCCAGTTCCCCGGGATGTTCCTCTGCGCAGTTCTCCCCCTGAGGGGGCGGAAGCGGTTCCAGCCCTTCTCCAATCTCCCAGAGGAGGTGGGGCCGCGCAGAACGTAGTGCGAGCCGGGCGGGTGTCAGCGGGGCGCTATCCCCGCCGCGTCCTCGCCACGTACAGCCCGCCGGCAGCGAGGAACAACAGGCCGAGGGCGGCGGCCGCCGGCAGCGCGACGGTGCGATTGTCGGACGGCCCGGACTCGGCGGGAGGTGCATCAGCGTTGATGATGAGGTCGACGATGCCGCCGACTGGACCACCCCCCTCTGGTATCAGAGTGTTGGTGATCGTGCAGCTGGCCGGGACGCCGTTGCTGACGGGAACGTTGGTGCAGTTTGAGCTCATGGTGTAGCCGGCCGGGACCGATGTCTCCACCGCGCTGCAGGTTGCGCCGCTGACCGCGAACCCGGTGACGGTGGTCACGAACGGGCTGCCGGGCGCAGAGCTGCCAGAAGCCGGTGCAGGCGTGCCACTGGTGCAGGTCACGGAGACCGGAACGCTCGTCACCGGCCCTGCCGGGGAGTACACCTTGTTGACAGTGAAGGTGGTGCTGGCTGCGGGCACCGAGAGGACCTGCGCCACCCAGGTGAGGCAGTCGTAGCCGCCGAAGTTCAGGCTCTCCAGTTCGACGGAGACGCTGGTGTCGGCGGGCGGAACGAAAGCGGAGATGTCCTGGGTCACGGTGTTCCAGTAGTCGCTGCCGGGGCCGCCACCCTGGGGGGTGAAATCGGCGGTCTCGGTACCGTCTACGAGGGTTCTGTTCCGGAGGCCGGGCTGGCCGTCGGCAACGACGTAGGTGGTCTTGGTGGTGCCGGCGGCGGCGCTGAAGCCGCTGAAGACCGTAGCCTCGGCGGGCGGTGCGGAGAAGGTGACCGCCCCCTCGTGAATGATGATGTCCTTCCTGGCGGCGGTCGGGTCGCTATACACAACGACCAGGGAAGCGCCCTCCAGCAGCGGTGGGGTAATGATAGGCATGCCGCCGGAGGCGAAGCCGGTGAGCACGTTGGCGCCCGGGACGACGTAGCTCGTGACGTCCGCCACGTAGTTGTGGATGGCGGTCGCGTACGAGGTCCAGCAGGGGTCAGCGGTGGTGCCGATGAGGGTGCCCGTTATCGCGTTGCCGTTGATAATACCGTCGTCCAGCGAGGGGGTAACGGTCGAGTTCATCACCGCCCAGTAGAGGAACGCCTTCGTTACCGTGGCCGTGCCCGGGAGCGCAGGCAGCGTTATCGTCCCGCCGCCGGGAGGGCCGCTACCGCGCATGCCGACGCCAGCCGAAACGTAGTCCCCCTTTTGCTCGACGGCGTACGTCTGGGCAAGGGGGACGGGCGTGCCGATGACCGTCCCAGTGTTGCTGGTGCCGTCATCGTTGCCGTAGGAGGACGCGGGCGTGGCGCTTCCTATCACCCCTGCGAAGAGCGCCAAAGAGAGCAATAAGCCGGGAAAGAAGGCCGCAGGTAGGACGCGTATCTTTCTAAACGGCACAGCCGCACCCCCTCGTTTGGCAGTTATTATATAGGGCCTGGAGAATATGTCAACCCCGTGGAAGGCGACTTTTGGTGTTTCGTTTCTGGATTGCCGGGTAGATGCCTAGATGGCCATGCCACGCAGCCCCTGCAGGCCGCGCAGGTGCGCTATCTCGCCCAGGTGGGTGAAGCCGTGCGTCAGGCACATGTTGCCGATGGCGTTCAGCACCGGCATCTCACCGAGCGGTTGGACCGTTATCTTCTGCTCCAGCGCCGCTTCGTCAAGGCCGGAGAGGTAGCTTTCTGTCGCCGCAGCGACGGCGTCCATGTACGCGAGGAAATCGTCCCTGGAGTTGATTCGCAGTGACTGCGCTTCCTGAAGGCTCATGCCGGTGCCCTGGGCGATCCGGTCCAGGCCGAACTTCTGGTCCCAGCCGCCGTCCAGCCAGATCGTGGGCTTGTGCTGGAGAACGAACTGGATGATGTTGTCCTCCGTCCGGTAGTAGTGCCAGAGCACGAACGCCATGGAACAGCCGTTATCATTGGCGCGCCAGTGGAGCTGATCGGGGGAGAGGTCGGCGACGGCGTCCCGGTAGGTGCCGTGGAGCTGGCGCAGGCTGCCGTGAATGAAATCGAGAGTGGACATGGGGGAGTCTCCCTTCTGGCCGCAATCTATCCCCCGCCCGGCAGGCTGTCAACCCTCCGCCTCGTGCCGGCGCCTCGCCGCAGCGCCTTCCTTGACATCTGGCGGGCCGAGCGGCGAGAATGCCGTCGGCAGATGGTAGAGCGCGAGGTGGGGATCTGACGGTGGACTGGACTGGGCCCGTGAGCCGGCGCCGCTTCCTCTGGCGGGCCGGCTTGCTAGGCGGCGGTGTCGCCCTGGCGTCCATCTTCGGCTGCCGGTCCGGCGGCGAGAGGCCGCTGACGACGCTCGACCGCACCATCGTGCTGGGGGCGGACGGGGTGCTGCGCTCCGGACCGGGAGAGCCGCACCAGGTGCGCACGGAGCTGGCGCAGGCGCAGGTGGACCGGGAGAAGCGGCGCCGCTCCCTGGTCGTGTTCCACCACTTTGGCGATACGCAAACCCTGGACGAGGAGTCGCCTCTGCGGGGGGAGTGGCAGGACTCCTGCCCCACGCCGCTCTCCACGGCCGCCTTCCGGCCGCAGGAGTCGCTCACTCTACAGGTCACCGCCTCGCTCGTCCGCCAGGCGAACCGGATCGATCGCAGTGCCGTGACGGAGAGGGCGGTAGACTTCGCTTTGCACACCGGTAACGCCGCGGACAACGCACAATACAACGAGCTGCGATGGTTCATAGACTTGATGGACGGGCGCCAGGTGGCGCCTGACTCCGGCGGCTCCGGCTACCAGGGCGTGCAGTTGGAGAGCCCGGACCAGCGGTACCCTGATCTGCTGGCGCTGGCGCAGATCCCGTTCAAGCCGCAAGGAATCCGCTATCCCTGGTACACGGCGCTGGGGAACCGCGACGTACTGGTGCAGGGAAACTTCCCGCCCAGCGACGCTTCCCGGCAGATCGCTCTGGGCGGCAAGAAGATTATCGACCTCTCCCCGGCACGGAAGGTCGAGGTGTGCGCGGACCCGTCGATCCTTCTTGACCCGGAGCGGACACAGGAGATCCTGGCCGACAAGGACACGGAGGTGCGGGACGTCACGCCGGACGAGAACCGCCGCCTGCTCACCCGCGCCGATTGGATGCAAGAGATGTTCAACAGCAGCGAGCGGCCCGGCCCGCAGGGCCACGGCCT
>JAUYGU010000068.1 GCA_030690405.1 Dehalococcoidia bacterium | reverse complement strand
GCGCTCATCGACGGCGCTGTCCACATCGGCGTCCGCCGCGACATGGCCCAGCGCATGATCATCCAGACCGTGCTGGGCTCCGCCAGATACGCCGAGGCCACGGGCAAGCACCTCGCCGACCTGCGCAACGAGGTCACCTCGCCCGGAGGCACTACCACTGAGGGGCTCCGGGCGCTGGAGAAAGCCGGCATGCGACTGGCTTTCATCGAGGCCGTCCAGGCCGCCTACGAGAAGGCACAACGGCTGGGAGGATAGCCGATCGAAGCCGCCGTCCGGTTCATCCAGATCCTGACCATCATATTGATGGTCGCCATCTTCATCCGCATCATCCTCTCCTGGACCGGCATGGACCCCCGCAACCCGGTGGTAGTCTTCCTGCACGACATCACGGAGCCCATCCTCTCCCCCATCCGCCAGTTCATGCCCCGGCTGGGCATGCTAGACCTTTCGCCAATGGTGGCGATCATCCTCCTAAACCTCATCCGTATCTTCGCCGGCAAACTGCTCGTCTAGGCGGCGCCGCGGGGTGACGTGCGGCCCTTGTTGGCCTCCACCTTCCGTGCTATCATGCCGTCGGCCAGGCATAGAGGAGGTATCGTGAGCGGTTCCGCCAACGGCAAGCAGGAGCGCCTGCAGGCCCTGGAGCTGGCGATCAGCCAGATCGAGAAGCAGTTCGGGCGCGGCGCCATCATGCGGCTGGGAGAGGCCTCCGCCCACATGGCCGTAGAGGCGATCCCCACCGGCTCCCTGGCCCTGGACATCGCCCTCGGCATCGGCGGCGTACCGCGCGGCCGCATCACGGAGATCTTCGGGCCGGAAATGGCGGGCAAGTCCACCCTGGCCCAGCACGTGGGAGCGCAGGCGCAGCGTCTGGGCGGCCAGGTCGCCTACGTGGACGTGGAGCACGCCCTGGACCCCACCTTCGCCGCCGCGCTGGGCGTCAACATCCAAGACCTGCTCATCTCCCAGCCCGATACCGGCGAGCAGGCGCTAGAGATCTGCGAGGCGCTGGTGCGCTCCAACGCCGTCGACGTCATAGTCCTCGATAGCGTGGCCGCCCTCGTCCCCCGCGCCGAGATCGAGGGCGACATGGGCGACTCGTTGCCGGGCCTCCAGGCCCGCCTCATGTCGCAGGCGCTGCGCAAGCTCACCGCCGCCGTCTCCCGCTCCCGCACGGCGCTCATCTTCATCAACCAGCTGCGCGAGAAGATAGGCATCGTCTTCGGGAACCCGGAGGTCACGCCCGGCGGCCGCGCCCTCAAGTTCTACAGCACCGTCCGCATTGACCTGCGCCGCGTCGAGTCCCTCAAGCAGAGCGGCATCGTCATCGGCACCCGCGTACGGGCGAAGATCGTGAAGAACAAGCTGGCGCCTCCCTTCCGCACGGCGGAGTTCGATATCATTTTCCACGGCCCCCAACTGGGCATAAGCCGGGAGGGGGACGTGCTGGACCTTGCCGTGGACGCGGGGATCGTCAAGAAGCAGGGCTCCTTCTTCTCGTTCGAGGACCGCAAGCTTGGCCAGGGGCGGGAGCAGGCGAAGGCCTACCTGCGGGAGAACCCGCAGCTCATGGAGGAGCTGGAAAACCTGGTCCGGGCCGGCGCCGCGGCGCCGGCGCCGGTCGCGGCGGCGGCAGCGGCCGGGGACGACACCGGGCCCATCGAGTAGGCCGCCCAACGTCGCGTGCGCGTCACCGCCATTCGGAAGCAGCGGCGGGAAGGCCGCGTCAACCTCTACTTGGACGGCCGCTTCGCGCTGGGGCTGACGCTGGACGCCGTCGCGGCCGCCGGCCTTCGCATCGGCGACGAGATCGACGACGACACGCTGCGCTCCCTCCGGCGCAACGCCGCCGGAACGGACACCGTAGCCGCGGCGATGCGGCTGCTCTCCTACCGTCCCCGCAGCGAGTCGGAGCTGCGGCAGCGGCTCGCCCGCCGGGGAGCGCCGGCGGACCTCCTGGACGGCGCGATCTCGCGCCTCCGCGAGCTCGGCCTGGTGGACGACGCCGCCTTCGCCCGCGCCTGGGTGGAGGGCCGGAGCAGGCTCAGCCCGCGCAGCCAGCGGCTGCTCCGCCGGGAGCTCCAGGCGAAAGGGATCGACGGCGAGGCGGCGCGCGAAGCGCTGGGCCCGCTGGACGACGAGGACGCCGCCCTGCGAGCCGCCGAGCGACGCGCCGACGCGATGCGGGGGTTGCCCTACCCAGAGTTCCGGCAGCGGCTGGGCGACTTTCTGCGCCGGCGCGGCTTTGACACCGCGACCGTCCGTCGCACGGTGGAGCGGCTGCGGCAGGACGGCGGCGGCTCCCAGTTGAAGCAATAGAGGCCGTTAATACTCAAGCCTCGCGCGAATTGACGGGCTTGACCAATTCCTTGACACCCCAATCTGGCGCGCCGTATCATGGCACTGAGCGGTCATTACAGCCGTTCAAGTCCGAATCCAATCAACCGGCTCATAAAACAGAATAAGGAAGCGAGGGTTACGATGCCGTTTATCGTAATCGGCGTCGGCCTTCTCGGTGTATTTTCGGGTGTACTTGGCGGTGCCTATCTTCAGCAGCGAATCACTCAGCGGCGTATCGCCGCTTCAGAGCGTAGTGCCGCACGCATCCTTAACGAGGCCGAGAGACGACAGAAGGAGATTCTCCTCGAAGCGAAGGAAGAGGCCCTTCGATTCCGCCAGCAGGCGGAAGCCGAGCTAAAGGAGCGGCGCAAGGAGGTCCAACGCCTTGAACGCCGCATCTCCCAGAAGGAAGAGAACCTAGACCGAAAGCTGGAATCGCTGGAGCAGCGCCAGCGCAACCTCCAGAACAAGGAGGCGCAGCTGGAGGAGGCCCGGTCCGAGCTCCAGGAGATAGAAGAGCAGCGCAAGCAGGAGTTGGAGCGCGTCTCCAACCTGACCGCCGGCGAGGCCAAGGAGATGCTCCTGGCCCAGGTGGAACGCGAGATCCGCGACGAGGCCAACCGCCGCCTGCGCGAGATTGAGCAGGAGATGAAGGAAGAGGCCGACGAGCGCGGCCGCAAGATCATCGCCGTGGCCATGCAGCGGCTCACCGGCGATGTCGTCTCGCAGACCACCACCTCGGTCGTACCCCTGCCCTCGGAGGACATGAAGGGCCGTATCATCGGCCGCGAAGGGCGCAACATCCGCGCCCTGGAGCTCGCCACCGGCGTCGACGTCATCATCGACGACACGCCCGACGCCGTCACGCTATCCGGCTTCGACCCCGTGCGGCGGGAGATCGCCCGCATCGCGATCACTAAGCTCCTCACCGACGGCCGCATACACCCGGCGCGCATCGAGGAGATGGTGGAGAAGGCCCGCAAGGAAGTGGACGTCGCCGTCAAGGAGGCCGGAGAAGAAGCCGCCGTGGAGGCCGGCTGTCCCGGCCTCCACCCGGAGGTGATCCGCACGCTGGGCCGCCTGAAGTACCGCTACAGCTACGGCCAGAACCAGCTCAACCACGCGGTGGAGACGGCGAACCTGGCGGCGATGATCGCCCACGAGCTGGGCGCCAACGTGGAGGTTGCCCGCCGCGGCGGCCTGCTTCACGACCTGGGCAAGGCGATCGACCACGACGTTGAGGGCACTCACGCCGCTATCGGCGCGCAGCTCGCCCGCCGCCATAACGTTCACCCCGGCGTCATCCACTGCATCGAGGCCCACCACGAGGAGGTCGAGCCGTCCTCCGTGGAGGCGATCATCACCATCGTCGCCGACGCGGTCAGCGGCAGCCGGCCGGGCGCCCGTCGCGAGTCCATGGACCAGTACCTCAAGCGGCTGGAAGCGCTGGAGGCGGTGGCCAACGCCTTCCCGGGCGTGGAGAAGTCGTTCGCTATCCAGGCCGGCCGCGAGATACGCATCATCGTCAAGCCGGAGGAGATCGATGACCTCGGCGCCAACCGGATGGCGAAGGAGATCAGCAAGAAGATAGAGGAGAACCTGGACTACCCGGGGCAGATCAAGGTCACCGTCATTCGCGAACGGCGCTCGGTGGAGTACGCGAAATAGTCTTTCCGCTGGGCGGCGGCGTCGGGCCCGTGGCCGCCTCGCGCACTAGAAGGTGCGACCCGCAGTGAACATACTTGTGATCGGCGATGTGGTGGGGAAGGTGGGGCGCAGGGCCCTGGCCTGTGTTCTGCCCGGCATCAGGCGCAGCCACAGCATTGACCTCGTCATCGCCAACGGGGAGAACGCAGCCGGCGGCAAGGGGCTGACGCCCAGCACCGCCGACGAGATGTTCGAGGCCGGCGTCGAGATCATCACGTCTGGCAACCACATCTGGCACTACCGCGAGATATACGCCTACCTGGACGGCGAGGCGCCCCTGCTGCGCCCCCTGAACTACCCCCAGGGCGCGCCGGGTCGCGGCGTCATCGCCCGCGACGGTGTCGCCGTGATCAACCTTATCGGCCGCACGTTCATGCCCGGGATGCTGGACTGCCCGTTCCGCGCTGCCGACGAGGCGCTGGCGCAACTGGCGGACCGCCGCGTCATCATCGTCGACATGCACGCCGAGGCGACGAGCGAGAAGGCGGCGCTCGCCTGGTACCTGGACGGGCGGGTGAGCGCGGTCATCGGCAGCCACACCCACATCCCCACGGCCGATACGCGCGTCCTCCCCAGGGGCACCGCCTTCGTTACAGACGTTGGCATGGTCGGCCCCCGAGACTCGATCCTCGGCATGGAGACGGCATCCGTCGTCGACTCCTTCCTCAGCCAGCTCCCCACGCGCTTCACCACCGACGAGCGCGGGCCCGTTGTGTTCAACTCGGTCCTCGTCCAGGTCGACCCGGAGACCGGCAGGGCCGGCAGCATTCAGCGCATCGACTGTGAGGTGGCGTGATGGGCAGCCGGGCAGACTTTCACACCCACAGCACGTTCTCCGACGGCGTCCTGACGCCGACCGAGCTCGTCGAACTCGCCTACCGGCGGGGCGTGCGCGTCATGGCCCTGACCGACCACGATACGACGGATGGGCTGCCAGAGGCGTTTGCCGCCACCGCGGGCCACCCGGACTTCACGCTCATTCCAGGGATTGAGATGAGCACCGACGTACCCGGCAGCGAGGTCCACATCCTGGGCCACTTCATAGACTGGCACGAAGAGGCGTTCCAGCGCCGCCTGGTCCACCTGCGGGACTCGCGCCTGGGGCGCGCGCGGGGGATGGTGGAGAAGCTGGCGGAGCTGGGCAAGCCGGTGGCCTGGGAGCGGGTGGAGAGCTTCTCGGGGGAAGGCGCCATCGGCCGTCCCCACATCGCCCGCGCCCTCGTCGAGGCCGGACACGTCGCCACCGTCAACGAGGCGTTCGACCTGTACCTGAGCCGAAACGGGCCTGCCTACGTGGAGAGGGAACGCCTCACCCCGGTCGAGGTGGTGGAGATGATCACGTCCGTCGGCGGGCTGCCCACCCTAGCCCACCCGCGAGAGCTGAACGACCTGAAGAACCTCCTCACCCAGCTGAAGGCCGCCGGGATGGTGGGCATGGAGGTGTACTACCAGGACTACCTCCCGGACCAGGTCGAGCACCTGCGCGCCCTGGCCGAGAGGTCCGGACTGATCCCCATGGGCGGGAGCGACTACCACGGCCTGGGCGGGCCGCAGCATCGGGAGCCGGGCGACATCCCCCTGCCCGACGAGCCGGTGGAGCGCCTGCTGTCGCTGGCCAGAGAGCGGGGGGCCCTGCAAGGGGTCTAGCCCCAGCCGCCCATGCAGTGCGCCCGCCACCACAAGGTTGAGACAGAACTCACCTGCGGGCGCTGCGAGACCCCTATCTGTCCCCGCTGCGCCGTCTTCACGGACGTGGGCGCCCGCTGCCCGACGTGCGCCCCCGCGCGAAAGCTGCCCCAGTTCGAAGTAGGCTTCGTCTACCTGCTGCGGGGGGCGGCGGCCGCCCTGGGGGCGGGCGCCGCCCTGGGCGCCGTCTGGGGTGCGCTGCTACCCGGCGGGATAGGGTTCCTGGGGCTGTTCCTCGCAGCCGGCCTCGGCTACGCCATCGCGGAGGCGGTGAGCGCGGCGACGAATCGGAAGGCCGGCACCATGCTGCAGGTTGTGGCCGCAGGGGGCGCCCTGGCCGCCTACCTGGTACGCAACCTCGTGATCGGAGACGGCCTTCTGCCGACTGACGACCTGTTCGGGTACATCGCAGTGATAGTGGCCGGCGCTGTGGCGATCAGCCGCCTGCGCTACTAGCGGAGGATGGCGGTAATGATCAGCCCCGCCAGGATGAATCCGACAATGAGAGCGACGCGTCGCAGGTCAGCGAGGACGTAGGTGTGGTCGCGGGCGATGTGGGTGGGCCGATGCTCGCGCTCGTCTCGGACGGGAACCTCGATGGCGGCGGGTGGGCGCGGCGATGCGGGGGCGACGGCGCCCTGATAGGACGGGGTCTCGATCTCCCCGAAGGGCGACTGCTTCTTTAACTTGCGCCGCCGTGTCGGCGGCCGGTAGCGTCTTGGCAAAGCTGCTCCCTATCCAAGGTCATCCGCATCGCATTATACAGATACTCGGTGCCAACGCCAACGGCGCCGCACCGGACCGCGTTGACACCCTTCCTGACCGCCGAATAGAATAAGATTGCTTGGAGATGGCTCGCCATCTCAAGGCGTTGCTACAGGCGGCCCCGTGGTGTAGCGGTTAACATGCCACCTTGTCACGGTGGAGATCGTCGGTTCGAATCCGATCGGGGTCGCCATTCTCATTCCCGCCGCGCTGTTCCGTGATAGTGAATAGCCGGCGCGGGGCCCGCGAAAGACGAGGGGCGGCCCCGCGAAAGGACTCAGGCGGCGCCCAGGCGCTCAAGGGGCAAAGCACCACCCTCCTTAGAAGATTAGTGTTGCCGGCGCAATTCCACGGAGCCACTCGTCCAGAAGCTGGCACAAGCTACTTTTGCTGTAGTTCCAGCCCAGTGCAACGAGCAGCGCAACGACGAGTGCAGCCAAGATCGGCGCGACAATGGAGGACACTCCTAGTGCAGCCAACAAACCCCCGATGGCAGTGGGCGCGGTTAACTGCCCCAACGACGAGTCGAGATACTTATATGGAGCGGTGTCTTTCCACTTCCCCGTCCATTTGTCAGTGCAGAGCGCGTCGTGTAGGGCTTCTATGGCATTTCGTGCTGCTAATCTGGCCAGAAACTCCCAATCGATCCCTGGTATTCGAAGGTGGAGAGCTTCTGGCAGCATCGACTGATACTGGTCATATTGGGCCTCTAGAATGCGCGCGAGAGCTTCGAGGTATTCCTCAAGATCGGTGGACTCGCCGTATAAGAGCCTCGACGGCACGGGCTCGATGCCTGGAGGCAATGCTTGGTTGAAGTTTAGCGCGAAGGCGTCTTCCAGTTCCATGAAGTTCGTGATCCTTTCGCAATTCGCTGCAATGGCGGGTCGCCCGAGCGATACGGCCGCATGATACAACAGCGTCAATCGTTCGTGTACTAGGTCGATTCGTCCCAAACGTAACAAGCACGTCAGGCGGTGCCAAGGCTCCGCCGCCGTCTCTTTCGACAATCTTCCGCGGCAAGCGGCGCGTACAGTTCGAGGGGCCGAACGCCGCGCCTGGTGCCCGCCGGCTACGGCCCATCCACGCTGAGGCCCGCAGCCTGAACGCTCTCCGCCGTCACTTCGTCCGGCAGGCGGTAGCCGCGGAAGCACACCCAACCCAGGAACGACGCGGCCCCGGCGACCGGGCCCGCCAGCCGGACGCCCAGCGGGTCATCGGCGGTCTCGCCGGCCAGGAGGATGAGCGCCAGGATCGGCGCGTAGAGGGAGGCGGCCCACTTCTCGATCGTCGCCTGGGAGCCGTAGTAGATCGCCTCCCGCCGCATCCCCGTGCGCACCTCGTCGTAGTCGATGATGTCGGCCGTGATCGCGTTGGGGAAGGTGTACACGGCCGCCATCGGCAGCCCGATGAACGCCACGAAGAGCACGCTCTGAAGCATGACCGAAACGCCCGGCACGAACCCCATGAAGAAGATGAAAGGGAACCCGAGCGACCCCAACAGCATCGCCGTGGAGTACACCCACGCCTTGCCGCGGCGGACGGAGAGCCGGTAGACCGCCGGGAGGGTGAGGACGACGACCAGGATCGCGACGCCGGTGAGGATGCCGGAGATCGCCCCCTCCGCCAGGTTAAAGGAGCGTCCCAGCGCGTCCACTACCAGCGACCCGTCGGAGAGGACCACCGCCTTCGCGTAGAACGGCAGTATCGCCGTGAGAAGGGTGACCGCCATGTTGAACAGGACGAACGTGGGCAGGAAATAGAGGAACTGCTGGTTGCGGAACGTATCGCGAAAGGCGCGCACCGGGTTCGCCTTCACGGGCGGCACGTCGGTGCGAGCGTACCGCCAAACTCCAAAGAGGGCGACGTAGCGCGAGACGAAGGCGATCGCGGCCATCGTGATCCCCATCGCCTGGAAGCTGAAGGCGTCCCTGATGATCCCGCTGACCACGAGGCCGATGGCGGCGCCGATGGCGCCGAAGAACACCTGCCAGGTCACGATGCTCACGCGCGCCTGCGGCGAGACGGCTATCTCCGGCAGCAGCGACTCGAACGGGCCTCCGGAAAGCGTAGAGAAGAGGCGGTGCAGCCAGACGAAGAAAAAGAAGAAGACGGCGTTGGCGAAATGCCCGGCGTCGGCCCCGGGCGGGAACCACATCAGCGCGAAGCTGATGGCGTACACGGGCGTGGAGAGAACGACGAATGGGATCCGGCGGCCCCAGCGCGTCTGCGTCCTGTCGCTCCAGAAGCCGATGAGAGGATCGTCGATGGAGTCGAGGAAGGTGATGGCGACGATGATGATCCCCAGCGTGAGTCTTGGGATCAGCGTCGGCAGCCCCTTCTCGTCCGCCGGCGGAGCGAAGAAGAAGACCAGCCAGAGGGCGGAGGAGCGGGAGATGACGTTGCCGGCGATGCTGCCGGAGGCGTAGACGATCCGGTTCAGCCGGGGGATGTCCGAAGCGGGGGTTGACACCTCGCGTCAGATTGTAGCAGACGCCCGTATCCGCCCCACGGCCCCTGGGCTACAATAGTAGGCGGAAGCGCTAGAAGGAGCGGGTCATGGTTACAGAGGAAGTTGTCACGGAGGCGCTCCGCGAGGTCTACGACCCGGAGCTCCACTACAACATCGTCGATCTGGGACTCGTGTACGAGGTCGACATCAAGGACGGCGACGTCCGCGTCCTCATGACGCTCACTACTCCCGCCTGTCCAATCGGGCCGATGATAACGGAGCAGATCCAGGAGACTCTGGGCCTGATGCCCGGCGTCAAGGACGTCGACGTGGAGTTCACGTTCGACCCGGCCTGGGGCCCGGACATGATGACCGACGAGGCCCGATCTGACCTGGGCCTCGACTAGAAAGCGGGACGCGCGTGGAAGACCGCTACCCCGGCAAGCTCACCGTAGAGATCAGGTACTGCGTAGTCTGAGGCTACCTGCCGCTGGCCGCCTGGATGGTGACCCATCCGTCACGTTTACAATTGACTGCGCGTAGTCAGTCCACTCAACGGTCAGGGCGTCGCCGTGGACTACGATGCGAGCGACCAGCAGCCTGAGCAATTCCCGCTCCGCGTGGTCTCCCGCTTCGACATACTGCCCGATGCCGGCCCGATACCAGTCAGCAGCGGTGCCTGTGCTCTTGACGGTCTTAAGCTCCTTTGTCGCCGCGTCGATGCGCTCCTGGATGTCCGCCAGCTTCTTCCCCGCGAACTCGGGTGAGACGTGCCCGTCAAGCCTGTCCTGGTAGGCCAGGTCTTGCTGATGCCCCAGCTTCTCGATTTCCTTGTTCAGCCGCCCGCGCACTTCATCCGCGCCGTTCAGCAGCCGCTCAATATCTGGTTTCACGAGCGCCAGGAAGCGCTGAGAAAGGGTCTGCTGCTCAGCCTTCACGGTCTCGAAAGGAAATGTCTCAGTTATCTCCGAGTGCAGAGCGGCCTCAACGCGACCGTAGGGCAGTTGGTTCGGAACGCACGTCTTGAATCTTCGCTGTTTGCTACAGGCGTAATAGAAACGATAATGGCCTTTCTGTCCGCCAGTGACTCGATACATCCTCGCCCCGCATACCCCACAGAACACCAGCCCATCTAGCGGCATTGCTGTTGGCGTGGCTATGGCTCCAGGGGCCTTGAAGCGGGCCTGGATGCGCTCGAAGGTCTGACGGTCGATGAGCGCGGGGTGAGCATCGCGGGTGACAACCATTTCCTCCACGGCCCGCTTGAATTTCCCTCTTTGCCGTCTGTTGTAGATGACATCGCCCGTGTAGGCGGGATTCGTCAGACGGCCCTTCACCCATTCCAGCCCTACAATCAGGCCGTGCTCTTGCCGTAGCCAGTCGCGAATGTTCGCGTAGGTCTGGCCAGCGTCGAAGCGTTGGGCCGCTTCTGTGACGATTGGGGCCTGGGCGTTCGGAGTGAGCTTTTTGCCGCGCCCGCAATCGGGGCAGTCGATAAGGTCGTAGCCGAATGGTGGTAAGGCTACCCAATGCCCTGTCTCGGCTCGGTAGGACATCGCCCGCATCACTTTGCCTGATAGCTGCCTACTGTAGTCCTGAGCGATGGCCAGGCGGATGTCTCGGATAAGGTCATTCCGAACCTGGCCCCCATCGGTGACGGAGTGGATTTCAACACCCGCGTCCTCAAAGCCCCGAAGCTCGATGAGACCATCTATGAGGTTTCGCCCAAATCGGTCGATGCTGTAGATGACCAGCTTGTCGATGACGCCTTGTTGCGCCGCGTCCGCGAGCTTGCGGAAACCAGCGCGGTCGAAGTTAGTGCCACTCTGGTGGTCTTCCTGTACCATGACGACCTGCCAGCCCTGCCGTTCGGCGTAGGCTAGGCAGTCCTGGCGCTGCGTTTCCACGCTCGCGCCGCGCTCACCCTGGCGGGTGGTGCTTACCCTGATTAGAATTCCCGCTTTGTTGTTCATCGTGCTACCTCTTTGGATGCAGATGCCCCAGGCTGTCAACCTGGAGCTTGACTACATTATCCCACTGATCCCACAACGTTGATACCTACTCTGAAAAACCAATGGGGATGGCTCGTGCTGTCCTAGTTGCGTTGTCATCCCAATCGTTGAGGTCCTCGGGCGTGTGCGTGACAAGATAATACGCCCGGAGCTTGTGATAGAACCCTTGCGCCCACTCCGGTCGGAGCATAGCCATGATAATCCCTTCCTGGAATCCCGCCGCATAGCCGCAGCCAAATTCCTCGCCAAGCCGCTCCGCCAGGTCGTCGTGCGACTGCCCGCACCAGATGGGCACAGCCAGGCGGTAGATGTCGTCTGGTGGCCCGTGCTCTGGCAGCAGGGCGTCCCGTAGCCAGTCAGTGTTTATCATTTCTTGCCGCCCTTTCCCTGGCCCGAATAAGAAAGCCTTCCCATGAGAGGGAAGGCTAGGGCGCCGCGTTCGTTCGTCGTGTTTGCCGCTTGCAGCGACCCTGTCGTTCCCTCTCGGGCTGGCGTTGCCACCGTTCCACTTCGGCTGGCGGCGGAGTCGCTGGGCCAGTTCCCTACTCCGCACTCTTTG
>JAUYGU010000059.1 GCA_030690405.1 Dehalococcoidia bacterium | reverse complement strand
GGCTCATCGACACCCATGTGCGCAGGAGCGGCCTCGTCGATGCGGAACATCACCGCTCTCGCCGCGGAGAAGGTGTGCATCAAGGGGTCAGGGTTGTAGTCGAAGCCGTCCGGCACCTCCATGAGCACGTAAATGTTCTCTTCGTCGGCGGCCACCTTCAGAGTCGCGTCGACCGGAGGCAGCGCGCCGAAGTCAATCTCCAGGTCCTGTACCTGAACCGGGTCGAGTTCGTCCACGTCGGTCTGCTTCAAGGGAATAGTGGCGCCCTCGATGCTGGCCCAGTCCGAGTCGTCCCCGTCCACGGTAATGGTAGCTGAGGCGGCGTCGACAGCGATGTCCGAGATCTCGACGCCCCCGGCCTCCGTGGCGGTGGGAGCCGCTGTGGGGCTGGCTTCCGCCGCCGGGCTCGGCGTCGATTCCTTCTTGTCGCCGCCGCCGCACGCCATCGCCAAAGCCATTATGGCGGCGGCTGTGACTAGCAGGATGATTACGGACCCCCTCATGACTGTCTCCTTTCCTTCCACTCTGCTTTGGTCGGTGGTCATTCCCTAGCTGACTTCAAAAATGCGATGAGCTTCTCCAGGTCCCCATCCGAGAGGTTCCCGGTCTCGAACGCCGGCATCGTCTTGGGCCCTTGTCTGACGTTGTCCGAGATCTCCTCGCTGTTCGCGCTGCTGAGGTTCTTACCAACGGCGCCCCCCTTCCCCTGAAGGCCGTGGCAGCTGGCGCAGCCGTATCCGAAGAAGAGCACCCGGCCATCCTGTACGGGGTCGCCGGTGCTGGCCAGACTGGGGTCCGCCAGCCCGATCCCTGTGAAGGGATGCTCCTCGCCGAGGTAGATGATCTCCGTCCGGTCGTAGCCCTCCGGCCGCAGGTTCCCGTGCGTGTAGGGGCTCCGGGCGATGATCACGGCGATGAGCGTGAACGCCAGGCCGCTCATCATGATCGCGCCCAAGATGGGCCCCGGTGGCACGGATCGCCTGCGCATGTCGGCTACCAGTCACCTGTCGCGCGTGAGCGGGAGGCCGGGGCGCCTGCGACCGCCTCTGACCCGGCGCCGGCGATGGCGATCACCCGCGCGGCCACGCTCAGCAGAATCGCCCACACTCCCGCAAGGACGCCCATCAGCAGCCAGACGTTGAGCCCGGGGATCTGGACGCCCGCTGAGGACCTGTAGAACTGATGAGGCGCGCCGCTCACATCGTGAGACCACGTCGCCACCTCAGGCTCGCTCTCGCCGGGCGTCAGGTACTCGACGTGAACCTGGTGCTCACCGGCGGTCCGGGGCAGGTAGCTTAGGTGGGCGACGCCGTCCTTGTCGGTGAGCGCCTGTCCCAGCAGCACTTTGCCTTCGACGCCTCCGAAAGAGCCGTCCATGTAGAAGCTGATGGTCGCTCCGGGGACGGCCTCCCCGCCGTGCGCCGAGTGCAGCACCGCCTGGATGTCCACTGAATCGCCGGCGGTGAGGTTGGCCGGCGCCACCACCTTCAGCGTCGCATGGGATGCGTCGGCGCTGCCCGCCAGGGTGAAGATCGCTGCCCCCATGACGACCAAGACGAGCAAGGCCTTCACTACGTATTTCATCGGTTTACACCTCCTGCCGGCTCCGGCGCGGCTCCCGCGGGGAGCCATCCAGCCGCCGGCGAAACTTCTGGGCCTCCGATATCTTCCGCCACCTCCCAGACAGCGATGATGGGGAAGACTTTAACGAATAGAGTGATCAAGAGTGCGAATAAGGCGAACCCCGCGGCCATCACCGACAGCTCCACCCACGTCGGCGCGTAGGTCGACGGCTCGTAGGGCATGAGCGGCACGCGGAAGCCGGCCACGACGATGAAGTACCGCTCCACCCACATCGCCGCGACCACCAGGACCGCCGCAACCACAATACCCCGGATGTTCCTCGTCCATGGCATCAGGATCAGCAGCCCCGGTGTCACAAGGCCGCCTATCAGGTAAAACCAGTAGAACCCCGCGAACTGATGGAGGAAGAGCTGCCGGAAGTGAAACTCCGCCCCTTCCTCCATCTTGTAGCCGGTCGTCAGGTACTCGGAGATGTTGCCGTATATCATGATCAGCGCGAACGCCGCCATCAGGTAGCCCAGGTAAACGAAGTGCTTCTCCGTGATGTACTCCTCCAGGTGGTACACCTTGCGCAGGACGGCCATCACGACGATCAGGGTGCCGACGCCGGAGAAGATCGCCCCGGCCACAAAGAACGCCCCGAAGATAGTGCTGTTCCAGGGCTCACGCAGCGTCATCGCGAAGATCCAGGACACCACCGTGTGCACTGAGACGGCGATGGGGATGATCAGGATCATCGCCGTCGTGATGGCTCCTCCCATATAGCGCCACTGCGCCGTCGTCCCCTGCCAGCGGACGGACAGCAGATCGTACAGCCGGAGCCTCCATCCAGACACGCGGCCGCCGAGGCGGTCGCGGAAGAGAGCAAGGTCCGGGATCATCGGCAGGAAGAGGTAGGCGACGCTCGCCGTGAGGTAGGTCGTGATCGCCAGGACGTCCCAGATGATGGGAGACTGCCAGCGTCCGTAGATGATGACGTTTAGCACCCGGTCGGGCCGGCCCAGGTCTATGATCACGAACAGCGCGCCGCAGACCAAAGCAACCACGGTGATGAACTCCGCCATGCGCGTGATCGGCGTACGCCAGCGGGCCTGAGAGACCCTGAGGATGGCCGAGATCAGGGTGCCGGCGTGGCTGATCCCGATGAAGAACACGAACGTCGTGATGTACAGGCCCCAGGAGATGCGGTCTCGCATCCCGGTAACGATCAGGCCGTCGTGGAGCTGGCGGGAGTAGGCGTAGATCCCCCAGGCGATCACCATGAGCAGGAAAGCGACCCACGCGTAGTACCAGCGACTCGTCCCCGTGACGGGCGCCAGGGCCGTCCGCTCCAGCCGCTCTCGGGGGGTCGTCACCTCTTCCACGTGCGGGCCCCCTTGACCTTTTCGGCCCACGGCCAGCGCGTGGGCAGCCGGCCCTTCTTGAACACGTCGCGCCCCACGTCCTCTCCATGGCCGGCGATGTAGTAGACACGGGGCTTGGTTCCCAGGTCCTCCTTGATGCGATACGCTTGGTCCTCGGCCAGGAACCGTGAGAGGACGATGACCTCATCGCCGTTGCTGGCGACGTCCTCTTCCAGGTCGCCGTAGTAGATCGCCTGGTTCGGGCAAGCCTGTACGCAATAGGGAAGGACACCGTCGCGCATCATATCCGGGCAGAAGTCGCACTTCATCACCGTGCCCCTTCGTGCGGGCACCTGGTGCTCGGCCGAGTACTCTGCCAGGCGTGCCTCCGGCGGGACCGGCGCCGCGCCCCAGTTGAAGAACCGTCTGTCGTAGGGGCAGGCCGCCATGCAGATCCGGCAACCGATGCAGCGGTCCTGGTCGATTAGCACCGTCCCTTCAGGTGTTGAGAAGGTGGCGGCCACGGGGCAAACGTTGACGCAGGGCGGGTTCTGGCACTGCTGGCACGGCGTCGGGATGAACTGCGTGCCGCCGCCTGGAAGATCCCCCTCGAACACCTGGATCCACTCCATCGGCTCAGGGGCGAAGTGACCTTCGATGCAGGCCGCGGTGCACTGCGGCGGCTTGCCGACGCTCTGGCAGCCGTCGCAGCGGCGCAGGTCAATGACCATGGACCACTGGCGAATCCGGCCGTCCGGCGCGCGGGCCACCGCGCCGCGCGAGCGGACCAGCTTCCCCGACAGGGCCGACTTGAGCAGCGAAGGCAGGATAGGCAGGGGAGCGATGCCGAGCGCGCCCACTCCCAGCAGCCGGAGGACGCCGCGGCGGCCCAGCTTGCGCTCGCCCGGAACCGAGGGCCAGCGCTGGGGGCTCTGAGTCCGGTCCTTGTCCTCCATCATGCTTTCTCGCTTCCTCCGAATCTCCAGCCGCCTCAGCCGCCACAACTCTCCGCCTGTAGCTTCCGCCTACGGCCGGTTCGGGGCATCGCAGGAACGAGCAGACTTCTCGCGGGTCGATTCTAAGCGGAAATGCCTAGCTGACGCCCGAGCCCTGCGCGAAATGCTTACGTACAGGCCGCAGTGATGAGCGCGGGAGCCAGCCGCTATAATGCTGTTAGAGGGTTGCCAGGTATGGAGAAGATCCGCGTAATAATCGCAGAGGACCACACCTTTGTCCGCGAGGCGACGCGCCAGCTCCTCGAACAGGAGCCGGACATCGAGATCGTGGGGGAGGCTACCAACGGCGCCGAGGCGGTCGCCCTGGCGGACCGGCTGAACCCCGATGTCGCCATAGTGGACATCTCCATGCCGGTGATGAGCGGCATCGAAGCTACGGAGCGGATAAAGGCCGTCCGGCCGGGCACCGCGGTACTCATCCTCACCCAGTACGATGACGACCAGTACATCTTCGCGCTGCTGGCGGCGGGCGCCGCCGGCTACCTGCTGAAGGACGTCCCTTCCGCCGAGGTGGTGCGGGCCGTGCGGTCGGTCCACGCCGGCGAGCCCGTTCTCCATCCCGCCATCATCAAGAAGGTGCTGGCACGGTTTGCGGACGAAGCACAACACCAGGAGCCGGCCCGTCCTGAAGGCGACCTCCTGACGGAGCGGGAGCGGGAGATCCTGCGGCTGGCCGCCTGCGGCTTGAGCAACGCGCGCATCGCCAAGCGCCTGTTTATCAGCCTGCGGACGGTGCAGGTGCACCTGACGCACATCTTCAACAAGCTCGGCGTGGGCTCACGCACGGAGGCCGTGATCGTCGGCCTCAGACGCGGCGTGCTCCAGATGGAAGACCTCGATGAAAGCTGAGGCGGGCGCTTCCTGGCCCGACGCCGCTCCGGCGGCGAGTGCCAGACGCTTGCTGGACCTGAGGGGTGCCGTCCGCCGCCTATCCGAAAGGTTTCGCGACTGGCGCTTCTGGGCAGTGCAGGCCTTGGTCCTGATTATCACTGCGCTCCACTGGGAACTGGAAGCCACCGAAGCGTTGGGGGAGCATGAGGCCCTCTCCTTCGTACCTGTCTCCTTCTACTTCATCCCCATAGTGTACGCCGGACTCAACTTTGGCATGGAGGGTGCCCTGCCCACAGCCCTATGGAGCGCCACCCTGGCTATGCCCAACATGTTTGTATGGCACGCCGGACTCCAACGTCTTGGCGAACTCCTGCAACTGACGATAATGGTCAGCGTGGCCATCGTCGTCGCCCGGAGGGTGGACCTGGAGACCAAGCAGAGGCTGAGAGCGGAGAGCACCAGCGCGAGCCTGGGGCTGTTGAATGAGGTTGGAGAGATCCTCAGCCACACCCTGGAAGTTGAGCAGCAGTTGTCGCCGGTCTTGCGTCGCCTCCTTTCAGGCCTCTCGCTGCAAACCGTGTGGTTGCGCCTGGAGCCCCATCCTGCCGGCGGCGACCCGCTCACCCTTGCCGAGGCCGCGGAACCCCATTCGCCGCCGCCTGTGGGTCTGGCGCAGGCCCTCCATCACCGGCTCGTGTCAGAGGGCACGCGGGTGGTCAGCGAAGGTGAGGCGGCCGCCGTACCGCTCCTGGGAGAGACCGGCCTGCTCGGTTCGCTCGGGGCGACAGCGATGGCCGGGGACACGCTGACCGATGAGCAGGTGGAGCTGCTGACCACAGTCGCTCAGCAGGTCAGAGTCGCCGTGGAGAACGCCCGCCTCTACCGCGAGCGTCAGGAGAGCCTGCGCTCGTACGTCAGCCAGGTTACCCAGGCCCAGGAGGAAGAGCGTCTCCGGATCGCTCGTGAGCTACATGACGATACGGCGCAGGAGCTGGTGCGGCTGGTCCGCAAGCTGGAGCAGCTCCGGAGGCCCTCTCCCCCCGACATGACGCAGCCCATCGACGACCTCCTGAACCTGACCCGCGACATCCTCCAGGCGGTCCGCCGCTACAGTCGCGATCTCCGGCCCTCCGTTCTCGATGACCTCGGCCTCCTGGCCGCCATCGAGATGCTCATAGACGATTGCCGCCTTCCCAAGGGGGCGCGGTTGCAGGTCACCGGCAAACCCCGCCGCCTGGACCGGCTCGTCGAGCTCGCCCTCTTTCGGATCGCTCAGGAGGCCCTGCGGAACGTAGAGAACCACGCCGAGGCAACCTCCGCCTCGGTTGAGCTGGACTTCGGCGACCAGGGCCTCCGGCTATCGGTGACCGACGACGGCCTCGGCTTTTCCGCTCCCGAAAACATCTCCGCTCTCTCCCTCGCCGGGAAGCTCGGCCTCGTCGGTATGAAGGAGCGGGCCGAACTGGTGGGCGGCCACTTCGAGCTGCGGTCCAGCCCCGGAGGAGGCACCGAGGTGGCCGTCACGGTCGCAACCGGCGCTACGGCCCCAGCGGACGCCGCCACGCCCTGAGGCCGCCGGTCAGCGCGCCAGCAGGCCGGCATCGATGACGAACTGCGAGCCGGTCACGTACCGCGCGCGATCAGACGCGAGGTAGAGGACCGCCTCCGCCACGTCCTCCGGCTCGATCCAGGGTACCGGCAGCAGGTTGCCTGCCGAACGCTCGGCGATCTCCTGCGGCGTCGCACCCTCCAGGGAGGCCAGGCCGTCGTTCATCGGCGTGTTCACCCCCGTCGGATGGATGGAGACGACCCGGATGCCGTGAGGCGCCAGCTCGATCGCCCACGACCGCGTCAGGCCGGTCAGGCCCCATTTCGATGCGGCGTAATGGCTCAGCCGGTTCATCCCGCGCAGCCCGGCGACCGACGAGTTGTTGATGATCACGCCGGAGCGCTGCCGGATCATAACCGGAATCACCCGCCTGGCCACCAGCCAGCTTCCCTTCAGGTTGATGTCGATCATCGTGTCCCAGGCCTCTTCGCTGAGCTCATGGGCCAGGCCGTAGGCGCAGATCCCCGCGTTGTTGAACAGGACGTCGATACGCCCGAACTCCGCGACGGTGCCGTCGATGGCGGCGGTGATTGCGACGTCGTCGCGTACGTCACCCTCAAACGTCAGGCAATCGGACCCGGCCTCACGGCAGAGAAGCTGTAGTCCGCGCAGCTCATCCTGGGAGCCGAGCTCATAGCCGGGGTAGGGCAGCGGCCGGGCCACGTCGAACGCCGCGATCCGCGCGCCCGCCCGCGCCAGGGCCAGCGCCGCCGCGCGCCCCTGTCCGTGGGCGGCCCCGGTGACGAACGCGGCCTTGCCCGCGAATTCGCCGTCCGCCATCACGCTGCCCCTTCCGCCGGCGCTGCGCTGGGCGCCGCGTCGCCCTTCCGGTACGGCTCCAGATAGCCGTCGAGCTCGACGGCGAGGGCGTTGTTGAAGACGTTGGTTGCGACCATCAACGCGCCGAAGGCGGTGAGGGCAACGATCTGCTCGTCGCTGAACGCGGCGGCAAGGCGCTCGTAGAGGTCATCGGCGACGCGGGCGAACGGCTTCGCAAGCTGCCGCCCAAACTCAACGACGACATCTTCGCGTTCGTCGAGCGCAAACTCGTCCGGATTCTCGCCCGAATCGAGCAGGATCCGCCGGAAGAACGTCGAGCAGACAAGGCAATCCGTATCGGTGGAGATCGCGTGGGCGAAGAGGTTGGTCAGGCGCTCTCCAAGGAAGGGTTGCACTGTGTCGTGCAGCGGGTACCACTCCATCAGCGCGCGGAACGCCGGAAGTGAATGGAGGAGAGTGCGTTTCATGTTGGTGATGCGGCCGTGTTCTCGAACCACTTCGTCGTGGGCCGCGCGCACGGCGGGCGTTGCTTCCGCGTACTCGACGGTACGGATACGTGGCATGAACTCGCTCTCCTTTCCGGGCGGCTCCCTTGCGGCTGTGCTGCGGCGCCGCAGTGCGGCCACCTTCCGAATATATATCCCGCCCGTTCGTCAAGTATAGGCGTTCGAGCTCCCGCGCGTCCGGTGCTATACTGAACGCCACCCCCGTCATTATGGAAAGGTACCCTTGCCCATGAAAGTCTGGATGGACGATGCCTCTTCCCTCGCGGACGCCGTGCGGCGGCGAGAGGTCAGGGCCGCGGATGCGCTCGACGCGTCCCTGGACGCGATACAGCGGTCGGAGCTGAACACCGTGGTCACCCTCGACGCGGAGGGCGCGCGGCGCCAGGCCGCGGCCATCGACGAGAGGCTGAGCAGAGGCGAAGACCCGGGGCTGTTCGCCGGCGTGCCGCTGCTCGTAAAGGACGTCGAGAACGCGGCGGGGATGCCGACGAGCCATGGCTCGGTGGTGTTCAAAGACAAAATGGCGGAACGGGACTCCACGCACGTCGAGCGGCTCCGTGCGGCGGGCGCGGTCATCGTCGGCAAGGCGGCGACCTCCGAGTTCGGCTTCGTCGCCTATACCGCGACGAAGCTTCACGGCGTGACGCGCAACCCCTGGAACCTGGAGCGCACCCCCGCCGGCTCGTCGGGCGGGCCCGCGGCCGCCGTCTCCGGGGGCCTCGTCCCCCTGGCGACCGCGGGTGACGGCGGCGGCTCCATCCGAATCCCGGCTTCGTATTGCGGGCTGGTCGGGATGAAGGGCACCTTCGGCCGCATACCGCGGGGGCCGAGCGCCGGTAACGGCCAGTTGGCGGCCGTGAAGGGTACGGTGGCCCGCAGCGTCCGCGACGCCGCCCGCTGGTACGATGTCACCTGCGGCTACGATCCGCGCGATCCGTTCAGCCTGCCCCGCATCGACGGCTGGGAAGAGCGCCTCGGCAACAGCGACCTGAGGGGGCTGCGGGTAGCCGTCGCGCCGGACCTGGGCAACGCCGTCGTCCATCCGGAGGTGGCGCGCGTCGTGCGTGACGCGGCGGACGTGCTGGTCGAGGCGGCGGGCCTGCGACGGGTGGATTTGGAGGTGAAGGTGCCGGAGAACGGCCTCGCCTGGGCGAGAGCAGGGCTCCCGTCGCTCATCGCTGACCTGAAGGACTACTGGCCGGACTGCAAGGAAGACCTGACTGTCGAGATCCGCTTTGCCATGGAGGCCTCTCCCCAGTACCGGGCCTGGCACGGCGCGGAGGTAGAGACGTTCCGTATAGAGATGAACGAGGCGATGGCCGACCTGTTCGAGCAGGTGGACATCCTGCTCTGCGCCACCAGCCCAATGGAACCCTTCGCGGCCGAGGGCCCGATGCCCTACCAGGTTGGCGAGGTTTCCGTGAGTCCGTACAACGCCGGTGCCCTGACCATCCCGGCCAACCTCTCCGGCTACCCCGCGATCTCTATCCCGGCCGGCGTCTCCAGCGGCGGCCTCCCCATAGGCCTGCAGGCGTACGCAAGGCGTCACGAGGATGCGCTGCTGCTGGACCTGGCTCTCACGATGGAGCGCACCCAACCGTGGCCGCTCGTTGCCCCCGGCGCTCCCATCTAGCGGGATCCGTCTCCCGGCGTCCCAACCGCCCCCTTGACCCCAGCGGGCCGAGGTGCTTAATTACCAGAACACGTTACGGCGTTCAGACCATCGGAGGTGTCATGACACAAGCAAGGGCGATTCTGCGGGCCGCGAATGACGACGAACGGGGCCATGCCGCTCCGCTGGTTCCCTCGCTTGCCGGCGCGGCTGGAGCGATCGTGCTGGCGATCGGCGTGGCCGCGGACAGCGACGTCGCGGCGATCATCGGTGGCGTTGCTCTCGCTGTGGGGCTGCTGGCGACAACCCTCGTGTACCATATGGCGATCGACTACGGCATCTACAAGCGCTTAGACGACCTCGAAAAGTAGCCCGCCGTCAGCGCTGTCGCCAAACTCCATCGCTCACCCCTCCGCGATCTCTTCGATGCTGATGGCGCGCTCGGGGCAGTTGGACACCGCGAGCCTGGCCTTCTCCTCCAGCTCCGGTGGCACGACGCCGTCACCAACCTCGTGCGAATAGCCGTAGTCGTCAAGCTCGAACAGCTCTCTCGCCGCGACGAAGCAGCGGTTGTGCCCCTGGCACTTCTCGCCGTCGACCCTGATGCGCATCATGGGAACACCACCGGCATAGAGCGCGGGCCGCGCACCTGCCCGCCGGCCCAGGTTACGGCGTCGGCGTCCTCCAGCCGGAATTCGGGGATGCGCGCCAGCCACTCCTCTATGGACACCTGCATCTCCATGCGCGCCAGGTTCGACCCGGCGCAGCGGTGGATGCCGACGCCGAACGCGATGTGCGGGTTCTCGGCTCGATCAATGATCACCTTGTCGGCGTCCGGAAACTTCTCCGGGTCACGGTTGGCGGCGGGGAACGACATCAGGACCTTATCGCCCGCCGTAATCTTCCGCCCGCCGTACTCAAGGTCCTCCGTGACGACCCGCGCCATCGTGACCGGCGAGTAGGCTCGCAGCAACTCCTCCACCGCGACAGGCATCAGCTCCGGCTCGGCCACCAGCCGCGCGCGGTCTTCAGGGTGCTGGGCCAGGTGCCAGAGCGCCGAGCCGATCGAGCTCCAGGTGGTGTCGATCCCGGCCACGAGCAGAAGGAAGCACGTCCCCAGAACGTGCGGTTCAGGAACGGCCCGGCCGTTGACCTCGGACGCGAGCAGGTAGCTGATCAGATCGTCGCCCGGTTGCTCCTTGCGTTCTTCGATGCGTTCCCTCAAGAAGCCGAAGATCGATCTGGCGGCCTCTCCCCTGATATCGGCGTTCGTCAGGCCGAACTCCAGGAACCCCCGCACCCAATCCGTGAACGTGCTGGCCATCTCTTTCGGGATGCCCAGCATGCCGGCGATGACCCGCGGCGGTATCTGCTGCGCGTAGTCCGCGGCGGCGTCGGCGCGCCCCTTGTCGATGAAGCCGTCGATCAATGACCGGCACAGCTCGCGGGTCTCCGGCTCAAGCTGCGCGACTGCTTTTATGGAGAACGGGGGCAGGAGCAGGCGGCGCGCCCACGTGTGCACCGGCGGGTCGGACGTTATCGGCGGCGCCCCGACCTGAAAGGCGGTCGCAGCTTCCGCGCCCGCATCTTCCGGCGGCGGGCCCGCGGGCGCCACCAGCACATTACGCGACGAGAAGTGCTGCACGTCCCGCGCGATCTCGAACAGGTCCGCGTAGCGAGTTGGCATCCAGGAGCCGCCCCACCGCTCCGTGTGCGCCACGGGGCACTGCTGGCGCAGCTCATCCCAGACCGGATAGGGATCCTTCACATACGCCGGGTCGAAGATGTCGTAATCGGTGGCCCAATCCTCTACAGGCCCGTCCACCATAAGCACCTTCCCCTTCCCAGAAGTTGGCCTGACAACCGCTGCCGGAACTTACGCCAACTATAGCAGGGGCAACTCCGGCACGCCAAAGGTCGTATCTGCCGCGCTAGTGGGTAAGGTCGAGGCCGTTGAAGCCCTGGACGCCCTTCAGGGCCGAGATCTCGCCCTGGTGCGTGGCGGCGTGCCAGGCCAGCAGATTCGCGATGAGCGACCGCACGGGCATCGGAGGAGCGAAGCCGGGATCGACGATACGGTCGAGTTCGGCGTCGCTGACAGTGGCGAGGTACTCGTCGGTGCCCTCGTAAACCGCCGCGGCGTACTGGCGAAAGAGGTTGATGTCGAGCGTGACGGCCCAGTCCGGCTCCATGCCCCCCTTCGGCATGTCGAGGCCGACCTTCGGCGCCCAACCACCGGCGAAGTAGACGGGAGTCCCACCTCGGACGAGCCCGTTGAGGATCCCGTCTTCGCTGAAGATGGTGTGGGCGTAGATGGCCCCGATGGAGTTGATCGTGGAACCGGGGAGTTTCTGTGTGAGCGCTTCCGCGGGACAGTCACGGATCGCCGCTTCCAGCGTGCCGTGCAAGGCCTGCATCTGCTGTTGTAGCGTTCCCTTCACGTCCATGAACGTGCACCTTTCTATTCAAACTAGCAGCTTGTCTCGAGGCAGGTGAGGAAATCCGGGAGAGGGGGCCGGCCCCAGCCGCGCCCGGTGGTTGGACGGTATTGTAACACAACCACCCGGGCGGCACGCCGCACGAACTCTGGTGTTGCGATGAAGGGATTCAAGAATGGTACCCACGGCAGGACTCGAACCTGCGCTTCCGGCTTCGGAGATAGCGGGCCGCCGTGCGGCTTGGCGGCCTATCCGCGGGATCTGTCTACCGATGCGGCTTAGCCGCAAGTCCTGGGGAAGCCGCTGGGATCGATGCGATCACGAGAATTCCGTTGGCAGAGAACGGGCAGCGAGCTATTCTTTGCGGAGCAGGATGGCCATGGCGATGAGCGTCGCGATCATGGCCAGGTAGATGACGCCGAGGCCAGCGACGATGGCTATGTCTTGCGCTAGCACCGCGATTTCCCTATCTCAGCGCCTGGCGCTCCCTCTCGCTCAGATAGAGCGCCGCATTCCGAACCTCGCGGTGCTTCGTGAGGGCGTAGAGGGGCATCTCCCCGACCTGCCTACGTCGCAAGAACCCGTCATCCACCAACTCGTCAAGCAGACGCCCCAGCGGGTGTGTAGCGGTACTGGCGCCTGCCTGAATAGATTCGACATCGAACCAGTCCCGGGAGCTGTGTGCCAGGAAAACGAGAACGCGCACGGCCGCCGGGTTGTGTTCGACCCGGCCGATGATCCGCTGGCGAATCACTGGCACGTTCTCTCTCCCTCTCGGTTCCCTCTTAGGACATGAGCGCCGGCGGCCCTAATCCAGGATCAGCCGCATCTGCCCCGCCTTCAGCAGCATCGTCTCTCCGGACATCCGGAAGGCGCGGGCAAGCTGGCGGAGCTCCCGCCGGTTGGGGGAACCCGATCCCGATTCCAGCGCCATCAGACGGGCGACGCCGACTCCGCATATCTCGGAAACGTCCTTCAGGTCCATTCTGCGCTGGCTGCGGAGATCACGCAGATAGTCGCCGAAGGGCTGCACGCTAGCCTTCTCCTGCACGTTTCGTCTCCTCCTCCGTCCCAGTACGAGTCAACCGCTCCTGGCAAGCCGCCGGGGGTAGCCACCATACGAGCCCGTAAAGCCGTTGATGAAGTTCCGGCGGGCGCCGCACCACTTACAAACGCCCTCGCTCTCAGGACCGTCTTGCTTTGCGATTAGCCAGTGATGCGTACGGCATGACAACTCGCGCCCGTCATCGGAAACACTACTGTCAGTCCGGCTGGCCAAGAGCCGCAGGCTATCCCCTTGCACGTTTCATTACCTTCATCTGCGCATGAATGCGCTGCCTCAGGCGCCGCTTGTACGATGGCGACAGTCCAACCCGCAGCGGCGGCGTGTGCCACGAGCAATCGGCAGCGTACGTCTCCCTGGGTAGAGCCCCCGAGAGTTTAGCCCAGGCCTGGTCCTGCCTCGACGCCACGAGCAGGAGGAACAGGCGCTTGCGCGTGACGTAGCCTCCAATGAGCCTGGCCGCGACAGCTTGGGCGGTGACGTCCAGGTCTACCCTCTCCCCGCCAGGGCTCGCCTCCTGGAGCACGTAGGCCTCCAGATAGGCGCGCTCCACCAGCTCCATGTACTCGCCCAGAAGCAGGCCGCAGTCCGCGAGAGCCCGCTCGAGCTCGCGCTGACCCTGGGTCGTCAGGTGGCGGAAGAACCGGCGCCAGCTCACGCGGGGAAGGCCGGTGAGCATGACCGTCACGCTCCCTCCTCCCGCTTGATGCAGCCGGCGGCCTCCAGGAGGTCCTGCTCCGGAATCTCCAAGACGGTGGCCAGGCTCGCGATGTCCCGGTAGGAAGGGGCCGACTGGTTCAGCTCGATCGCTTCCAGCCGTCGCTCCTGGATGCCGCTGACCACTGCCAGGGAATGGCGTGATATACGGCGGCGGGCGCGTTCCTTCTTCAAGAAGCTGCCAAAGGTGTTCTGGCCGGTGTAGTTCCACGTGTGATGCTGCTGCAGTAGAGGGCTTGCCAAGGGAGTTCCTCCTTTCCGCTTTCTTGAGGGCGGGCGGCGGACTTTCTCAGGCGGGCGAGCGGCCGTTTCTGTGCGGGCTGGCGGTGCGGAGTTCAGGCGCACGCTCTCCCAGGGGCGCCAGAGCGAAGGAACCGGCTGTCCTCGCGGTGCCCACACGGGCAGGAGCCGCCTCGGGTCGGGCTTACTGTCTTCGGCCATCGTCACCTGGGCCTGCCTCCGCCTTCAGAGCCTGCGCGTCGGCCGCTTTCTCTGGTTGGCCTATCTCCGTGTACAGAGCGGCGGCGTTGTCCAGGAAGGTAGCAGCCTCTTCAAGGTCTTTCGGCTTTCTCCCCGCTGACATACACAGCTCGGCGTAGCGCATCATAGCCTCCGCCAGCCGCTCCCCGGCGACGGCGTTACTCCGTTTTCGACTGATGTATGACTCAGCGAGGGCTTTGCCGGCGCGCAGCACTCCTCGCCCAGCCCATCGCAGCAGCTTCAGAGCGAACCCCCAGGGCAGGCCGTGTCTTCGGAGGCTGCGGCGACGCCCAGCCCAGGGCTGCCGGTTAGAGGACGCCGGGACCCGCGTGTCGCGCCTCCTCCAGCAGGGCTTCCTCGGTGACGCTCAGGCCGGCGGCAAGCTTCGCTATGTCTTTCTGCGTGGGCGCGGCGTGGTCCGTCTCCAGGTCCACGAGGTGGGTGGGGTCCAGGCCCGTAGTCGTCACCAACTCGTTCAGGGGGAGCTTTCGCATGAATCGAAGGTGGCGCAGGTACTGCCCGAAGGTCACGGCTCCGCCCCCTCGATAATCCGCCGCAGTCTCCTCGACAACGGCCTGCCGGGATGCTTCTCGCTCGGTGCTTCCTGGCCCGTCGACAGGTGCAGCAGGTAGCGGCGCTCGTTTGGGGTTAGCCGGGCGAAATCCTCCACCGCTCGGCGGATGCCGCCGGCTTCGGTGAGGGCGTAGGAGGCGACAGGGCCGTCACGGTGGCGCCTGACGACGCCCTCTTCGATCAGCTCCTCGAGGGCCCGCTCGATCTCGACCCGCGAGGCCCGGGTGTGCGGCTTGATCGCCCGCCTGTCGAACCAGCCGCAGGGATAGCGTCCCCAGAAGACGAGCAGGTCAAGTCTCCCTCGGGAGGTGAGGAACTCCCCCAGTATCAGCCTGAGGGTGGTAAGCCGTCTGCTCGCGGGCTGGCGCGTTGAGCTCATGGACGCCTCCGCGCCAATTTGGCCAGCCTGGCGTGACCGCCTGGATTACAGGTGTAGCGGAATAGCTTCACCGCCATCTCCCGCACCACCGGCGAACGCGACAGGCCGGTCATGAGGCCGTCCTGCTGGCGCTTGGCAGCCACTATGCCCAGCTGTTCCAGGTAGATCACAGCCCGCTCCAGGTCCGCCGGCTGCCCGCTGGTGAAAACGGCCAGCTCGTTCAGGGAGTAGAGGCGGTTCGGGTGATGAGCGACCGTCCGCACTATCTCCAGCTTGAGGGGGGAGTCGATGTAGCGCTGGACGAAGCGCTCCAGGCGCTTGTCCAACGCTGGGGCCTCGACCCGTGCCCCTTGTCGAACTGACGGTCCTTCCAACGTCTCCTCACTTCACAAGAGGGCGAGGCCCGCTCCCCTGGGTCAGGGGCGGCCCCCGGTGACCTGATTAGCCGCCGGCCGGCTCGATGCCGGCCAGGGCCTCTTCCTCGTCAGCAAGCTCTTTCAGCATCTCCTGCGTATCGGTAAGGTGCGCGTTGAAGATCTCCCGCGCCACGTCCAGCAGCTCGAATATCTTGGGGTCGCGCACGCTGTAGTAGACGTTGTTGCCGTTCTTGCGGCCGGACACGATCCCCTTCGCCCGCAGGAGCGCCAGGTGCTGCGAGGCGGGCGCCGGCTCGTCGTCGAGAAGCGTCTGGAGCTCGCCGACGGTCTTCTCGCCAGAGCGGAGGCTCTCGATGATCTTGATGCGGCCCGGGTGGGCCAGGGCCTTAAAGAACTCGGCCTTGAACTGTCGAAGTGGTGAACGCATCGCAGTATTGCTATCTTGCAGTCTTACGATATACTTCCCTCGCACCTACGGTCAAGGGGTGCCGCGGGCAAAGTCGGAAAATGGTCCGTAGTTGAGCCAAGGAGGTAGCCATGCGGGCGTATGTACTCATTGAGGCGGAGGTCGGGGCGGCGCGCGATATCAGTGAGGCGTTGCGGACCATGTCCCTGACGGAGGGCCATATCCTGTCCGTTGACGTGGTGACTGGCCCCTACGACGTTATCGTGCTGTTGGAGGCCGACGATCTTGACCGGCTGGGACGCGCCGTCTCCGAGTCGATCCAGGTGATCGAGGGTGTGGGCCGGACCACGACGTGTCTGGTGATGCGGCTGTAATCTTGACGACGCTGACGGTGAGCGGCCACCCACACTGGCTTAGATACAGAAATGGTACCCCCGGCAGGACTCGAACCTGCGCTTCCGGCTTCGGAGGCCGGCGCTCTATCCGACTGAGCTACGGGGGCCCGCTATCATATTAGTCGCCGCCAATCCCCTCATCAAGACGCGCCCCGGCCATCGAGGTTGACAGGTCACCCTCCTTCGGCCATCCTGCAAAGTGGCACCCCCGCTATGCCTGAGGTCGAAAGCTCATACCGCGGCAAGCTCCAGCGGCTGGAAGACCTCTGCCAGCAGATGCTGGCAGAGCGCCGCCTGATTATCGCCAGCAACCGTGGCCCCCTGGAGTTCAGCATCCAGGACGACGGCTCCCTCACCAGCCGGCGCGGCGGCGGCGGCATGGTCACCGCCCTCACTGCCGCCGCCCGCTTTCTTCCCGCCACCTGGATCGCCACCGCCATGACCGACGGCGACCGCCGCGCCGCCGAGGAGGCCAACGGCAGCCTCCTCAAGCTCCCCGATAACGAGATCTACGTCCGCTTCGTCCTCGTACCCCGCAACGTCTACCAGCGCCACTACTACGTCTTCTGCAACCCCCTCCTCTGGTTCCTCCAGCACTACATGTGGAACACGCCGCGCACCCCCAACATCGGCCGCGCCGTCTACGAGGCCTGGGAGAGCGGCTACATCCCCGTCAACGAGGCGATCGCCGACGCCATCGCCGCCGAGACCAAAAACGACCCGCAGCCCCCCTACGTCCTCCTCCAGGACTACCACCTCTACCTGGCCACCGCCCGCGTCCGCGAAAAGGTCCCCGGCGCCACCATCCTCCACTTCACGCACATCCCCTGGCCCGGACCGCGCTACTGGGGCATACTCCCGGAGTTCATGCGCAAGACCATCCACGAAGACATGTGCGCCGCCGATATCGTCGGCCTTCAGACCAAGAGCGACGTCCTCAACTTCCTCCACTGTTGCGAGTCGATGCTCAAGGGCTCCATCATCGATTTCCAGCAGCGCCACGTCACCTACCGCGGTCACACCACCGCCATCTGCAGCTACCCCATATCTGTGGACGCGCCCGGCCTCCTGGAGTTCGCCCGCGGCGACGAGGTCCAGCGCTACAAGGAGCAGATCGGCGCCGGCCTCGGCTCTCAGACCATCGTCCGCGTCGACCGTTCGGAGCCCAGCAAGAACGTCGTTCGCGGCCTCCGCGCCTTCGAGCTCCTCCTGGAGCGCTACCCGGAGTACCGCGGCAGGGTCACCCTGCTGCAGTTCCTCGTCCCCTCTCGCAGCGAGCTCGGCGTCTACCAGACCTACACCGACGAGGTCTTCGAGGCTGTCGATTCCATCAACGATGAGTACGGCGACGGCGACTGGCAGCCCGTACACGTCTTCTACGAGAACAACTACGCCCAGGGGATCGCCGGGATGTGTCTCTACGACGTGCTGTTCGTGAACCCCGTCATCGATGGCATGAACCTCGTCTCCAAGGAAGGCCCCCTGGTCAACGAGCGCGACGGCGTCCTCGTCCTCTCGGAGCTCGCCGGCTCCTTCGAGCAGCTCTCCGAGTACGCCCTCGGCGTCACCCCCACCGACCTCGAGGGCACAGTCCGCGCCCTCCGCGCCGCTCTCACCATGGCCCCGGACGAGCGCCGCCGGCGCGCCGCTGCCCTCAAGCGGCTCATCCAGGAGGAGGACATCACCTTCTGGCTGGAACGCCAGCTCCGCGATCTCCTGGCTGTGACTAGGGGAGCGCTCTGAGCATCTCCGCCAGCAGCCAGCGCACCCCTTCCGTGCCCTCCAGCGAATAGTCCGCCGCCCGCAGCAGCTCCGGCGTCGCCTCCTCGCTCACCACGGCGACCGTGACAGCCGCGAGCCCCTGCGACCTCTTGCGGCCGGCAGCCGCGAACATATCGATGTCCGTTATGTCATCTCCCAGGCACAGCACGCCCCTCAACCCCAGCCGCTCGATAAGCGTTACCGCCGCCGTCCCCTTATCGACGTCCAGCGGCGGCCGCAGCTCCACCACCATCCGGCCCTCGTGCAGCCGGAAGCGCCGCGCCGCGGTGGAACGCCCCACCGCCTCCAGCACCGCCTCCCGCGCCGCCCGCGGCTCCTTGGCCCGCCGGTAGTGAACGGCCAGCAGCGGCCCCTTGTTCTCCACCTGTACCCCCGAAACAGCGCGCTCCGTCTGCCGCAGCTCCGCCTGCGCCTGCCCGGCCAGCGCCTCGTACTCCGCCAGGCCGGGCGCCGCCTCCAGGCGGCCGTCGATCCAGAGGCGGAGGCCGTGCTCCGCGGCGAAGGCGATCCCCTCGACGCCGGCGATCTGAAGCGCCGACTCCAGCGACCGGCCGGTGACCAGCGCCACCCGCACCCCCTTCTCGACCAGCCCGCGCAGCAGCGCTCGCGTCTCCTCGGGCACGGCGGCGTCCTCCGGCCGCGGCACGATCGGCGCCAGCGTCCCGTCGATGTCCGACAGCACGCCAAGCGGTCTCTCCCGCAACAGCGGCAGCAGCGGATCGATGCTCGTAAGCGTTTGCGCCATCCGAACGCGAGTCTAGCACGTGGCGCTCGGGCGCGTCATGGCCGCGCGGTCGGAACGTAGGGTGCACTAAGGCAGATGGTAACTATCCCTTCTCTGCAGAGGAGAGGAATAGGGGGTGAAAGACTTTCACCGTCTCCTCCACAGCGCCGACCAGTTGTTGAAGTGTTGGGAAGACCGGCTCACCTTGAACAACCTCGCCCTCGCCAAACGCTACTTGAAGGGTGAACTTCGGGTTCATGTCTGCCTCAGTGAGGTCGACTCCCGCGCTGATTCGATACAGAGGTGTGCCGTCTACCAAAGGGTATTGCCGGTTAGCAGGTCTGATGCCGATTTCCATGCTCGGCGTGTCTTTGGCCCAGTCAGCACCAAGCCGCATAGCGATTTCCCGCATCCGCGCACCGAAGTCTATGACGACATCCTCATGGGCGAGGCCGACGGTAATAAATTCATGGTGCTTGTCGACGATGCTGAGCTGATGGAGTCGCCAAAGGGCATCGTTCCCTCCTCTGTATGGATTCAACATTTTGAGGAAAGTCATTGCCGCAGCACTCGCACCCCTTATTTTTCCAAGTCCTCCGGATTCAAATTCCTCGGCGCTAGCGGAGATGGGAAAAGCCGTATGCTTAGTCGGCTTCCCGCCATTGGCCAACACCAATTGTCGGGCGAGATAGTCAAGGCTAGACCGAAGATTCTGGACGATGTCGCCCACGATGCTATTGCACCTGAGCGGCAACGAAGCGTGGACATGCAGGACAAAGACCGTATCCCCGGTCTTCGCGTCCTTATAGGGCATGACTTCGTATGGGTTGGACTTTTTGAACCGCTCGACCTCAACTATAAGCTCGCTGATGTGCTCTTTGGCCCGTTCGATTTTCGCGTGAACGCCAATCAGTTCTATGGGGATTTGCATCATCATGTATACTCAGGTCGTGGGCGACAAGAAGCAGAAGAAGAAGCAGAAGAAGCCGAAGGGCCACGACATACCCGTGCCCGAGCGAGGCGGCTTCCTGCGCGACCTCACGAAGGTGGCGAAGCCCTCAACTCCAAGCAGCCGCCCGAAGAGGTAGCGTCTCGAACTGCGCCCGGCAGTTCCAGCGGTTGTAACGCCACCTAGGCACGCTCTGGGGCCTACCCCCCGCCGCGCTGCCGGTACTGCAACGCCTCCGCCAGGTGCGAGGTCAGCATCACCTCCGACCCACCCAGGTCCGCGATCGTCCGCGCCAGCTTCAGCACCCGGTGGAAAGACCGCGCCGAAAGGCTCAGCTGGTTCATCGCCATCCGCAGCAGGGACTTCGCCTCGTCCTCCATCGACAGCTGGCAGAACTCTCGCACCTCCAGCGGGCCCATCTCCGCGTTGCACACCAGCTTCGACTCCGAGAAGCGCAGGTGCTGGCGCTCACGGCTCGCCTCCACCCGCTCCCGCACCGCCTCGGAGGGCTCCGCCGTCGCGTCCTCCGTCAGCCTCTCGTACTCCACGCGCGGCACGTCCACGAAGATGTCGATCCGGTCCAGCAGCGGCCCGGAGATGCGGTGCTGGTAGCGCGTCACTGTGGAGGGAGAGCAGCTGCAGTGCTTCGTCGGGTCGCCGTAGAAGCCGCACGGACAGGGGTTCATCGCCGCCACCAGCATGAAGTTAGCGGGAAACGTCACCGTCCCCTGGGCGCGGCTCACCGTGACGACGCCGTCCTCCATCGGCTGCCGGATCGACTCCAGCACCGAGTGGGGGAACTCCGGCAGCTCGTCCAGGAAGAGGACGCCGCGGTGGCTGAGCGTGATCTCGCCCGGCCGCGGCACGCGACCCCCGCCCACCAGCCCGGCGTGCGATATCGTGTGGTGCGGCGCCCGGAACGGTCGCTGCCGCACCATCGGGGCGCCCTGGCGCAGCAGCGCGGCGACGCTGTAGATCTTCGTCACCTCCAGCGCCTCAGCAGACGTCATCGCTGGCAGGATGCGCGGCAGCGCCCGTGTGAGCAGCGTCTTCCCCGCGCCCGGCGGCCCCGTCATCAGCACGTTGTGCCCGCCCGCCGCCGCCACCTCCAGCGCTCGCTTCACGTGCTCCTGCCCGCGAATGTGGCGAAAGTCGACGACGTCCGGGGCTGTCTCCGCCACCGGCCGTTGCTGAGCGGCGACGAACGGCGCGATAAGCTGCACGGCCTGCAGGTGCGACGCCAGATCCCCCAGGCTGGCCACCGGCACGACCTCCACGCCCTCGACCAGCGCCGCCTCGCCGGCGTCCTCAGCCGGGACGAACACCGTGCTCAGCCCCCGGTCGCGGGCCAGCGCCACCATCGGCAGCACGCCGGTCGTGTGGCGCAGCTTGCCGTCCAGCGATAGCTCGCCCAGGAACACCGCCCCGTTTCCCGAAGCCGGCACCTGCCCGGACGCCATCAGGATGCCGACCGCTATTGGCAGGTCGTACGCCGGCCCCTCTTTCCGCAGGTCCGCCGGCGCCAGGTTTACCGTGATCCTCTTCAGCGGGAAGTTGTGGCCGGAGTTACGGACCGCCGCCCGCACGCGCTCCTTCGCCTCCTGCACGGCGGCGTCCGGCAGGCCCACGATGGTGAAGGCGGGCAACCCCTGGCTGATGTCGACTTCAACGTCAACGATCTCGCCGTCAAGCCCGACAACCGCGCAACTGCTGACCTTCGCGAGCATGCGTCTCCCCTCGCCGCGAATACCGTTGCCGGATGAGACCGGCCCCCAAGACTTTGGCACTATCCCCAGCCACACGCCGTCTGCCTCAACCTGCCCGCGCGCTGGGCCGCCGACATTATACGCTTCTGCGCCTGTCGCTGTGGCAGATGGGGCGGGTGGCCGTCGCGCGGACAGCAAGTATGTTCAGTAAGTGTAGCCGAAAATGGCGGCCTGTCAACGGGTTTGAGGCCGTTTAATCGGGAAACGTATCAGCCTGTATTAATACGTCTATCGTGCGCGGTCCGATCTTCCCCTCTCCGCCCGCTTCCCCCGGCGAGCGGATGCTTATCGCCTCGCGCAAGCTCGCGAAAGGCCTCGCGTCACGATGCCCGAAGGAGACGCTGGCAGAGGATATCCGTCACTTCGAAAGCGGCCTCCGCCGGGCTGAACCTCCCAGACTCCGTGAAGCCACGCCAGGCCGGGTAGCTGGTCAACGCCACCAGGATCCGCGCGGCCAAGCTACCGTCGACAGACCAGGCGTCAGGCCAGCGGGCCATCAGGTCCGCCAGGCTAGATATGCGGCCGTCGATCAGCGTGTGCAGGGCGTCCCGCATCTTCGGCGCCTCGGCCGCCCGGCTATGGAGGGCCCAACACTCGGTGTGATGCTGCTCATAGAAGTCGAACTGCGCTCTCACAAGGCTCTGGACCAATCCCTGGGCGGATTTAGCCGACAGGTCTTCCAGCTGTTCGGTGACTGACTGCGTTCTGCGAAGGCAAGCGTCCAGCAGGAGATCGTCTTTGGTCCGGTAGTGGCGCTGCACCGTCCGCACCGCCACGTCCGCCTCGGCGGCGATCTCAACGATCGTGATGCCGTTGTAGGGTCGCGATCCCAGCAGCCTTATCAGGGCTGCCTCGATGCGTCGACGGGTGTGGTCGGTGGCCTCCGCCCGATTGGCCATCGAGTAGCGTCTCGGCATGACGTGCCAAATGCTACGCCTGGTTGCCCAATAAAACAAGCGAGGGATTATTTAATGACAGGCCGACGGTCGGCCACTTATGTCGAGCTACCCCTTCTTCGGCGCGCTCTCCAATCGCCTCCCCACCGAATCCACACCTCTCACCGCCTCCAGCTTCGTCAGCAGCCGCGTAAGCTGCTCGATGCCCGTCGTCTCCAGCGTCACGGAGATCGTGATGCGGCCGTCGTCGTGCTCCTGCGTGTGGACGCCCACCATGTTGACCCGCTCCTCCGCCACCATCGTAGTGATGTCGCGCAGCAGCCCCACCCGGTCCCACGCCTCGATCCGGACGGCCACCGGGTAGAAGTGGCCGCGACGCCCCCACTCCACGTCGACGAGCCTCTCCCGCTCGTCCTCGTTAATCATGTTCGGGCAGTCGCTGCGGTGAACGGTCACACCCTCGCCGCGGGTAACATAGCCGATGATCTCATCGCCGGGGACGGGGTTGCAGCAGCGGGCAAGGCGGCTCAGCAGGTCCCCGGTTCCCAGCACACGCACGCTCGTCGTGAACGTTTCGCGCGCCGGCGCCTCCGGCCGCTCCGCCACCGCCGCCTCCTCCGGCTGCAGCAGCGGCGCCAGCTTGGTCGCCACCTGGTGAGTGCTGATTTCGCCGTAGCCCACCCGCAGCACGAAGTCTTCCACATCGTCGAACTTGAACAGCTTCAGCAGATCCGCCTCGACGTCGGCCATGCCGACCCCCAGCCGGTGCAGCTCCTTCTCCAGCATCTCCCGCCCGCGGGCGATGTTCTCCTCCCGCTCCAGCCGCTTGAACCACTGCCGGATCTTGCCGCGGGCGTGGCTCGTGCGAACGTATCCCAGGTTCGCGTTCAGCCAGTCGCGCGAAGGCCCCTTGGACGACTTGCTCGTCATCACCTCGGCCACGTCGCCGTTGTTCAGCTCCGTGTTCAGCGGCACCAGCCGGCCGTTCACCTTCGCGCCGACGCAGGTATGCCCCAGCTCCGTGTGGACCCGGTACGCGAAGTCCAGCGGCGTCGCCCCCTTCGGCAGGTCCTTCACCTGGCCCTTCGGCGTAAACACGAACACCTGGTCCTGGAAGATGTCCGACTTCACGGCCTCCACCAGCTCTTCCGCCAGCGCGATCTCCCGGTGCCACTCCAGGAGCTGCCGCAGCCAGGCCAGCCGCTCCTCGTAGTGAAGGTCCCGCTTGGAGCCCTCCTTGTAGCGCCAGTGCGCCGCCACCCCGTACTCCGCGCTCCGGTGCATCTCATACGTGCGGATCTGCACCTCCAGCGGGCGCGTGTCCAGGCTCATCACCGTCGTGTGCAGCGCCTGGTACATGCTCTCCTTCGGGTTCGCGATGTAGTCGTCGAACCCCCCCGGCAGCGGCCGCCATAGCCCGTGGACGGCACCCAGCGCGCTGTAGCAGTCGGTCACCGTTTCCACCAGGATGCGCACGGCCAGCAGGTCGTATATCTCGCCTGCACCCCGTCTCTCCGAGGCGTACTTCTCGATCTTCTGGTGGATGCTGTAGATGTGCTTCGCGCGACCCTGGATCTCGGCCTTGATCCCTTGCTTGGCCAGCTCCTCGATCAGGATCTCCTTCACGCGGGCGACGTAGCGCTCTCGTTCCTCCCGCTTGGCGTCCAGCGTGCCGGCGATGAACTTGTACCGTTCGGGGTCCAGGTAGTGGAACGCCAGGTCCTCAAGCTGCCACTTCATCTCCCAGATGCCCAGCCGCGAGGCCAGCGGCGCGTATATCTCCATCGTCTCGCGGGAGATGCGCTGCTGGTCCTCCGGCGGCAACGCGCTCAGCGTGAGCATGTTGTGCAGACGGTCGGCCAGCTTGATGATGACGACGCGCAGATCCTGGGCCATGGCCAGGAACATCTTGCGCAGGTTCTCCGCCTGGATCTCGTCGTCACCGCGAAGCGCCTCCCCCTTCTGCCAGGGGATCTTACCCAGCTTCGTCACGCCCTCGACCAGCTTCGCCACCGTCACCCCGAACTGCCGCTCTATCTCCTTGTTCTCGACCGCGCAGTCCTCCTGCACGTCGTGCAGCAGCGCCGCCGCTATCGTGTCGGCGTCCAGCTGAAGCGAGGCGATCGTCTGGGCCGCGTGCAGGGGATGCGTTATCACGGGATCGCCGGACCGCCGGAGCTGACCGGCGTGGCGCTCGGCCGCGAACTCGTAGGCGGCCTTCACCTTCGCGACCGCCGGCTGCGGCAGGTATTCGCTCGCCTTCGCCAGGAGGGGTTCCGCTAGCTCAGCCTGTTCAATAGTCATTTTCTATCGGTAAGTTTAGCACCTTACCATTGGCGTTTCTATCTCCCGTGCCACTACTCCGGCCGCCGCCCTGACAGCCACAGCCGCCGCATCCCCCAGCCGGTAGGCCGGGACGCCGATGTGCTTGGTGAGGGGTGGGGGCGAGGTGGCCGCCGGGGATGCGCTGGTGGCGTGGGTGTCAACGAACAGACGGACAGCGGGAGCGAGGAGTCAGACGCTGACCCTCACTCCGACCTGTTATTCCTCCTCCGGCATGGACGTGGTGCCCTCTGGGAGGCGGCAGTCCTGCGAAATATACGAGAGGAACGTGTCCTTCATATGGAGCGTCCTATCACCTAGGCGCTCGATTTCCTCAGTCAAACGCTCAAAGGATATCAGCCTGCATTTGTCTGGCATTTTCAGCCCATGGAAAGTTGGCCGGTTAATTTGGTTGATGACGAACTTGCGGCGTTCCTCGGGGGCAACCACGAAAAGGTTGACCCTGAGGTACGGCTCAACTGCGAGCAAGTCGCACATTCTGAGCAACCCCGAATAGACGGTCGTTGTGTGCTCGACTTCAAAGGCCGCCACAATCGAATCTCTATCAACCCAGAGGGTATCGATGCGTTCGACTATCTTCTGGGCCTGCTGGTTCTTGAATGCCCGTGGCAGGCGGTCTAACAACCCGATTTCCCCAAGTCGTCTACCTATGAACTTGCCTGACCGGTCGCTTTGTGGGGCCCACACTTCATACCCCATGTTCTTTCCGAGTTCAAGCAACATATACTGAATCTTCGTGTGCTCCCGTTCGCTCCCCGGCGCGGCAGGAAAGCGCATCCTTATAATGTCCCGCGTGGTAAGGTTCTCGCCGGCTGCCTTTTCTAGCCACTTCTCTTGGTCGGCAGGGGGCAAGGACGCAACCGCGCGATGAACGCTCCAGGACACATCCAGCCGTCGAAGCGCTGGGCGGATACTTTGCGACACCCAGACGAGTTGCCGCAACGTTTCGGAGCCAACCTGCAGCCCGGCAACCACCTCCTCCACCGTTCGGTCAACCGCGTCCTCTCCGAACTTTCGCTCCCCGAAAGCAAGCCAGTCACCTACCCGAAAGCGCCAATTGTCGGTCTGCCGTTGGAGTTGCAGTCCCTCGTCCCTGAGCTTCCTCCCCTCCTCTACCCACTGGTCAGGGGTCAGGTCATCGGGCAGCGCCAGGGATGGAGTACCCGGCAGATGCACTAGCGATTGGTCATCCATGGTCAGCGTTCCCCTGATACCCCCTCGGTGGCCCCGCGTGCCGTGATTGTCCGTTTATGCAGGGAGGTTGTCAACGCGGGTGGCGGGTGGTCTCTCCCGCGCCGCTACTCCGGCCGCCTCCCCGACAGCCACAGCCGTCGCATCCCCCAGTCGATCAGCCGCGGCGACAGGTTCTTGATCATCACCGCCGCCGCGTCGCCGCGAGTCACGTACGCCTCTCGCTTCCCCTCGCGCACGGCGCGCACTATCGCCTTGCCCACAGCCTCCGCGCTGACGCCCCGCACCAGCCGCGAGGGCCTCGCTATCTCCAACTCCCGCAGCAGGTTCTCCCCGAACCGCGTGATCGTGTAGCCGGGGTAGACCGCGGTCACCGCGATCCCGTACGGCCCCAGCTCCAGCCGCAGCGAGTCCGAGAGCGCGTTCAGCGCCCCCTTCGTCGCCGCGTAGGCGCCGCTGTATGGCGGCGCCAGCCGCCCGACGACCGAGGAGACGATGGCGATGGCGCCGCGCCGCCGCTGCTTCATGTGCGGGACGGTTGCTTGGATGCAGTTGACCGCCCCGAAGAAGTTCACCTCAAACACGCGGCGGATATTCTGAACGCTCCCCTCCGCGACGGTGGCGTTGAGCCCCAGGCCGGCGTTGTTCACCAGCACCTCGACGGAGCCGAACTCCTCCACCGCCCGCTCCACCATCGCGAACACCGCATCGCGGTCGCTCACGTCCGTCGCCACGACGAGTCGCCGCCCGGGCAGACCGGCCAGCTCCTGGGCCAGCGCCTCTAGCGCCTCGCGGTTGCGTGATGCGAGGACGACGTTGCTGCCCGCCCGCGCGAACCGGGCGGCCGCCGCCCTGCCGATGCCGCTGGACGCCCCCGTGACGATGACGGTGCTGCCCTTCAGCTCCACGGCTGCCTCCTGCCTGCTGCTACCGTTGACCCCCGCCTGAAGGCGGGGGCATTGCCGGACCGGCCCGATGCCGCGGCCTTCAGGCCGCGGTGCCGAAACCCCACCTGCCCTTCAGCTCCACGGCTGCCTCCTGCCTGCTGCTACCGTTGACCCCCGCCTGAAGGCGGGGGCATTGCCGGACCGGCCCGATGCCGCGGCCTTCAGGCCGCGGTACTAGAATCCGAGCAGAGCTACCTGGCCTCCTGCCGCTTTGCACGACTTGTGGCCTTCTAGTATGCTCGGCCAGAAGCGGAGGATGCAAGACGAGCCATGACCAAACAGTACAAGGCCCCCAGGGGCACCTTAGATATCCTCCCGCAGGACCAGCCCTACTGGGACCGCGTCTGGCAGGCCGCCGCCCGTGTCTGTGCCCTCTTCGGCTATCAGCGCATCGAGACCCCCGTGTTCGAGGAGGCGACGCTGTTCACCCGCGGCGTCGGCGAGGTGACGGACATCATCCAGAAGGAGATGTACGTCTTCCAGGACCGCGGCGGCCAGGACCTGGCCCTGCGCCCGGAGGGCACGGCGCCCGTCTGCCGCGCCTACCTGGAGCACGGCATGCACAACCAGCCCCAGCCGGTCCGCCTCTGGTACTGGTGCCCCATCTTCCGCTACGACCGGCCCCAGGCCGGCCGCTACCGCCAGCACACCCAGCTCGGCTGTGAGGCGATCGGCGAGGCGGACGCCGCGGTCGACGCGGAGGTGATCGAGCTCCTCTTCCGCCTGTACGAGGAGCTGGGCCTCCAGGGGCTGACGCTCCACCTGAACAGCATCGGCGATTCCAATTGCCGTCCCGCCTATCTCGACGCCCTCCGCGCCTACTACGCCGATAAGCTCAAGCAGGTCTGCAACGACTGCGAGGGCCGCTACGAGCGCAACCCCCTGCGTCTGCTGGACTGCAAGCAGGAGCGCTGCCAGCCCGTGATCGCCGGCGCGCCCCCCTTCACGGATCACCTCTGTGATGCCTGCGCAGAGCACTTCTCGCGCCTGCGCTCGTACCTCGACGACCTCGGCATCGCCTACGTCATCAACCCCCGCCTCGTGCGCGGGCTCGACTACTACACCCGCACGGTGTTCGAGTTCCAGCCGAAGGAGGAGGGTGCCCAGAGCACCGTCGGCGGCGGCGGCCGCTACGACGGCCTGATCGAGCAGCTCGGCGGCCGGCCCACGCCCGGCATCGGCTGGGCCACGGGGATCGAGCGCATCGTCCTCAACCTCAAGCGCCAGGCGCTGCCCGTCGATGAGCCGCAGCGGCCGCGCGTGTTCGTCGCCTTCCAGATGAGCGAGGCCCGCTCCGCTGCCTTCCGCCTCGCCTCGGAGCTACGCCGCGCTGGCATCGCCGCCGTCGTCGCCGCCGGCGAGCGCTCCCTCAAGGCCCAGATGCGCCAGGCGAACGCCCTCGGCGCCGAGTACGCCGCCGTCATCGGCCGCCGTGAGCTCGCCGATGGCGCCGCCGCCCTCCGCCGCCTCTCCGACGGCCACCAGGAGACGGTGCCGATGGCAGACGTGGCGGCGCGCATCCGAGAAAGGCGAGAATGAGCGCGAACCAGCCCCATCCGCCAAGCCTGGACGTAGTGTACCAAGAGGTTAAGGAGCGATTGGATATTCAGTTGCATCAGGTTGATACGCTTGATGCCAAGGCTGGCACCGTCCTATCTGTAGCCAGTCTCGTTATGACCATAGCTGCCGGGCTGCAGGCCACTGTTGGTCGAGAAGACCTGCACGGTTGGCCGCTAATACTGCTGCTTGCGGGTGCTCTCTTCTATGCTTTTGCGATGTTGTTCGCGTTCCGTGGCTACTGGCTGCGGAACTTCAGAAGAGATCCGGAACCTAAGCCTCTTAGGGATCTCTATCTCTTTCAGGCGCCGGACTTTACCAAGCGACGGTTGACCGCAAATAGGATTCAATCATTTGAGTTGAACAGCCAACTGATTGAGTCAAAGGTGTGGAACATCAAAGCTGCTATAATACTGCTAGCAGTTCAGACCCTCACGCTCGTCATGGCGCTGGTTCTTCAACGTGTTGGGGACTAGGGGAGTAGGTGTAGTGCAGGAACAGGAACCGACCTCTGCTGAGACAACTGATGGTGCGCAGGCGGAGACGACACCCGCTCCGGATGCTGCGGATCAGCCGGACCCGGCCCTGCAAAGCATCCTGCAAGAAGCGGATCGCCCGGACGTAAGCTTGATAAGTGAGATGACTAAGGCGCTGAAGCCTGGGCATCACACGGTCGTCGATACCGAAGGCACAACCGAATCCTAGCTGTCTTTCGGGGATGAGCGTCGCTCGGATGTTCCGGACCTAAAGTAGCTTCAGCCCCCCGTGCTATAATCACCTCGGGCCCCCATTCGGGGGGCCTACTTGCGTCTGGATGACGCGGACGCATGCCCCGGCGTTCACGCCAGGGTGGAGCGATACGAAATGCTGGACAAACTGGTCGCCGTTGAGGCGCGATACGAAGAGCTGGGCCGCGAGATGGCCCGCCCCGAACTGACCGGCGACTACGAGCGGCTGCAGGCGCTCGCCCGCGAGCACTCCTCGCTGGAGGACGTCGTCACGATATACCGCGAGCTGCGCCGCCTCAGCGAGGCGCTGGACGGCGCCCGCGGCATCGCCGAAGAGGGCGGCGATCCGGAGATGGTCGCCCTCGCCCGCGAGGAGATCGAGCAGACGCAGGCCGCCATCGACGCTCAGCAGGAGAAGCTGCGGCTCGCCCTGCTGCCCAAAGACCCCTTCGCCGATAAGGACGTCATCGTTGAGATACGCGCCGCCGCCGGTGGCGAGGAGGCATCCCTCTTCGCCGCCGACCTCTACCGCATGTACAGCCGCTACGCGGAGCGTCAGGGCTGGACGGTGGAGCTCATGGACTCCCACCCCAGCGACCGCGGCGGCTTCAAGGAGATCGTCTTCGAGCTGCACGGCCGCGGCGCCTACTCCCGTCTCAAGTACGAGAGCGGCGTCCACCGCGTCCAACGCGTTCCTGTCACCGAGGCCAGCGGCCGCATCCACACCTCCACCGCCACCGTCGCCGTCCTCCCGGAGGCGGACGACGTGGACGTCCACATCGACGAGAAGGAGCTGCGGATCGATATCTTCAACGCCAGCGGCCACGGCGGCCAGAACGTCCAGAAGAACGCCACCGCCGTCCGCATCACCCACGTCCCCACCGGCATCGTCGCCGTCTGCCAGGATGAGCGCTCCCAGCTCAAGAACCGCAACAAGGCGATGGCCGTCCTCCGCGCCCGCCTCCTCGATGTCGGGCAGCGCAAGGCGCGCGAGGAGGTCGAGTCGACCCGCCGCTCGCAGGTCGGCTCCGGCGAGCGGGCCGAGAAGATACGCACCTACAACTTCCCCCAGGACCGCGTGACCGACCACCGCATCGGCTACACCCGCCACAATATCCCCGCCCTCCTCGACGGCGACATCGAGGACATCATCGAAGCGATGCACGCCGACGCGCAGTCCCGCCTCCTCGAAGCGCAACTCGCCTGAGCCCACACTTGTCATCCTGAGACCAGCGTCTGTCATTCTGAGCGACCCCGAACCAGCGCCGCAGTCCGCTCAACGGTGCTGAGCGAAGAATCTCGTCTATCCGGCCCTCGTGAGCCTGCCGGCAGGCAGGCCTGTCGTAAGATGACCCCGTGACCGAAACCCTCCGCGAAGCCCTCCGTCGCGCCTCACAGACGCTCGCCGCAGCCGGCAGCGACGAGGCGGTCCTGGAGGCGGAGATCCTCCTCGCCCACGCCCTGGGCATCGACCGCGCACACCTCTACCAGCGCCTCTCCGACGACCTCCCGCCTGATGCCGCCACCGCCTTCGATGCGTTCCTGCGCCGCCGCCTCGCCCACGAGCCTGTCCCCTACATCCTGGGCCGCAAGGAGTTCTTCGGCCTGGAGTTCGAGGTCGCGCCCGCCGCGATCATCCCCCGCCCGGAGACCGAGACGCTGGTGGAGCTCGTGCTCGGCTTCGTGAGCGAGCGCGGGCTCGCCACGCTGCGGATCGCCGATATCGGCGTCGGCTGCGGCGCCATCGCCGTGGCGCTGGCGGTGAGCCTGCCGCAGTCCGAGGTCATCGCCGTCGACGTCTCGCCGGATGCGCTCGCCCTTGCCCGCCGCAACGCCGAACGCCACGGCGTCGCGGAGCGCATTGACTTCTGCCAGGGCGATCTCCTGGCGCCGCTCGAGGTGCGGGTCGACGTCATCGCCGCCAACCTCCCCTACGTCCGCAGCGCGGACTTCGAGGCCTTGCCCCCGGAGATCCGCGAGCACGAGCCCCGCCTCGGCCTGGACGGCGGCCCCGACGGCCTCCGGCTCATCGAGCGGCTGCTGCGGGACGCCCCGGCCTACCTGAATCCCGGCGGCGCCCTCTTCGCCGAGATCGGCGAAGAGCAGGGCGAGGCCGCCCTCGCCCTCGCGCGGACGTACTTCCCGCAGGCGCAGATCGCGATCGAGCAGGACCTTTCGGGCCTTGACCGCGTGCTCGTGGTCTACAGGTAGCGTTCCCGCTCACCCTGAGCCTGTCGAAGGGCGAGCGGAGCCACAACCTTCCGCTCATGGTTCGACAGGCTCACCACGAGCGGATAGAAGGACGAGCCCACCCCTGTCATTCTGAGAGACCACGAATCAGGCTCCGCTGCCGGCCGGCGCACCTGAGCGAAGAATCTCGCCCCCGCTCGGACTCACCGCGGAATTGGTCGTTCCGCGAGTTCCCGCCGTTTGTGACTCCCGTCACTCACGCTCAACCTCTGCGTAAGTGTAGAATGTAGCGGCGGGGCGCTTCCTGCGGAGGTTCTGTAGATGGACGCCGTGGTGTATCTATTCTTAGGAGTGGGATTCATCGTTGGGTTCCGGTTCCTAATCTGGCGCTTCCTCGGTGACGGGCGAGATAAGACTCTTAGCGGACGATACCGTGACCCTAAAGCTGAGCAGTTCTGGAACGACTTTAGGACTGTTGTGCACGGGAGTGAAGAGGAGGCAAGAGAGACGCTGCGGCGCAGGGGGATTAGCGCGGACGACAGCAGCAGCGACGATTCGGAGAGCAGCGAAGAAGCTACCGACCGAGGAAAGCATAATCCGTGATGGCACAGAAACAGGTGCCGCGCGAGGCGGTGAGTCGCATCAGTCCGCTGCGTGCGCGTCGTTCGCCACCACGTCGTGCAGCTCAATCGTCCCGTGCTAAGACGCGTCTACGAGCGGACACGTACGCCTTCCGTGCCTCTTTTTCCTTCCTGTCGGCCTCCTGCAACTCCGCAAAGTCTATGGCAGGGGGAAATACCACTCGCGCCGCCTCGCCCTCGATAACCGTGAGGTATTTGCGTCTGACTCGCATGGCTTCCTTGAGAGCCTTCTGCCAGACTGCCGTGGCGCGCCTGTAGACCTCGAAATCTTCTGGACGACTCATGTCTGGATCTCCTGATATCCAATCGGCTCGCCCATCAGCATCTCCCATCAAAGCCAGAACACGGGCATAAGTCATCGTTACGTCTGTATAGCTTGTTCCACCATTCCTGTCCCACCCAGCACCCGCTGGAGTCATGGACCTCCCGCGTATGTCCGCATTCGCAGCGTCCCCGAAGTTGGGCAAGAATGGCCGACGAATCTGGGAGGTCCACTTCGCGTTTTACAAGCCGGCATTCTAACATCTCATCGATAGTCGCTTCGCTCAGGAGGATTGCGGTATCCTCCTCAACTCGGTCGAATTCCGCCTGCCGCTGTCGATCCCTCTCTTGAAGCAGTGCGTCAAGCCAGGCCGACAAATCCTCAGGGTCATCCAAGCCAGCGTTTGCTATTTCCTCTTCGTCTACGAGGGGTTCCGAAACCAACTTCTGGCGCAACTGCGCCAGAGTTCTGAAGCGCTCAACCGCTTCCATGGCCTCACCCACTGACCGTGCCCCGTTCGGTGCCCGCTACCGGCTGAGCTGGTAGACTTTCCCCTCCGTCTTGATGGAGGGCGCGACGACGAGCTCCGCCTCGTGGAACTCCGCGATCGTCTGGGCGCCGCACACCCCCATGCAGGTGCGGATCGCGCCCACCAGGTTCTCCGTCCCGTCCGTCTTGGACGTCGGGCCCAGCAGCAGCCGGTTCAGCGTCGTGTCCACGCCCACCGTGATCCGCGTGCCCCGCGGCAGCTCCGCGTGGCCGGTCGACATCCCCCAGGAGTGCCCCTTCGCCAGCGCCTCTTCCGTCCGCGCGAAGGCGGAGCCCAGCATCACGGCGTCCGCGCCCGCGGCCAGCGCCTTGCAGACGTCGCCGCCGTTGCGCATCCCGCCGTCCGTGATCACCGGCACGTAGCGGCCGCTCTCCCGGTAGTACTGGTCCCGCGCCGCCGCACAGTCTATCGTCGCCGTCACCTGCGGCACGCCCACGCCGAGCACCTCGCGAGAGGTGCAGATGGAGCCCGGCCCCACGCCGATCAGCACGCCGGCGATCCCCGTCTCCATCAGCTCCTTCGTCGCGGCGAAGGTGACGGTATTGCCCACCACCACCGGCACGCCGATGTTCGCGCATAGCTCTTCGAAGATGAGGCCGCGCAGGCTGCGCGAGATGTGCCGCGCCGTCGTCACCGTTGACTGTACGACGATGATGTCGGCGCCCGCGTCCACCGCGATCGGCGCCAGCTTCTTCGTGTTGGCGGGCGTGCAAGAGACGGCGCAGATCGCTCCGCCCCCCTTGACCGCCCGTATCCGCCGCCCGATCAGCTCCTCGCGGATCGGCGCGGCGTAGAGCCGCTGGATGACGGCCGCCGAGTCGCCCAGGCTGGCCGCGATGATCTCGGCGACGGCCGCCTGCGGGTCTTCGTAGCGGAACTGGATCCCCTCCAGGTTCATCACCGCCAGGCCGCCGCGCTTGCCCATCTCCACGGCGAAGCGGGGGTCGCTCACGGAGTCCAACGCGGCGGCGATGATCGGGATTTCGAACGTGTGCTGGCCCACGACGAGCCGCACGTCGATAAGCTCAGGGTTGACGGTGACGGAGCCGGGCACGATGGCCACCTCGTCGAACCCGTAGGCGGGCCGGAGTTCTCGATAAGTCGATATACTCATATCATCCTCGCCTCGGAAAAGGGGACCTGCGGGCCGTCTGCCTGGCGGCAGGCTTTTCTCAGACTATAGCAGCGGCCAGGAACCCAGTCAACGGCTTGTCCCCAAACCGCAAACGAGTTTACACACTTTCTTCATCGATCGCCGTCTCCCTCCCGCCCGCGGCTGTATAATCGCCGCGAGCATGCCCACCCTCTACGTCGTCGCCACGCCTATCGGCAACCTGGAGGACGTCACCCTCCGCGCCCTCCGCGTCCTGCGTGAGGTCTCGCTCATCGCCGCCGAGGACACCCGAACGACCCGCAAGCTCCTCGCCCACCACGGCATCCGCCAGCGGCTCGTCTCCTACAACGACCACAACAAGGCGGTCCGCATTCCCCGCTTGCTGCACACCCTCCGCGAAGGCGACGTCGCCCTCGTCTCCGAGGGCGGTACGCCCGTCATCAGCGACCCCGGCCTGGACCTGGTGGCCGCCGCCCTGGACGCGGGCTTCGCCGTCACCCCCGTCCCCGGCCCTTCCGCCGTGACCGCCGCCCTCGCCGTCTCTGGCCTGGCGAGCCGCCAGTTCACATACCTCGGCTTCCTCCCCCGCCGCGCCGGCGAGCGCCGCCGCCTGTTCGCCGCTCTTCGCGACGACCCCCGCACGCTCGTCGCCTTCGAATCGCCCCACCGGCTGCGCGCCAGCCTCACAGCCCTGCGCGACGCGCTCGGCGACCGCCGTGTCGCCGTCTGCCGCGAGCTGACGAAAAAGTTCGAGGAGGTGTACCGCGGCACGTTGGGCGAGGCGCTGGCGCACTTCGCCGAGCCCCGCGGCGAGTTCACCCTCGTGATCGAAGGCGCTTCCGCCTCCGCTCATGCTGTCGCCGAAGGCGACTCGCCTGGGCGAGAGCCTGTCGAAGCATCCCTGGACGCTGCCCGCGAGGAGCTCGCCCGCCGCCGCGCCGCCGGCGAGCCCGCCAAGCGCGCCGTGACCGAGGTGGCGGCCCGCTACGGCCTCCCTCACCGCGAGGCCTACCGCCTCTGGCTGGAGACGGAGGGCAACCCCGCGCAATGAATCGCGCGGCTCGCTTCTAGCGGAGCCCGAGCCGTGGTACCCCGAGTCCTACACAGGACTGCGGCGCCGGAGCCAGAGGGTGAGGCCCGCGGCGGCTAGGACAAGAGCGCCCGCTCCGGCGGCGAAAATCAGCCAGCGCGGCAGTCCCCCGTCTGAGCCGGAGTTTCCGGGCTCGGGAGCGCCCGTTGCCAGACCGAGAATCTCAGCCGAGGTGCGCGAGTCCGACTTCTTATAAGCGACGTCGACAGTTAGCGCCTTCCCCTGTTCGAGGGCGCCCAGATCGGCTTCGCGATAGACAAGCCCGTTTGGGCCGGCAAAGTCGGGACCCAGATCGGGCCGAACGGAAAGCTCTGTGGCGCCGGCGGGCTCCTGAAGCTGCACGATTAGCTGGCCGACGACGAGGTCGCCGGTCCAGATGTATCTGTAGCTCCGGCTGGCGCTATCTGTCTTCAAACGGTCATAGAACTCCAGCTGGAAGAAGCGGGTCTCAGTCTTGAAGGTCAGCGTCAGGAAATCCACCTGTACCTCCGAACGCTCGTACGGGATGGTCAACAGCGGCGCGTCGGCTGAAACCGCGCTCGCCAGGGCTGTTGGGCCGCCCGAAGCGGTTGGGATACGCAGCGATACCGACGCCGGGAGGGTCACGTCAGGCGCGATCTCGCCGCGGAGAATGACGAGCGTTGCGGCCCGGTCGAACTCCGGCCAGATGTCGATCTCCAGCTTCGCCAGGCCAGGATTTGCCTGGGCGTTAGCGCCAACGGCGATGTGAGCGGACCACGCCATAGCCAGCAAGAGCAGCGCCCCGATGAAAAGCGGTATCGTCCTCATGCCTGGTTCATGCGTCCTCGATGCGACAAGACTGACTCGTCGGGGCTCGATCCGTTGCCGTGTCTGCGGAGCCACTCTAACATGGCCTCGCTTCCGAACCAAGACGCCGGGGCGCCGCTACTCCACTGCTCGCGGCGAATGGGCGGAATGGGGCGCCCCCATGCTACAATCCAACCGAAAGTCGATGTCCGAAAAGATACTCGTCTGCGTCGCCTGGCCCTACGCCAACGGCTCCCTTCACACCGGCCAGATCGTCGGCGCCTACCTCCCCGCTGATATCTTCGCCCGCTACCAGCGCGCCCTCGGCAACCGGGTCGCCATGGTCTCCGGCAGCGACCAGCACGGCACCCCCGTCACCGTCCGCGCCGAAGCGGAGGGCGTGCCGCCGGACCGGCTCGCCGGCCGCTTTCACCAGGAGTTCCTCGATGCCTGGCAGCGGCTCGGCATCACCTTCGACCTGTTCACCACTACCGGCACGGAGAATCACGCCCGCGTCTCGCAGGACATCTTCCTCCGCCTGCTGGAGCGCAATCACATCTACCCGGCCTCGATGTCCCTCCCCTACTGCGCGAAGGACGACCGATTCCTCCCCGACCGCTACGTCGAGGGGACCTGCCCTGCCTGCGGCTACGAGCTCGCTCGCGGCGACCAGTGCGACAACTGCGGCCGCACCCTCAACGCCCCCGACCTGCTCAGCCCCCGCTGCAAGATCTGCGGCTCCGCCCCGGAGTGGCGCGAAGAGGAGCACTTCTTCCTCCGCCTCAGCGCCTTCAACGAACCGCTGAAGCGCTGGGTCTCCGGCCAGAAGCACTGGCGCAAGGCCGTCGCCAACTGGACGCTCGGTATTCTGACCGAGGGGCTCCAGGACCGCGCCATCACCCGCAACATCGATTGGGGCGTCCCTATCCCCGTTGAAGGCTGGGAGGCCAAGCGCATCTACGTCTGGTTCGAGGCCGTCATCGGCTACCTCTCCGCTTCCAAGGAGTGGGCGGAGCGCAGCGGCGAGCCTGAGGCCTGGCGAGAGTTCTGGCTGGACCCGGCGGCCCGCAGCTACTACTTCATCGGCAAGGACAACATCCCCTTCCACACCCTCATCTGGCCCGCCATGCTCATGGGCTACTCCGAGGGCGAGGAGAAGTACAACCTCCCCTACGACGTGCCCGCCAACCAGTTCCAGACCGTTCACGGCAGCAAGGCCTCCACCAGCCAGCGTCTCGCCGTCTGGGTTCCCGACTACCTCTCGCGCTACGATCCAGACCCGCTGCGCTACTACCTCTCCGTCAACATGCCGGAGACCTCCGACGCCGACTTCTCCTGGGGCGACTTCGTGCGCCGCAACAACGATGAGCTCGTCGCCACCTGGGGCAACCTCGTGAACCGCGTCCTCACCTTCACCTACCGCCACTTCGAAGGCGCCGTCCCCGCTCCCGCCGCCGTCACCGCCGCCGACTCGGCCCTCCTTGCGAAGGCCGAAGAGGCGCTCGCCGCCACCGGCGAGCACATCGGCCTCTGCCGCTTCCGCGCCGGCCTGGAATCCGCGATGGCGGTCGCGCGGGAGGCCAACCGCTACGTCGAGGAGAACGCCCCCTGGAGCCTCGTGAAGGAGGACCGTGAGCGCTGTGCCACCGTCCTCCACACCGCCATCGGCGTCATCGCCGCCCTCAACACCGCCCTCTACCCCTACCTCCCCTTCACCTGCCAGCAGCTCCACGGCTACCTCGGCAACGAAGGGCCCGTCGAGGCCGCCGGCTGGCGCCCCGTCATCCCCCAGCCCGGGCAGCGGCTGGCCGAGCCGAAGCCGCTGTTCAGGAAGCTCGACCCATCCATCGTCGAAGAGGAGGAAGCGAGGCTCGGACAGTAGCCATGCTCGTCGACTCTCACTGCCACCTTCAGGATCGCCAGTTCGACGCCGACCGTGACGCCGTGCTCGAACGCGCCCGCGCCGCCGGCGTCTCCGCCTTCGTCGTCGTCGGCACCGACCTGGAGAGCAGCTGGCGCGCCGTCGACCTGGCCGACTCCCACTCCGACGTCTACGCCACGGTGGGAGTGCATCCCCACGACGCGAAGGGCCTTGACGAGCGCACGATGGGTTCCCTCGAGCGTCTGGCGGACTCGCCCAAGGTCGTCGCCGTGGGCGAGATCGGCCTCGACTACTACCGCAAGCTCTCGCCGCCCGGCGCCCAGATGGACGCCTTCCGCCGCCAGCTGGACCTGGCGCGCCGCCTCAGCCTCCCCGTCGTCATCCACGCCCGCGACGCCGACGAGGAGGTCTACGACGTCCTCGCCGCCTACGAGGAGCAGGCCCTCCCGGACTGGCCGAAGGACCGGCCGCTCGGCGTCATGCACTGCTTCGCCGGCGATCTGACCCTGGCGCTGCGCTACGTGCAGCTCGGCTTCATGCTCTCCATCCCCGGCGCCTGCACCTACCCGAAGGCGGACCGAATATGCGCCGTCGCCGGCGGCATCCCCCTCCGCTGGATGGCCGTGGAGACGGACTCGCCGTATCTCACGCCCCAGACTCACCGCGGCCAGCGCAACGAGCCCGCCTACCTTGTGGAGACAGTGAAGCATATCGCCGGCCTGCGCGGCGGACGCTTCGAAGAAGTCGCCTCGCGGACTTCCGTGGGCGCCGCCTGGCTGTTCGGCCTCGGCGACATCGGCGAGCCTGCGGCCGAGCCCGTCGAAGGGTCGCCCGGAGGGGAGGAGGCGAAGTGAGGACCGGCCTGCTCTACGGCCCCGTCCAGGAGGACCTCGCCCGCGTCGAGGCCACTTTCGAATCGCTCAAGCAGGTGGACTACGCCCCGCTGGCTGAGATGCTCGGCATGATCCTCGGCGGCGGCGGCAAGCTCCTGCGACCCGCCCTCACCCTCCTCGCCGGCCACTTCGGCGAGTACGACCTCGACCTCCTGGTGCCGCTCGCCGCCTCCGTCGAGCTCCTGCACACCGCCTCCCTCGTCCACGACGACGTTATCGACAGCGCCGGCACCCGTCGCGGCCGACCGACCGCCAACAGCGCCTTCCACAACTCGACCACCGTCATGCTCGGCGACTACATGTTCGCCCACGCCGCCGATCAGGTCGCTCGCACTGGCAACATCCGCGTCATCCGTCTCTTCTCGCAGACGCTGATGGTGATGGCCAGGGGCGAGATCAACCAGGACCTCACCGCCTACGACAGCCGCCAGACCGTCCGCGACTACCTCCAGCGCATCGGCGGCAAGACCGCCTCGCTGTTCGCCACCGCCTGCCAGGGCGGCGCCGTCGTCGCCGCCGAGCCGGAGGAGTGGATCGAGGCGCTGCGCAGCTACGGCCACAACTTCGGCATGGCGTTCCAGATCGTGGACGACATCCTGGACTTCACCGGCGACGAGGCGGAGATGGGCAAGCCCGTCGGCAGCGACCTCATGCAGGGCACGCTCACCCTGCCCTCGCTCCTCCTGATCGAACGCCGCCCCGCCGGCAACCCGGTCCACAAGTACTTCGAGCGACCGCGCAACGAGCTGCTCGCCGAGGCCGTGCAGGCGATCCGCGAGAGCGACATACCCCAGGAGTCGTACGAGATGGCCCGCGGCTTCTGCGCCGCCGCCCTGGAGGCGCTGGCCGTCCTCCCGCAGGACCCCGCCCGCCAGGCCCTCGAAGACCTCACCGGCTACGCCCTCGAACGCCGCAGCTAGCCGGCCGCCCGCGCGGCCTCGTAGCTGCAGGGCTTCAGCCCTGCCGGCAACGCTGCCCTATGGCGGCGACCCCTTCGACTTCACTCAGGACATGCTTCAGGTCGCCCGCGGGCTTGGCGATGTCATTCTTGCCCCGCATCGCTGTGGCACCGCCGACTGAAGTCGGCGGCTTGGCTGAAAACGCGTTCCGGCCCTGTCATTCTGAGCGACCACGGATCGGCCCCGCTGGCCTACCCGCCCGCCCAATGTAGGGGCGACCTTCAGGTCGCCCGCCTGCTGGCCCGCTTGTCATTCTGAGCGACCCCGAGCCACGCCCGCACCCGCCGGGCCGCCCTGAGCGAAGAATCTCGGCTCGCCCGTGCTGGCCCCGGTTTGCAGGGTGGGGTGGGAATGTAGCGGCGACCTTCAGGTCGCCACGGGGAGCGGCCTCCTCCCCTACACCACCTTCTTCGCCGGCTTAACCTTCTTCGCCTTCACCGTCCGGAACCCCCGCTCGTCCACCCCCCAGCGACCCCGATAGCGCAGGTCGTTCGCCCGCGCGATCTGCTTATCCCGCTCCGTCGTCTGCTCGCCCTTCGCCGGGCGAGGCGTTGGCTTCGGCTCCGTCGTCTCCGGATGGTCGTACCAGCGCATCCGCTTGGCGCGCTGCTTGACCTCCTTGCCCATGTGCCAGAACGTCCCCTTGTCCGGCAGACGCCGCGGGTAGCCGTCGCGGAAGGTGAACGCGTTGAAGCTGGACATGATGCGGCCCGCATCCCGGTTGCACTCCGGGCAGGGCACCGGCAGAGAGGCTTCGCGCATCGGCCGGATGCTCTCGAAGATCCCGTTGCAGGGCTCGCAGTAGTACTCGTACAGGGGCATGGCTACTTCTTCGCGGGCTTCGCCGCGCCCTTCCCCTTCACGCGCGCCACCGCCGGCTTCTTCGGCGACACGTTGCGGACCGGCCGCTGGTGGTAGGGCACCCGCTGCGGGTAGCCCTTATCCCAGGACATCGCCGAAAACGAAGTCGGCATGATGCGGTCCGCGTCGCGGCCGCAGTCCGGGCAGGGCACCGCCACGTCCGATTCGCTCAACGGTCGCAGCGCCTCGAACACCCGGTCGCACTTCTCGCAGTGGTATTCGTAGAGGGGCATCGGCTAGACCTCGAGGGGCTGCTGCTCCCGCCGCAGGCGCTCCACGAACGCGGCCGCGTTCACGTCGCGCTCCAGCATCCAGACGATGTAGCTGCGAAGGTGGCGCTCGACCTCCTGCGCCAGCGCCGGCGGCATAGTCACCCGCTCTACTTCGTTATACGACGCCCGTTGCAGGAGCCGCAAGACCTTGAGCGCGTTCAGCGAAAGCGTACGCGAACCCGCCGCCCCCGCGCCGCAGGACCGGCAGTACGTCCCGCCCGCCACCGGCGCGAAGTAGTTCGGCTCCGGCTGAAGCGCCCGCTCGCAGCCCAGGCAGCGCTCCAGCTCCGGCCGGAAGCCGCTCTGCTCCAGCAGCCGCATCTCGTAGTAACGGAGGGCGGTGTCCGCGTCGCCGCTCTGGAGGCGGCGCAGCGTGTCGAGGAGCAGCCGGTAGGTGGTCATGCTCTCCACCCGCTCCGCCAGGAAGCGGTCCGCCAGCTCCGCGGCGTAGAGGGCGCGGCTCAGCCGGTCCAGGTCTTCCCGCAGCGCCTGGAAGCTCTCCAGCGTCTCGCAGCCGGCGATCACGTCCAGTCCGGAGCGACCCCGTGCCAGCTGCACCATGCAGCGGCTGAGCGGCTGCAGGTGCCCGGACATGCGGCTCGTCGTCTTGCGCACCCCCTTCGCCTTGGCGTCCAGCTTGCCGTAGGCGGGCGTGTGCAGCGTCAGGATGCGGTCCGCCTCGCCCAGCTTCCGCTGACGCAGGACGATCGCCTCCGTCTTGTACAGCCGCGGCGCGGTCACGCTAGCCCTCCATCTCCTGCCGCCCCTCCATCGCCCGCGTCAGCGTCAGGCGACGCCTTCTGTCATTCTGAGCGACTCCGAACGGCGTCCGATCTCCCGGCAACGTACCTGAGCGAAGAATCTCGGCGCTACGCCTGCGCCTGAACTTGCGCGTCAACCGGACATCTCCTGCCGCCCCTCCATCGCCCGTGTCAGCGTCACGTCGTCCGCGTACTCCAGGTCGCCGCCGACGGGCAGGCCACGAGCCAGGCGGGTCACCTTCAGGCCCAGCGGCCGCAGCAGGCGGGTGAGGTACATCGCCGTCGCCTCGCCTTCCAGGTTGGGGTTCGTGGCCAGGATCACCTCCGTCACCTCACCGGAGTGCAGGCGCGCCAGCAGCTCCTGTATCTTCAGGTCCTCCGGCCCGATCCCGTCCATCGGCGAGATGGCGCCGTGCAGCACGTGATATAGCCCCTGGTAGCTGCCGGAGCGCTCCAGGGCCAGGATGTCCAGCGGCTCCTCCACCACGCAGATGATGCTGCGTTCCCGCCTGTCGCTGGCGCAGATACGGCAGGGGTTCCCATCGGTGACGTTCTGGCAGACGGTGCAGAAGGTGATCCTCTCCTTCACGTCCAGGATCGCCTCCGCCAGCGCCCGCGCCTCGGCCGCCGGCATCCGCAGCAGGTAGTAGGTGAGGCGCTGCGCGCTCTTGGGCCCGACGCCGGGGAGCTTGTGGAACTCCTCGATCAGACGCGCCACCGGCGCCGGAGCTGCGATTGGATGTTCGTTCAGGGGGTCACCTCAATCGGGGATGCGTGGGTGTGTCCCATGTCCCATGTTCCTTGTTCCGGGCGGATGGCGGGTGAGCGGAGGTTATCCCGTGAGGCCGGGGATGTTCAGCCCCCCGGCGATCCCCCCGAGCTGCTGCATCTGGGTGGCCCGGACCTGCTCCAGCGCCTCGTTTATCGCCGCCAGGATCAAGTCCTGGAGCATCTCCACGTCGGAGGCGTCCACAACCTCCGGCTCGATGGTGATGCTGTTCAGCTTCGGCTGTGCGTTCATCACCACCGCCACGGCGCCCCCGCCGGAGGACGCCTCGACTATCGTCTCCTCCAGCGTCTGCTGCGCCTTCGCGATCTTGCTCTGCAGCGCCTGGAACTGCTTCATCATCTCAGGGTTCATTCCCCGCTGGGCCATCTAGACCTCCAATCGCGGGCGCAGTAGCTCGCCGTCCACCCGCCCGAGCTCTCCTCTCAGCCTAGCTCTCGTCATGCTGCACTTTCCCGATAGGCTTCGCGCCCAACTCGCGCGCCGCCTGCACCAGATGCCCCCCCTTGATCTTCCCCGGCTCCGGCCTCCGCGGCGAGTGCACCAGCGCGACGCTCACCGCCCGTCCCAGCACCTGCGACGCCAGCTCCCCCAGCCGCGCCCCGTAGCCGCCCGCCTCCATCCGCTCCAGGTGGAACGTGTGGTAGAAGCCGACCGTCAGCACGTCGCCCTCCAGCGACTTCACCTCACAGGAAGCGTTGAGCAGCGCCGCCAGCTGCTTATCGCTATCCCCGCAGGCCTCGCGCACCCGCGTAAGGAGGCCCGGCGGCACCCCGGCCGCCGATGGCGACTCCTCGGCCTGTTTCCCAGACGCGCCCACTGTCGGACCGCCGGTCGTCGCCGCCACCGCCTCCGCCGGCGATGCTGGCATCGAGAACTGTGGCTCCGGCTCGCTCTCGGCGGCGGGCGTTTCCTTCGGCGGTGGCGCGGCGCTTCGGACCGCCTCTCGCGGCGCGACGTCCGCCTCCGACGCGAGATCCACCAGCGCCAGCTCCAGCGGCAGCGACGACTGCGGGTCGTCCCGGAAGTCCAGTCTCCCCAGCGTCTTCAACGCTCGCACTATCTCCTGGCGCTCGACCCCCTTCGCCAGCGCCTCCATCTCCGCCACCGTTTCGGCCGATTCGTCCAGCGTGTCGGCGGCGCCCGCCTTCACCAGCAGCAGCTCCCGCAGGTAGCCGACCGCTTCGCGCGAGAACCGGCGCATGTCCACGCCGTCATCGCGCACGGCAGCGACCAGCTTCAGGCCGTCCGGCAGACCCTGTCCTGTCGCCAAAGGCGACTCGCCTGGGCGAGAGCCCTTCAGCAGCAGCCGCGCGAGCTGACCGCTGCGGGCGTCCACGCTCACGCCCAGCGTCTCCCGAACCTGCTCCAGCGTCGGCGAGGGGCCGTAGTAGGTCACGATCTGCTCGAGGGCGTTGATCGCGTCGCGAAGGCTGCCGCCGCCGGCGCGGGCCACCTCGTGCAGGGCGGCCTCGTCCAGCGATAGCCCTTCCTTGTCGCAGACGAACTCGAGCCGTGCGACGGCAGCCGCCGCGGGCAGCCGTCGCAGGTCGAAGGGCTGGCAGCGCGAGATGTTCGTCGCCGAGACTTTCTGCGGCTCCGTCGTCGCCAGCACGAAGATGATGTGCGGCGGCGGCTCCTCCAGCGTCTTCAGGAGGGCGTTCTCGGCGCTGCTGCTCAGCATGTGCACCTCGTCCAGCAGGTACACCTTGTAGCGCCCGCTCATCGGGTTCAGGATCACGTTCTCGCGCAGCTGGCGGATGTCGTCCACGCTGTTGTGGCTGGCCGCGTCCTGCTCGATGAAGTCGATGGCGCGCCCCTCCAGGAAGGCGTGGCAGGAGTCGCACTCGTTGCAGGGCTCGCCCTCCGCCGCCGCCGCGCAGTTGACCGCCTTGGCGATCAGCCGCCCCAGGCTGGTCTTGCCGGTGCCCCGCGGCCCGCTCAGCAGGTACGCGTGGGCGATCCGCCCGGAGGCGACGGAGTTGCGCAATGTGCGCGTCACCGCTTCCTGGCCGACCACCTCCGCGAAGCTCTGGGGGCGCCACTTGCGGTACAGGACCTGTCCTGCCTGAAAGCCCGCCGCAGAAGCGGTCTTGGCCGTGTCGGCGAGGGAGGGTTGGGCCGGCTCGTCAGAGGGCGCGTCTGAGCTTACCACGGGGCCATTATAGGCCGCCGTCGCAGCGAATCAAAGGCGGTCGCCCGGGTAGTGCGGAGCGGTATCCGTTAATCCGTTCCCTATCCGTTGACCAGCGCCTCCTCTCTCTCCCGCATCCGCCGCGCCTCCTCCGGCTCCGCGTGGTCGTAGCCCAGCAGGTGCAGCACCCCGTGCACCAGCAGGCGCGTCACCTCCTCCTCCGCCCCGTGACCCCGCTCCGCCGCTTGCCGCTCGGCCTGCGGGTAGGCGATCACCACCTCGCCCAGCGGCGGCACGCCCTCCGGCGGCGCCACGAACTCTTCCCCCTCCCGCTGCGAGAACGAGAGCACGTCCGTCACGGCGTCTTCGCCGGCGTACTGGCGGTTCAGCGCGCGCACCGTCTCGTCGTCGGTGACAGCGATGCTCAGCTCGCAGGCGGGGGCGCGCTCCGCCTCCAGCACGCGCCGCGCGACGGTCTCCAGCCGCTCCTCGCTCAGCGATCTGGCGAACGGCCCGGCGATGGAGACTAGGATAACGTGCTTCTCGGTCATCGTATTCTGGTCTCCCTCTCCCGCTTGCGGGAGAGGGCTAGGGTGAGGGCTAGCCGAACACGCCGGCCGCCGCCTCGGACGCCTCTAGCAGCGGGCTCGGGAAGATGCCCACCGCCAGCAGCCCGACCACGGCCACAGCCATCGCCAGCCCCAGGTAATACCCAGGCTGGAACCGTTCCTCGCTCGCCGGTTCGGCGGTGTACATGGTCATGACCACGCGCAGGTAGTAGTAAGCGGCGACGACGCTGTTGAGCACGCCCACGATCGCCAGCCAGACGAGGTTCGCCTGCACGGCGGCGTTGAACACGTACACCTTGGCGATGAACCCCGCTGTCGGCGGGATGCCCGTCAGCGACAGGAGACAGAGCGTCAGCCCCAGCGCCAGCAGCGGCGACCGCCTGGCGACGCCCGCGTAGTCCGCGATCTCGTCCGAGCGGATCTTGTTCGAGATCGCGATGACGGCGATGAAGGCGCCCAGGTTGGTGAATGCGTACGTCCCCAGGAAGAAGACGACGGAGCTCGTCCCCAGCAGCAGCTGCGGGTCCGCCGCCGCCACCGCCGCCAGCCCGATCAGGAAGTTCCCCGCCTGGGCGATGGAGCTGTACCCCAGCATCCGCTTGATGTTGCCCTGCATCAGCGCCGTCAGGTTCCCCAGGCTCATCGACACGGCGGCCAGCGCCGCGAACACGTTCGCCCAGTCGCTGGAGATCGAGCCGTCCCCCAGCGCCGAGAGGAACACGCGCATCACCACCGCGAACCCCGCCGCCTTGCTGCCCACCGAGAGGTACGCCGTCACCGGTGTCGGCGCTCCTTCGTACACGTCCGGCACCCACATCTGGAACGGCACGATCGCCATCTTGAACCCGAACCCGGCCATCAGGAACACCGCCGCCAGCACCAGCGCCGAGCGCGTGCCGCCGTCGGCGCTGCGCACCGCGGTCGCGATCTCGTCCAGCGACGTCGAGCCGGAGAGGCCGAACAGGAACGCCATCCCGTACAGCGTCACCGCGGAGCTTATCGCTCCCAGCAACAGGTACTTCAGCCCCGCCTCGCTGGAGCGCCCGTCCTTCAGGAAGGCGACCAGGATGTACAGGCTGATGCCGGTCATCTCCAGCGCCACGAATATTGCTATCAGGTCTATCGTGCTCGCCAGCAGCATCATCCCCGCGGCCGACGCCAGCACCAGCCCGTAGTATTCGGCCACGAACCGGTTCTCCCGCAGGAGATCGATCGACGAGAGGACGACGATCACAACGATGCCCGCGAACAGGAAATTGAAGAACAGCGAGAAGTCGTCCACGGTCATCATCCCGTCGAACGCCTCTCCCCGCTTGTCGAAGGCGATGAGCAAGGCCGACCAGCCGATGGACGCCGCCGCCCCCGCCAGGGCCAGCGCCGCCAGGACGCCCCGCCGCGCCCCCTCCGCGCGCGGGCCCGCCAGCGCCCAGCCGAGGTCCGCCAGGATGATCACCCCCGCCGCCGATAGCAGGATCAGCTCCGGCCCGAACCGGTTGACGCTATCCACTGTCCACTATCACCTGTCCACTATCCACTACGATAGCCTCTCCGCTATCGGCACCACGCCCGTCTCCAGAAGGTCCAGCATCACCGCCGGGTACACCCCGACGGCCACGATCACCGCCGTCATCGCCAGCAGCGGCGCCCGTTCCCACCACTCCGTCGCGTCGCCGATCCCCTCCCACTTCTCGCTCGGCTCGCCCCAGAACACCCGCTGGATCATCCACAGGATGTAACCCGCTGTGATGACGATGCCGATCACGCCCAGCGATGTCAGGAATTGGTGGCGGGCGAACGTGCCCAGGAAGACCGTGACCTCCGAGACGAATCCCGCCAGCGTCGGTAGCCCCAGCGAGGCCAGCCCCGCCACCACCATGATCGTCGCGATGAACGGCATCCGGTGCGCCAGCCCGGACAGCTCCCCTATCTGGCGCGTGTGCGTGCGGTCGTAGATCATCCCCACCAGGACGAACAGAAGCCCCGTGATCAGCCCGTGCGTGAACATCTGCATCGCGGCGCCCGCCAGTCCCACTGTCCCCAGCGCCGAAGCGCCCAGAAGCACGTAGCCCATGTGGCTCACGCTGGAGTAGGCGATCAGCCGCTTGAGGTCGGTCTGCATCAGCGTCACCAGGGCGCCGTAGAGGATGCTCACCGCCGCCAGCGCCGCCATCCACACCGAGAGGTCCCGCGCCTGCTCCGGCATGATCGAAAGGCTCAGCCGCAAAATGCCGTAGCCGCCCATCTTCAGGAGCACGCCGGCCAGGATCACGCTCACCGCCGTCGGCGCGTCCGTGTGGGCGTCCGGCAGCCAGGTGTGGAACGGCACCACCGGCAGCTTGATCACGAAAGCGGTGATGATCAGCAGGAAGATCGCCTGCGCCGGGATGATCGCGTCCTTGATCTCGCCGGTCTGCGAAAGCTCGCGGATGTCGAACGTCCCCGCCGTGAAGCCCAGCACCAGCAGCCCCACCAGCATGAAGCCCGACCCTGTCAGCGTGTATAGCACGTACTTCCAGGCGGAGTACTGCTTCCGGCCCGTCCCCCAGATCGAGATCAGGAAGTACATCGGGATCAGCTCTATCTCCCAGAACAGGAAGAACAGCACGAAGTCCAGCGCGCTGAACACCCCCAGCAGGCTCGTCTCCAGGATGAGCATCCAGGCGAAGTACTCCCGCGGCCGCAGCTCGATCCGCCAGGACACCAGCGCCGCCACCAGGAACAGGAACGCCGTCAGCATCACCATCGCCAGCGACAGCCCGTCCACGCCCACGGCGTAGTGCAGCGTGAAGTCCACGAAGTCGGAGTCGAGCCAGGTCGTGCTGTCGACGTACTGGAAGCCACCCGTCCCGCGGTCGTAGTCGACGAACAGAACCAGCGTGAGGCACAGCGCAACGGCCGTTACCGCCGCCGCGATCCACTTCGCCCGCTCTTCGCGCTCGCGCGGCAGCAGGGCGATTGCCGCCACGCCGGCCAGCGGCAGGAACACGATAATCGTCAGCATGCCCGCCTCACGGGTGCACCACCAGGATGCCGGCGATGGCGGCCACCACGCCGATGAATATCGCCGCGCCGTATACTTGCGCCTGCCCGGTTTGCGCCAGCCGCAACTGCTCGGACGCCAATCGAACCGCCGTCGCGACGCCATTCACCACGCCGTCCACCACGTAGCGGTCCCAGGCGTCGAGGAGCGTCGCCAGGCCGCGCAGCACCACGCCCTTCAGCAGCACCGTCTCGTACAGGTCGTCCAGGAAGTACTTGCGGTCCAGCAGCGTCGGCAACGGCCAAAGCGCGTTGCGGATGGTCTCGGAGCGCAGGACCTGGCGGCTGTAGATCGCCCAGGCGACAGCCAGCCCGGCCAGCCCCACCGCCACCGATACGACGGATATCCAGAGCTGGAAGTCGCCCTGCGCCACCAGTTCGTGGGTGCGCTCCGGCAGCCAGCCTTCCAGGACGTCGCCCAGACCGCCGCCGGCGTTCACGAACCCCGCCGTCGCCGCCAGCACCGCCAGCACCACCAGCGGCGCCAGCATCACCCACGGCGACTCATGCGGCTCGGAGTGGCCGGCCTCGCCGCCGTGTTCGGCTGCCTCCCCGCCCTTGTACTCTCCGCCGAACGTCAGGAACAGCATCCGCCCGACGTATATCGCGGTCAGGAACACCCCGGCCAGCGCCGTCCAGAAGATGAGCGGTTTCTCCGCCCACGCCTCCAGCAGGATCTCGTCCTTGCTCCAGAACCCGGCCAGCGGGAACAGGCCAACCAGCGCCATCCCCGCTATCGCCGTCGTCGCGAACGTCACCGGCATGTAGCGCGCCAGGCCGCCCATCTTCCGCATGTCGAACGTACCTGTCGCGTGGTTCACGGAGCCCGCGCCAAGGAACAGCAGCGCCTTGAAGAAGGCGTGCGTGAACAGGTGGAAGATCGCCGCCACGATGCTGCCAACCCCCAGGCCCATCATCATATAGCCGAGCTGGCTGATCGTGGAGTACGCCATCACCCGCTTGATGTCGGTGGCCACGATCCCCATCGTCGCCGCCACGATAGTGGTAACCGCGCCGATGGCGGCCACGGTGTTGAGCGCGTCGTCCGATGCGGCGAATACGGGGAACAGCCGCGCCACCAGGTACACTCCCGCTGCGACCATCGTCGCGGCGTGGATCAGCGCCGAGACCGGCGTCGGGCCCTCCATCGCGTCCGGCAGCCACACGTGCAGCGGGAACTGCGCCGACTTCCCCGCCGCCCCTGCGAAGATCCCCAGCGAGAACCAGGTCACCACGCTCGCGCCTATCGCTCCGGCGGCCGCCATCTCCTGGATGTGCGGGATGCTCAGCTCGCCCGTCTTCGTCCAGATCAGCAGGATCGCCGTCAGGAACCCCAGGTCGCCGATGCGGGTGACGACGAACGCCTTGGTCGCCGCCCGCCGCGCCGAGTCCTTGTGGAACCAGAACCCGATCAGCAGGTAGGAGCACAGCCCCACCATCTCCCAGAACACGAACAGCTGGAGGATGTTCGAGGCGAGCAGCAGCCCCAGCATCGACGCCGTGAACAGCGACATGAAGGCGTAGTAGCGGTTGTACCCCGGGTCGCCCCGCATGTACTCCTGCGAGTAGATCTGCACCAGCAGCGACACCGCGGTCACCACCATCAGCATGATCGCCGTCAGCCCGTCCACCGTGACGCCGATTTCGAAGCGCAGTGGCTCCACCACCGCCCACTGGTGGGAGGAGAAGCCGATCCGCGCCCCGTCCTCCTGGAGGACGCTGTCCAGCACCCAGAGCGAGAGGAGGAATGAGCCCGCGATGGCGGCGATCGTCAGGTAGCCGCTGAACCGGGCCTGCCACCGCCCGTCGCCGGTCAGCCCCAGCAGCGCCGCCGCCGAGATCGCGGCAAACGAGCCGAGGGGCAGGAAGAAGATCGCCCAGACTACGCCTTCGGGCACCTGGTCCAGCAACCTATATCTTCCTCAGTATCTCCTGCGCCACGTGCGCCTTCCCCCACGGCACGTACAGCACGTGCGGCTCCAGCTCCGCCGCGTTCGCCCAGCCCGATGCCGGCACCACCCGAACGGAGACCGCCTCCGCGTTCAGGAGCTCCTGCCATATCTCGGCCGTGTACGCGTTCTTCGTCTCCAGCAGCTTCGTCCACATGGCCCTACTCCCCCCCGCTCAGGCACGGGTGATGTAGGCGGGGGTCTTTAGACCCCCGCACGTCGGGGTCTTCAGACCCCGACCTACGAGCCGGTGCTGTCTTCACCCGCACGTCCTACCACTTCATCAGGTTGATGCGGTCCATATCGATCGTCTCGCGGTTGCGGTAGACCAACATCGCCATCGCCAGCGCCACCGCCGCCTCCGCCGCCGCCACCGTGATCACGAACACCACGAACACATGCCCGCTCAGCGGCTCGTCCGACTCTACGAATCGCGAAAACGCTACGAACGTCAGGTTCACGGCGTTGAACATCAGCTCCACCCCCATCAGCACACCCACGAAGTTCCGCTTCGCCAGCGCCAGGTACAGCCCGATGCCGAACAGCAGCGCCCCCACGACCAGGTAGTGCTCCAGCCCTATCGACACATCACTCCTCCGGCGTCCCCTCCGGCCGCACCAGCACGATCGCCCCCAGCATCGCCACCAGCAGCAGCACGGACGCCATCTCGAACGGCAGCACGTACTTCGATAGCAACGCCTCGCCGATCGCCGAGGCCGTCTCGTCGAAGCCGCCCCGCTCCGCGATGGACCAGTCCGTCTGCAGGCTAATGAAGCCAATCGTGAACGCCACCAGCCCTGCCAGGAGCAGCCCCGGTATCTGCAGGAACGTCTCCGCGTTGTCCCGGCTCGCCAGCGGCGTCAGCATGATCGCGAAGATAAGCAGGACGGAGATCGCGCCCGCGTAGATCAGCACCTGCGCCACCGCCACGAAGTCCGCGGATAGCGTTATGTAGAGCCCGGCGACCCCCAGGAAGCTGGTGATGAGCAGCACCAGCGCCCGGATCAGGTCCCGTACCGCGATCACTCCCAACGCCGCGCCGACCGTTAGCGCCGCCAGCAGCCAGAACGCGATGACGCTTCCCGCGTCGTCCAACTACGCCTCCCTCAGCGGCCGCTCGGGCTGTACGCCATGCCTGCCGGCAGGCACGTAATATATCGCTCCCAGCTCCTGCGTGAGCACGGCCCGCTTGGCCCGTCGCTCCGGTCTCAGGTGCCCCATGAACGTCCCCCAGCCGACGATGAGCGCTGCCGCCAGCACCGCGTTCGCCGCCCCGAAGACTGGCAGCGCCACGTTCGCCGAGATGTCGCCCTCGCGCCAGGCCAGCACCTCGCCGCCCGCGATCACCACGTTCACCAGCGCCAGCGGCAGCATGAACTTCCAGGCGAACGCCATGAGCTGATCGATCCGCAGCCGCGGCAGAGTGCCCCGCGCCCAGATGAACAGGAAGAACACCAGGTACAGCTTCGAAAGGAACAGCAGCCAGCCCGGCACCCACTCCTCCAGCCCCCAGGCCGTCCAGCCGCCCAGGTACAGCGTCACGATCACCGCTGAGATCGCGAAGCCGGCGAAGTACTCCGCCGTGTAGAAGAAGCCGAACTTGATCCCCGAGTACTCCGTGTGGTAGCCCGCCACGATCTCCGACTCCGCCTCCGAGATGTCCATCGGCGAGCGGTTGATCTCCACCGCCCCCGCGATGATGAAGGAGACGAGCGCCAGCGGCTGCAGGAACAGCAGCCAGGCGTTGTAATGGGACTGCCACGCCACCACCTCGCCCAGGCGCATGCTGCCGCTGAACACGACGACGCCCAGTAGCGCCAGCACCTGTATCAGCTCGTAGCTGATCAGCATCGCCACCGTCCGCATCGCGCCCAGCAGGGCGAACTTGTTGTTCGACGACCAGCCGGCGATGAACACCGCGACCGTGTTAGTCGACCCGATGGCGATGACGAACAGGACGCCGACGTTCAGGTCGGCCAGCGCCATCCCCTTGCCGAACGGGATCACCGCGAACACCACTATCGCCGGCACAAAGATCAGCACCGGCCCCAGCCAGAACAGAGGCCGGTCGGCCAGGCGCACCGTGATCGCTTCCTTCAGCAGCAGCTTCAGCGCGTCGGCGATCGGCTGCAGCAGCCCCCGCGGTCCCACCCGGTTCGGCCCGATGCGCGCCTGCATCCGCCCAATGATGCGCCGCTCGATCCAGATGAACGAGAGCTGACTGACCAGCAGCCACAGCAGGATCGCCACTATGCCGATGATCCCGGAGACGACGTACGTCACCCAGTCCGGCGCCCCCAGATCGTCGCCAAGCCAGCCCAGGAGGGAGCGCGCGTAGTGGCCCAGGTCGCGCAGGTCGTACCACGCCGCCAGCGCTGGCATCAGCGGTCCACCTCGCCCACGACAATATCGATGCTGCCCAGGATCACGATGGCGTCCGCCACAGTGGCGCCTATCGCCAGATCCCGCAGCGGCGTCAGGTTGATGTACGAGGGCGACCGGATGTGGAACCGGTACGGCGCCGGGCCGCCGTCGCTCACGACGTAGAACCCCAGCTCACCCCGCGGCGATTCGATCCGCCCGTACGCCTCGCCCGCCGGCGGCCGCAGCGCCACCGGTACGTCCACCGCCACCGGGCCATCCGGTATCATCTCCAGCGCCTGCTCCAGGATGCGGATGCTCTGCCGCATCTCCGCGACCCTAACCAGGAAGCGGTCGTAAACGTCGCCGTTGGTGCCGACGCAGATGTCGAACTCCAGCCTGTCGTACGCCGCGTACGGGTCCGCCTTGCGGATGTCCCAGGCCACGCCGCTGCCCCGCAGCATCGGCCCGCTGACGGACGTGGCGATCGCCAGATCCGCCGGCAGCACCCCCACGCCCCGCGACCGTGCGACGATGATCTCGTTCTCCACCAGGAGGTCCTCGTATTCGTCCATCCGCTTCGGCAGCTCGGCCAGCAGCTTGCCGGCGGCGGGCATGAACTCCGGCGGGATGTCCCGCGAGACGCCGCCGATGCGCATGTAGTTCGTCGTCAGGCGGGCGCCGCAGGCCATCTCGAACAGGTCCAGGATCTTCTCCCGCTCCCGGAACATGTGCATCACCGGCGTCTGCCAGGCGCCGCAGTCGTTGGCGAAGGTGCCCACGGCCATGGAGTGGCTGGCGAACCGCTGCAGCTCCGACATGATCACCCGCAGCCACTGCGCCCGCTCCGGCGCCTCGATCCCGCACAGCTTCTCCGCCGCCAGCACGTAGGCCAGGTTCCCCGTCATCGCCGCCACGTAGTCCGTCCGGTCCGTGAACGGGATGACCTGCGTGAAGCTGCGCTCCTCCGCCAGCTTCTCCATGCTCCGGTGCAGGTAGCCGATCACCATGTCCGCGTCCGTGATCCGCTCTCCGTCCAGCGTCAGCCGCATCCTGAACACGCCGTGCGTGCTGGGGTGCTGCGGCCCGATATTGACGACGAACGGCTCCGTCTTCATCGCCATACGGGAGCCGCTCCTCGTGGCCTGTTTAGCCGTGTAGGGGCGACCTTCAGGTCGCCCGTCGCCGTCTTCGGTGCCCGTTGCTCAGCGGCGGAGGTATATCCACACCGCAGCCTGAAGGCTGCGGCATCATATCGGTTCGATTCCCCGGCCTTCAGGCCGGGGTCGCGGCCACCACCCTCCGTCTTCATCGCCATGAGGCGCGCCCTCCAGGCCGCAGCTCTCGTAGGTCGGGGTCTTCAGACCCCGACGCGACTTCGCGAGGGTCTAAGGACCCTCGCCTACTGAAGGCTGAGGAGTCGCCAGACCCACTCGAATCGGCAGCCTTCAGGCTGTCGATTCGCAGCGTAGCCGCCAAGTATACCCCAGCTTTCAAGCTGGGGTACTGCAACTCAGCCGTCTTCATCGCCACCGCTACCCCCTCCCCTCCAGCGGCCCGCGCGGCTCCCCCGGGAACCGCTCCAGCCCCGCCATCTGCCCGCCCGGGAAGTTCAGCCAGTCCTTGCGCAGCGGATGCCCCGGAAAGCCGTCCCACAGGAAGATGCGCCGCAGGTCCGGGTGGCCCTGGAAGCTGATCCCCATCAGGTCGTACGTCTCGCGCTCCTGGAAGTGGGCCCCGCGCCAGACCGGCGTCACGGACGGCACCTCCGGGTTCTCGCGGTCGTAGGTGCGCACCTTGACCGTCGCCGCCTGGTTGCGGCTTATCGAGAGCAGGTGGTAGACGACCTCGAAGTGGTCCAGCCGGTCGACGCCGCACAGCGAGCTGAGGAAGCGGAGGTTCAGCTCGGGGTCGTCGCGCAGCAGGGTGCAGGCTTCGATGAGCCGGTCAGCCTTCACCTCCGCCCACTCAGGCGTGGCGTCGGCGATGGCGTCCGGGAGCTTCTGCTGAATGCGCTGAGCGACGTCGAAGCCCGAGAGCGCCGTCGTCATGCACCACTGCTCCCCCAGCCTGAAGGCTGGGGCACCAGACAGCGTATCATCATGCCGCATCCTTCAGGGTGCGGTCTCACCTCAGCTCCACTCCAGGGCGTTCTTGCGCCAGGCGTAGGCCAGCCCGATGAGCAGCACGATCACGAACGTTAGCACCTCGATGAAGCCGGCCACCGCCACCTTCTCGAAGGAGACCGCCCAGGGGTAGAGGAACACCGCCTCCACGTCGAAGATCACGAACAGCAGGGCGTAGTAGTAGTAGCGGAAGTTGAACTGGACCCAGGCCGTGCCCTCCGTCTCGACGCCGCATTCGTAGGTGTCCTCTTTGATCGGATCGGGGGCCTGAGGCCGGATGCGCAGCAGGCCCAGGAGCCAGGAGAAAGCGATCCCCCCAATAGGGAAGACGAGCGCCAGGAGCAGGAGAAAACCTACGTGGCCCCAGTCGGAAAGCATATGCGGAAAGTTTGTGAATTTTGTCGCTACCGGCTCGTGGGAGTATAGCACACGCCTATGTGTGGAACAACCGCACTGCGACCGCGCCGGTGGTGTGGTCTGACCCCACACACGCCTTCTTCTTGACCTCCGGGTTCCGCCGCGTATACCATCTTGCTGGCCCCGGACTTCACGTTAAGGTTAGAGCCCTCGGCGGAGGAACGCCCTTGCCCCAGGACGCCTACGATAAGCCCATCCCCGCCCCCAGCCCCGAGACTGCGCGCTACTGGGAGGGCTGCCGCGCCCACGAGCTCTGGCTCCCCTTCTGCCGCTCCTGCCAGCGCTTCTTCTTCTACCCCCGCCGCTTCTGCCCCCAGTGCTTCGGCTGGGACGTGGAGTGGCGGCAGGTCAGCGGCCGCGGCAAAGTCTACTCCTACGCCATCCAGTACCGCGCTTTCCACCCCGGCTGGGCCCAGGAGACGCCTTACGTCACCGCCCTCGTCGAGCTCGACGAGGGCCCCCGCCTCTACACCAACCTCGTCGGCGTTGACCCCGACCCGAACGCCATCCGCTGCGACATGCCGGTCGAGGTCGTCTTCGAGGACATCAGCGAAGCGATAAGCCTCCCGAAATTCCGCCCCGTCGGCGGCGACTCAGGACGGGTGGGGTAAGACGCTCATGGTGAGCCAGTCGAACCATGAGCCCTCGCTGGCTCGTCCTTCGACAGGCTCAGGACGAGCGGCCCTACCCCCCTCCGCCCAGCGCGTCGTCGAGGCCGCCCGCGCCGCCGGCCTCGAGATCGATGTGCGTGAGTTCCCGGAGGGCACCCGCACCGCGGAGGACGCCGCCCGCGCCATCGGCGTTGGCGTCGGCCAGATCGTCAAATCGCTCGTCTTCATGACGGACGGCCACCCCGTTCTCTGTCTCGTCTCCGGGCCCAACCGCGTCGACGGCGCCCGCCTCGCCGTCATCACCGGCGCCTCGAACGTCCGCCGCGCTAGCGCCGACGAGGTCGAGCGCGCGACCGGCTTCGCCATCGGCGGCGTCCCGCCTGTCCTGAGCCCAGTCGAAGGGCCCCTCGGCCATGCCCAGCGCCTCTCCGTCTACTGCGACCGTGACCTGCTGGCCTTCGACATCGTCTGGGCGGCCGCCGGCACGCCCCGCGTCGTCTTCTCCGCCCAGCCGCAGGCCCTCGTCCAGGCCTGTAGCGCCACCGTCGCTGACCTGAAGGAGGAGGCTTGAGCGCGGCATCACTCCTCACCCCCGTAGGGCACGGCTCCAGCCGTGCCCTACCCCGTCGTCGTAGCTGCAGGGCTTCAGCCCTGCCCAGGAGCACACGCCCGCCGAATCAATTCGGCGGCCGCGTCGCCATCGCCGGCGCCGCTCCTCCCCCTGTCATTCTGAGCGACCCCATATTCGCGTCGGTAACGCCGGGCGTGTCTGAGCGAAGAATCTCGGCCCCCCGAACCCGTCGTCGGCCCTCGGCAGAGGGCCGGCCCCACGGGGTCGAAGTGAGGGCGCCGTGACCGTGGCCGGCCGCCGCCGCCTCTCCGGCCGCGTCGCCATCGCCGGCGCCGATGAGTCCGACGAGATCGGCATCGTCCCCCACAAGTCGACGCTGCAGCTTCACGCCGAGGCCGCCCGCAACGCCCTCGCCGACGCCGGCATCGAGATGTCGGAGGTCGATGGCGTCTTCACCGCCGGGCCCGGCTGGTCGCCCAGCCTCCAGGTCGCCGAATACCTGGGCATCAGCCCGAAGTACACCGACGGCACCGCCGTCGGTGGCTCCTCATTCGTCATCCACGTCGAGCACGCCGCCGCCGCCATCGAGGCCGGCCTCATAAACGTCGCCCTCATCACCCACGGCCAGACCGGCTACTCCGACCGCAACCGCCCCGGCGCCGGCCGCGGCACCCTCGACCCCTGGTTCCCCGCCTCCCAGTTCGAGATGCCCTACCACGTCGGCGGACCCCCCAGCGTCTACGCCCTCGCCTGCACCCGCCACATGCACCAGTACGGCATCACCCACGAGCAGCTCGCCGAGATCGCCGTCGCCACCCGCAAGTGGGCGATGCTCAACCCGAGGGCGATGATGCGCGACCCCCTCACCATCGAGGATGTCCTCTCCTCGCGCTGGATCACCTACCCCTTCCATCTCCTCGACTGCTGCCTGGTGACCGATGCCGGCGGCGCCGTCGTCGTCACCAGCGCCGAGCGCGCGAAGGCCTGTCGCAAGAAGCCCGTCCTCGTCCTCGGCTCCGGCGAGGCCTCCACCCACCAGACCATCGCCTCCATGCCCGACCTCACCGATACCCCCGCCAGCATCTCCGGCCCCCTCGCCTTCGAGATGGCCGGCGTCCGCCACGAGGATATCGACGTCGTGGAGGTGTACGACTCGTTCACATACACCGTGCTCGTCACGCTGGAGGCGCTCGGCTTCTGCGGGAGGGGCGAAGGCGGCGCCTTCGTCTCCGGCCAGCGCACCGCCCCCGGCGGCGACTTCCCCCTCAACACCAACGGCGGCGGCCTCTCCTACACCCACCCCGGCATGTACGGCATCTTCCTCCTCATCGAGGCCGTCCGCCAGCTCCGCGGCGAATGCGGCGAGCGCCAGGTCCCCGACGCCAAGCTCGCCCTCGTCAACGGCACCGGCGGCACTCTCTCCTCCACCGGCACCCTCATCCTCGCCGTCGAGTGACCGCCACGTGGCGACAGCCGTGCGTGACAGCCCCTTCACGGCCATTGCCTGCCCTGCTATAATTCGGTCAAATGTTCGCCAAGAGGGGAGGGCATGCCAATGAAGCACAAGGTCTCGTTCGAGCGCAAGGGTGACAAGGCAATAGCTCCTAGGCCTCCTGCCAGGACGCCCGGTCGTAGCGTGAGTCCACGCCCTCCTGGGACAAGTATCCCTCCTCGGCCACCCAAGCAACCGTCCAAGCGAGGGTAGTCCAGGTTGCTGCCGCGCTCACTGCGGTGGGCTGAACTGCATGCTTTGCACGTTGCAGCGTGCGGTGCGATTTCCGCAGTCCTATTGGTGGAGGCCGTGTTCGTTGCGACGAGCTGGCCGAGCGGTTGGGACGCTGCGGCAAAAGCTTCACTTGCCGGCGGGCTAATTGCGACCGGCGTCGCGGCTCTCTCTGTCGGCGTGAAGTGGGCGTTCGACACGATTAGCCTGCGGACTCAGCACGAGTTGAACGTGCGCGAGAAGATGCTCGACCAGCTATATTCGTACGCGTGCGATTACCTAATGCCCCTCGCCGGAATCGTGAGCGAACTCGCAAGGTATCTCCAGCAGTACAAGGGGGCCAAGTCCCATGCCGACGGCGCGAGCCAGGCACTCGACGAGGCGTTCTACGCGACCGCGCGGTACGTGCGTCTGTTCTGTGCCCTAATTGGAACTCTCCCTCTCGCAGAGGCGACACGCCCACTCGGGCTCTTTCTCGCGAGCCGCGAGAGCGAGGATCGGGTCTGGGCCCTTATGGTCTCGCCGTGGCTGTTCGGGATCGACTCGTTAGAGAAGGAATCAATCGTCGTTCAGAACCTCGTCGGAGGTGGCGAGGGAAGGAATCATCTACTGTCGCCTTCGGAGTTCATCATGAAGGCCCGGACTGAGTCACATCCCCTCCACGATATCCGGGAAGGGTTCACAAACGCGATAGCCGAGCAGAAGAACTTCGATGAGGTGATTGAGGTGCTCTTGGCGCTTAACGGTCTCATCAACCACGAGGTCAGATCGATGTTTGGTGCTTGGTACGGCCTGCAACGGGAGGATCTCCTTGAGGGATTCAGGAAGGTTGAGCGCATGCCAGACGGAGTGAAGCGGGAGCTTGGCCTATTCTACGATCCTCACAAGCAAGTGGATGCCTCTGGCGCATAGGCGCGCATCCCTTTCCCCACCCGCAGTGCTCATCGACCTCCACACCCACACCCAGCCCCTCTCCCACGACTCCCTCCTCACCCCCGACGACCTGATCGAGGCCGCCAAGGCCGCCGGCCTCGACGCCGTCTGCCTCACCGAGCACGACTTCACCTGGGACCCGCAAGCCGTCCGTGACCTCGCCCGCCGCCACGATTTCGCCGTCATCCCCGCCATCGAGGTCAACACGGAGGACGGCCACCTCCTCGCCTTCGGCATCGATCGCTACGTCTACGGCATGCACCGCTCCGCCGAGTTGGCGCGCCTTGTCGAAGATGCCGGCGGCGCCCTTGTCGCCGCTCACCCCTACCGCCGTCAGCTCCCCTTCCACCTCCGCCATGACGGCGACTGGTCGGAGGCGCTGGACCGCGCCGCTGCCAACCCCGCCTACCGCCACGTATGCGCCATGGAGACGCTGAACGGCCGCGGCTCCGAGCGCGAGAACGCCTTCGCGCGGGAGCTCTGCCACCGCCTCGGCCTGCCCGCCGTCGCTGCCAGCGACGCCCACCAGCGCGACGACGTCGGCCGCTGCGCCACCCGCTTCGAGCGCGACGTGACCGGCGTTCCGAGCCTGGTCGCCGAGCTGCGGGCCGGTCGCTTCCAGCCGGTCTCGCTCCCCTGAGCCGACCCCTACTGTCATTCTGAGCGACCCCGCAGTCGCGCCGGAAACGCTTGGCGGTTCTGAGCGAAGAATCTCAGCCTCCCGAACTCGCCGCCGGCCCTCGGCAGAGGGCCGGCCCCTGCCCACCCTCTCCCGAACGCGGGAGAGGGTCGACCCGGAGGGTCGGGGTGAGGGTCCACCCCTAATCCGTTCCTCTATCTGTTGATGGCCCTTGCGCTCCCCGCCCCCGACGGCCCATAATGCGCCGCGTAATGCAGCTTCTCCAGCACTTCCCCATCCCCAAACGCCTGGCCGCCCGCGTCTGGCTCCTCACCCTCCCCTCCGCCGTCCTCTCCTTCGAGCGGCGGCAGCGCATCCCCAGGCTGCCCGCGGGGCGCGGACGGTTGCTCGGCCTGCCCCTGGCGGCGGCGGGCGTGGCCGTGATGCTTCGCGGGCGCCCGCGCGCCTCCGCGGCCTGCGCCGCCGCCGGCCTCTGCCGTCTCCGCGATAGGCCCGCCGTGGGCGGCGGCCTGCTTGCCCTCGGCGGTGTCGGTCTGCTCATGCGTTCGCTCATGCTAATCGCCTACGCCCTCGGCCTCGCCGCCGCCTTCAGCCGCGAGATGGTGGAGCTGGAGGACCCGCGCCTCCCCGGCGCCGCCCCCGGCGAGCCCTGGGGCTACGACGAGACGACCATCTAGCGTCTGTCATTCTGAGCCGGAAGGCGAGGAACCTCGCTAACCCGCACGTCACCTCGCCTGTGATCTCGTTCTTTCTGTCATTCTGAGCGACCCCGTATTCGCGTCGGTAGCGCCGGGCGTTTCTGAGCGAAGAATCTCGGCCCCCCGAACCCGTCGTCGGCCCTCGGCAGAGGGCCGGCCCCATACCGCGCCCGTTTGACACCGTTCGGGGGCTGATGTATGCTCCCTGACGCAAACGTTAGGGTTTACCGCCCCTGAGTAGCTGCGGGGCTTCAGCCCTGCCAAGGAGGCGCCCCATGACCCAGGCTCCCCGCCCTGAGCCTGTCGAAGGGTCGGTCATCACCGACGCGATGCGCGCCGAGATCGGCAAGGAGTCCGAGCCCGTCACCTTCGAGGTCGACAAGTCCGCCTGTCGCATGTTCGCCCGCGCCGTCGGCTACACCGACCCGCTCTTCTTCGACGAGGAGCACGCCAGGAGCAAGGGCTACCGCGGCATCCCCGCGCCCGTCGGCTTCCTCGGCCATCCGGTCTACAACCCGAACGCGCCCCAGAGGCTGGGCGGCTACTTCCGCGCCGATTCGCCCTTCAAGCGCATCCTCAACGGCGGCACGGACATCGAGTACCTCGATACCGTCTGCGCCGGCGATCTGCTCACCGCCACCAGCAAGCTTGTCGACCTCAGCGAGCGCGAGGGCAGGCTCGGCCCCATGCTCGTCACCGTCACGGAGACCACCTACCGCAACGCGCAGGGGAAAGTCGTCGCGGTCGCGCGCGGCACCGGCATCCAGTACTGATGACGTCACGGTTCGCCCTCCGCCCGCTCGTCCTGAGCCCACCTGAACCGTACGACGCACGCAGGGGCAAGGCCCTGGCCGCCGCGCTCCCTGTCATTCTGAGCGACCCCGTACCACCCCGGGGTGTGCAAAACGGTCCTGAGCGAAGAATCTCAGCCGCCCGAATGCGGCGTCGGCCCTCGGCAGAGGGCCGACCCAGCTCCTAGGGAGAAATTCCATGCCCAACCAGCTCTACTTCGAAGACGTGACCGAGGGCCAGGCCGTGACCCCCGTGACCCAGCACTGCGATTCCCAGCGCCTGGTCTACTGGGCCGCCGGCTCCGGCGACTTCTACCAGATCCACTACGATAAGGACTTCGCCCAGCGCACCGGCCTCCCCGACCGGATCGTCCACGGCGCCCTCAAGCACGCCCTCCTCGGCCGTATGCTCCACGAGTGGGCCGGCGATGGGGGGCGAGTCAGGCGCGTCGCCTGCCAGTACCGCGGCATGGACATGGTGGATAAGGACGTCACCTGCAAGGGGATCGTCACCGGCAAGCGCAGCGAAGGCGACGACAACCTGGTCGACGTGGAGGTGTGGACGGAGGACCCGGACGGAAGCAAGACCACCCCCGGCACGGCCACAGTCGCCCTGCCCTCGCGGAGCTGATACGCATGTAGGGGCGACCCCCTGTGGTCGCCCGCCAGGTCGCCCGCGGGGCGGGCTCGGGGTGGGGAGGCCGAATGTAGCGGCGACCTTCAGGTCGCCAGGTGGGAGGTGAACGTGCCACTGCTCGAAGGTAAAATCGCTGTCATCACCGGCGCCGGTCGCGGCATCGGCCGCGCCATCGCCATCCAGATGGCCGAAGAGGGCGCGAAGGTCGTCGTCAACGACCCCGGCGTCGGCCCCGACGGCGCCGGCCACGACGACGGCCCCGCCGGCCAGGTCGTCGCCGAGATCAAGGCGAAGGGGCTGACCGCCGTCGCCAGCTACGACTCCGTCGCCACCATGGCCGGCGGCGAGAGCATCATCAAGACCGCCATCGACAGCTTCGGCCGCATCGACATCCTCGTGAACAACGCCGGCATCCTCCGCGACCGCATGATCTTCAACATGAGCGAGCAGGAGTGGGACGACGTCATCGCCGTTCACCTCAAGGGCCATTTCGCCTGCACCAAGCCCGCAGCCGTCATCATGCGGCAGCAGCGCTACGGCCGGATCATCAACTTCTCCTCGGAGTCCGGCCTCTGGGGCAACGCCGGCCAGGCCAACTACGGCGCCGCCAAGTCCGGCATAGCCGGCCTCACCCGCGTCGTCGCCCGCGATATGGGCCGCTACGGCGTCACCTGCAACGCCATCGCCCCCCGCGCCTGGACCCGCCTCACCGCCACCATCCCCCAGCAGCGGCCCGGCGCCGGCGCCCCCCGCTCCGCAGAGCTCGAGGAGCTCGCGCCGGAGTGCGTGAGCCCCATGGTCTGCTACCTGGCCAGCGATCACGCCTGGAACATCAACGGCCAGGTATTCCACGTCTACGCCGGCACCGTCGCCCTGCTCCACCACCCGCTGCCCTCCCGCACGATCTTCAAGAACGGCATGTGGACGCTGGACGAGCTATCGAAGATGGTGCCGGCGATTCTCGAAGGCAGCCGCAACCCGGCGCCGCCGCCGGACGAGCTTGAGATACCGGGCCGCTCCCCTGATGTAGGGGCGACCTTCAGGTCGCCCGCCGAACCGCGGGCCGCCGCCGGCTCATGACCACACGCTTCTCCCGCACGAAACGTGTAGGGGCCGAGCATGCTCGACCCCTACGAACCGCCGGCGCGCCACTAACTTACGTGTTTGCCACACCGCCCGCGGAGGAGATGAGACATGACCGCTAGACTCGAAGGACGCAACGCCGTCGTCACCGGCGCCGGTCGCGGTATCGGCCGCGCCGTCGCCCTCGCCCTCGCGGAAGAGGGCGCCAGCGTCGTCGTCAACGACCCCGGCGTCAACGTCGATGGTACCGGCCACGACGCCGGCCCCGCCGGCCAGGTCGCCTCCGAGATCCGCGCCGCCGGCGGAACGGCGGTTGCCAACTACGATAGCGTCGCCGAGCTCGCGGGCGGCGAGAGCATGGTCCGCCAGTGCGTCGACGCCTTCGGCCGCGTCGATATCCTCGTCAATGTCGCCGGTATCCTCCGCGACCGCATGATCTTCAACATGAGCGAGGAGGAGTGGGACGCCGTCATCGCCGTCCACCTGAAGGGCCACTACAACACGATCAAGCCCGCCTCCGTCCTCATGCGCCAGCAGCGCTACGGCCGGATCGTGAACTTCTCCTCCATATCGGGCCTGCGCGGCATCTCCGGCCAGTCGAACTACGGCGCCGCCAAGGCCGGCATCGCCGGCCTCACCCGCGTCGTCGCCCGCGACATCGGCCGCTACGGCGTCACCTGCAACGCCATCGCCCCCGGCGCTCAGACGCGCATGACCGCCACCGTGCCGGACGCCGCCCGTCAGCTCCGCGCCCAGCGCGGCATCGCCTCGCCCGGCGGCCCGCCCGCGCTTGTGCAGGCGACCCCGGAGCACGTCGCCCCGATGGTCGTCTACCTCTGCACGGACGAGGCCTGGAACGTCAACGGCAAGATATTCCACGTCGCCGGTGGCGCCGTCTCCCTCGCCGCCGAGGAGACCGCCGTCCGCCAGATCACCAAGGACGGCAAGTGGGAGCTGCAGGAGCTCGTCTCCCTGGTGCCCGCGCAGCTCATGTTCGGCGTGGAGAACCCCGCCCCGCCCCCGCCCGGCCTCGACCTGCCCGGCCGCCCGGTGCCCAGCGCGTAGGGGCAGGGCCCCGTCCCTGCCCTCCTGTCATTCTGGCCGACCCCGAACCGCAGGGCGCAGCCGCCCGGCGGGTCTTGAAGTTTCGTAGCGGTGATTATGGTTCTTGAGCGGATTACCGTCCACCTCGCTCATCCTGAGGTATCGAAGGAATGAGCGGAGAACGGCGCCCCTATCCTGTCATTCTGAGCGGCAACGACGCCTCGTCTCCGGGTGTCAGCAATGGCCGCGAAGGAATCTTGGGAGGGGCAAAACGGCTGGCTGGGCGTTCCCGTTATCGGCTGATCGAATCGCAATCATATCGGGGAAACAGTGGGTCGCCAGTGTGGGTGTTTTATGACGGTGATGATGGTGGCCGGCATTGTTTCCTCGGAGTTCTCACCCTGGGATTCCGCTCTGAAAGCGAAATTGTTGGCGGGAGGACTTACTACAACTACGGGATCAGCGCTGTCGTGCCTGGAGAGTATCTGGCCGAGATGTTGAGCGAAATGGAGGAAAAGAAGAAGGACCAAGCATCGGGCCCGGTGCAGGCCTGCCCTACGCCGGCACCTCCCGCTCCGCCGTCGGCGCCGCCACCCACTCCCGCCGCACCTCCATCACGATGAACGTGCTCCCGTTCCGCCAGGAGGAGCCGCAGTCCGCGAACCCCGCCTTCTCGAACGCCCGGTGCGCCCTCTTGTTCCAATCCAGCGTGTGCAAGTACAGCCGCTGCAGCTCCGTCTCCCGGAACAGGTACGAGACCAGCGCCGCCACGGCGTCGGCCCCGTAACCCTGCGCCCAGCAGTCCCGCCGGCCGATGCTGATCCCCAGCTCCGCTTCCCGCCGCGCCGCGTCGTGGTTGTAGTACATGATGTTCCCGATGTGCCGTCCGCTCTCATCCTCCACCGCGAACGAGCGCCCCGCCGTGTCCGTAAACCGCATGTCGAACGACCAGTTCCGCTCGTAGTCCGCGAACGGAACCCGCATCGGGTTCGAGGCGTCGTAGCGGGCAAGCTCCTCGTCGCTCCGCCACACGTACTCATCCGACACGTCGGACATCCGCTTGCGCCGCACCACCGTCCGCCGGCCGCGGCCTATCACGTCGTCCCGCGGGAAGTCGCTCACTCCGCCTCCTTCAGCTCCGCCTCCGCCAGCCGCACCATCCGCTTGTCGTTGTCGAAGGTCAGCGTCCGCAGCGCCGCCTCGACGGGCAGCCACTCGACGCGGTCGTACTCGGCATCGTGGTCTTCCGTATTGCCCCCTGTGGTCCGCATCAGGTAGTGGTGCACCCACTTATGGATACGCACACCTTCCCAGGCGAACCAGTACTCCACGACGCCGATCTTCTTGACGATCTTCACCTGCAGCCCCGTCTCCTCGCTCACCTCGCGGACGGCGGCCTGCTCCAGCGATTCCCCTTCGTCCAGCGTGCCCTTGGGCAGCCCCCAGACGCCGTCGGAGTCGCGGCCGCAGATCACCACCTCCGGCCCCGCGGTCCCCTCCCGCACCACCACCCCCCCGGCGGAGACCGCCCGCTCCACCTTCGTCCGCCCCGGCTTCGACGCCTTCATCGCCACCGGCTCACCTCTACAGCTCGTACTCGACCGATAGCGGGTCCTGCCCGAAGTCGGCCTCCGCCACCGCTGCCGCCGCCGCCTCCTGCACGCTGGGAGAGCCGTCGCGCCGCAGCGGCCGCAGCAGGAGCTTCGCCTCGCTGCCGCCGATCTGGCCCAGCGCCCCGATCACAGCCTCCAGTACCTCAAGATCGGGGTCCTGCAGCAGCGGCGCCAGGTGAGACACCGCCCGCCGGTCCGCCAGCGAGCCCAGCGCCGTCGCCGCCTCGTACCGCATCTCCGGGTCGTCGTTCGCCAGCTCCTCGATGAGGAGCGGCAGCCAGCGTCCTTCGCAGCTCCGGCCCATCGCGTGCACGGCGCTCACGCGCAGGCGCGGCGCTTCGCTCTCGTAGGCGTGCTGGATCGCCTGCTCCACCCAGGGCCGGTCGCTCGCACCGACAGCCTCCAGCGCGCGGCCCCGCACCTCGTCCACCTCCAGCTCGTCCTCCAGCGCCCGCCGCAGCCCCGCCTCCACCTGCTGGAAGTGCTCCTCCCTCAGGCTGCCCAGCTCTGACAGCACGACGAACCGCCCCAGCGCCAGCGCCGCCTCCGCCCGCACCTCCGGCTCCTCGTCCTTCTCCAGCAGCCGCAGCAGCGGCGCGATGAGGTCGCGGCCCTCGTACTCCCACAGCCCGCGCACGGCGTCTGCGCGCACGCTGGCGTCCTCGTCCTCCAGCGCGGCGAAGAACACGGCGTCGAGGTTCAGGTCCACGTTGTCCTCCGCCAGCTCCATCAGGAGGTGGACGACCTGCCGTCTCCGCTCAGCCTCGATCTGAGGCCAGGCGCTGCGCAGCGCCGTCAGCTGCTCGCCCTCCAGCGAGGCGAGCTGCTGGAGGCCGGCCACGCTGAGGCGCGCCGACGGCTCCTTCAGTTGGGCCAGGTACTCTGTGAACTCCATGATCAAACGTCGGCCGACCGGGTACGGTCCGCCAGTTCTCATTCTACAACGAAGGCTGAAGTGGTGACCCGCCTCAGCCATCGGTCGGCGCCGCGTTCCGCCGCTCGCCGCCCCTGCCCAGCTTGGGCTCCGTCCCCCGGATCAGCCGCTGGATGTTGCCCGCGTGTCGCACCAGCACCAGCGCCGTCGCGAACGCGCCGAACACCGTCTTGCTGTACGTGTAGAAGTCGCCCGGGTCGATAATCGCCAGCAGCAGCAGCGCCAGCGCCCCCAGCGGCACCGTCACGATCGATATCAGCGACATGTAGCGGAACGCCAGCACGACGAAGATGCCGACCGCCACCATCCCGAAGCCAACGTGCATCGCCAGCGCCGCGTACACCCCGAACGACGTCGCCACTCCCCGCCCTCCCCGGAAGCCGATGTACACAGGGAAGTCGTGCCCCAGCACCGCCGCCAGCCCCGACGCCACCTGCAGGTCGTGCGAGTGGAACAGGAACCAGGTGACCAGCACCGGCACGTACCCCTTCAGCGCATCGCCCAGCAGCACCGCCACGAACGCCCCCTTGCCCAGCGTCCGCATCACGTTCGTCGCCCCCGTCGCCCCGCTCCCGTAGTCCCGCACGTCGATCCCCTTTTGCACCCGCCCGGCGATGTAGCCGAACGGGATCGAGCCGACGAGGTACGAGGCCGCGATTACCGCTGCGAACTCCAGGAGCATCACTCGCCACCCCTGCTGCGGAACACCAGCCGGATCGCCGTGCCCTCAAAACCGAACGCCCGGCGCAGCGCGTTCTCCAGGTAGCGCTGGTAGGAGAAGTGCAGCAGGCTGGCGTCGCTCACGAAGAAGACGAACGTTGGCGGCCTCACCTCCGCCTGCGTGACGTACAGGATGCGCATTGCCCGCCGCCCCTTCGAAGGCGGCCGGTGCTCCGCAATTACCTTCTGCACAACCGTGTTCAGCTCCGCCGTGGGTACCCGCTGCCCCCGTGTCTCCCCCACCTCCAGCGCGAGGTCGAGCAGCCCATCGACGTTCAGCCCCGTCTTCGCCGACACGAACGCCAGCGGCGCCCAGGGCGCGAACCGCAGCCGCCGCAACACGCTGCCCGCGAACCCCTCGCGGCCCTCCTCCGTGTCCTCCATCAGGTCCCACTTGTTCGTTACCACGATCAGCCCCTTGTGGGCGTCCGCCACGTACCCCGCGATGTGCAGGTCCTGCGCCGCCAGACCCTCCGCCGCGTCCAGCACCAGCAGCCCAATGTCCGCCCGCGCCAGCGCCTCCTCCGCCCGCATCACCGAGTACTTCTCGACGCCGCGCGAGATGCGCCCGCGCCGGCGGATACCCGCCGTGTCGATCAGCACCAGCCGCTTCCCACCGTAGTCGAACGGCGTGTCCACGGCGTCCCGCGTCGTCCCCGGCTCCGCGCTCACCAGCACCCTATCCTGTCCCAGGATCGCGTTCACCAGCGCCGACTTCCCCACGTTCGGCCGCCCCACGATCGCCAGCCGCAGCGTCTCCACCTCCGCCTCCGCCTCCGCCGGCGGCAGCAGCTCCTCCAGCCGATCGCGCAGGTCTCCCAGGCCGATGTCGTGATAGGCGCTCACCGGGATCGGGTCGCCGAGCGCGAGCTCGTAGAACTCCGCGGCGGCCGCGCGGCGCGTATCGTTGTCGGCTTTGTTCGCCAGCAGCAGCACCGGCTTCTCGGCCCGGCGTAGCTGTTGGGCGATCTCCTGGTCCGCCGCCGTGCAGCCTGACACCGCGTCCACCAGGAACAGCACAACGTCCGCCTCCGCCAGCGCCGTCTCCACCTGCCGCCGGATCAGCGCCGGGTACCCTTCCTCCGCCGCCGGCTCCAGCCCGCCCGTATCGATCACGACGAACAACGCCCGCCCCAGCTCAGCCTCGCCGTAAAGCCGGTCGCGCGTCGTCCCCGCGATGTCGTCGACGATGGCGTGTCTGCCGCCGATCAGCCGGTTGAACAGCGTGGACTTGCCGACGTTCGGCCGCCCTACGATGGCGATCACCGGCTTGCCCGCGATGCCCGCGGCCGGCCTGTCCGCCCGGGCGGAGGATGGGCGCGCCTTCGTGCGGGCCACATCTACCTCGGCTCGAGCGTGACGCTGACCTTCGCCGGCGAGACCGCCGCCACCGAGGCGCCTGCGGGCACGGAGACCGCCACCGCAAGCTCGTGCGCTCCCGCACCCAGCCCGGACAGGTTAATCGTCGCCGCCACGTCGTTCGGGCGCAGCTCCTGCAGCGTTGGCAGCTCTCCAAGCAGCACCACCTCCACCAGTGGCAGCGCCCCGCTGATGCTCAGGTTCGCGTCCAGCCCCACGGCGACGACCGTTATCCCCAGCGTCCGCCTCCCCTCCGCCGGCTCTATCTTCACCGTGACCGTCACGCTCGTCCCGCCGCTCACGCTCACGTCCGCCGGCAGGTCCAGCGCCACCGTCTCGACCACGTCGTCGCTGGCGTCTGTTATGTCGACCGGCTGCGTCCGGATGGTAGCCGCCTCACTAACGAAGGACTGCGGCCCGAACGCCGTGGCCACCGCCGGGTCCGCCGATACGCTTACCACGTTGTATCCGTCGGCCGGCGTGCCCGCGATCGTGGGCGAAATAACCAGCGCCCGGCTGAACTCCGTCTGCGAGATCTTCACCGACACGTTCATCACGCTCGGCTCCAGCGATACGCCCTCCACCAGGAACCCCCGCGAGTCCCGCGCCTCCAGCCGCACCGCCTGCGTCAGGTCCTCCGTGTGGCCGGTCAGGTCCAGCTTCGCCACCGCCTGGCTCACCAGCGTCACCCGGTCCTGGGCCCCCGTTACCAGCACCGTGTCCGCATCCAACTTCGGAACGGTCGCCTCGTAGCCTGGCGGCGGCGTCCCCTCCAGGCTCACGGACACCGAGACCGACTTGCTGAACAGGCTCTGCAGCTCCACCTGGAGCGTGTCCGGTATCACCTGCGTCACGCGCAGGTTGCCGCGGCCTGTCAGCGGCTCTACCCGCACCGGCAGGTCGTACGTCCCGGCCTGGAGCCCGTCCAGGTCCACCGTCGCCTTGAAGTCCGCCATAGAGAGCGTGTTCCAGACGTCGTCCGCCACCTCCACCTTGACCCGCACGTTGATCGGCGAACCGGACAGCGCCAGGTCGCCCGGGACGTTCACCGCCTCCACCGGCAGGTCAAACGGCAGCGTGCCGGAGCGCGTCGGGTTCTCCGTGTCCGTCACGAAGATCCACAGCGCGAACCCCAGCACGACCGAGAGCGAGGCCAGCCCCACGTTGTCGCGCACGGAGCTCGCGACCGGCCAGACTAGCGCTCGCAGAAAGGCCAGCGCCTCCGTGCCGAGCTGCTTCAGCCGTTCCATCGCTCCGTCTCCGCGCTCAGCGGCTCAGCCCCGGCAGCCGCCTTCGCACCGGCCGGTCCAGCTCGCTCGCCGGCACCAGCAGGCTGCGCAGGATCCCGCGCAGACGCGGCCCGTCCAGCCGCGATATCATCCTGCCGCTCGCCGCGACCGAGATACTCCCCGTCTCTTCCGATACCACGACCGCCACCGCGTCCGTCCTCTCCGATATCCCCATCCCCGCCCGGTGCCGCAGCCCCGATAGCTCCCGGTCGCTCCGGTCCGAAAGCGGCAGCGTGCAACTCGCCGCCAGCACGCGGTCCTCCCGCATGATTACAGCCCCGTCGTGCAGCGCGGAGTTCGGGTAGAAGATCCCCTCCAGCAGCCGCGTCGAAGGCACGGCGTCCAGCTTCACGCCCGTCTCGATGTGGTCCCCCAGCGTCGCCTCCCGCTCGAACACGATGATCGCCCCGTGCCGCTTCGCCGATAGGCTCAGCGCCGTATCCGCGACGATGTCCACCACGACCTCGTACATGGAGCGCCCGGGCCACGGCCAGCGCCCCGTCCGGCCCACCCGCTCCAGGAAGCGGCGGATCTCCGGCTGGAAGATGATCGGGATAGCGATCAGCAGCGCCGGGAACGAGTTCCGCAGCAGCCAGTCCAGCACCGTCAGCTCCAGCACGGACGCCAGGATCGCCGCCCCGACGACCACCATCGTGATCCCCCGGAGCAGCGACATCGCCGTCGTGCCCTTGATTAGCAGCAGCGCCAGGTAGATCAGGACGGAGATCGTCAGGATATCGACGACGCTCGCCGCCTCGAACCGCTCCAGCGAGTCGCGGACCGTGTCCCAGAGGCCCACGCTATCCGCTCTCCTCGCCGAGTATGAGGGCGAGCGCCGCCTTCTGCGCGTGCATGCGGTTCTCCGCCTGGTCGAACACCACCGACTGCGGCCCCTCGATCACCTCCGCCGACACCTCCTCGCCTCGGTGCGCCGGCAGGTCGTGCATGAACACCGCGTCCGCCGCCGCCAGCGACATCATCCGCGCGTCGATCTGGTACCCCTGGAACGCCTCCCGCCGCGCCGAAGCCTCCGCCTCATAACCCATGCTCGCCCACACGTCCGTGTACACCACGTCCGCGCCTCGCGCGGCCTCCTCCGGGTCGTGCAGGCAGGCCACGGAGCCCCCGGAGGCCCGCGCCATCTCCTCCGCCCGCGCCACCGTCTCCGGCGGCAGCTCGTGCCCCGCCGGCGCCGCGAACCGGAACTCCATCCCGCTCATCGCCGCCGCCAGGCACAGCGACCGCGCCACGTTGTTGCCATCTCCCACGAACGCCAGGCTCACGCCCGCCAGCCGACCCTTCTTCTCCTCCACCGTCAGCACGTCGGCCAGCGCCTGGCAGGGGTGCTCGCCTTCGGACAGCGCGTTGATCACGGGCACGTCCGCCCAGCGCGCGAGCTCCTCCACCGTCCGGTGCTCGAACGTGCGCGCGGCAATACCGTCGACGTAGCGGCTCAGCACCCGCGCC
>JAUYGU010000050.1 GCA_030690405.1 Dehalococcoidia bacterium | reverse complement strand
CCAGTTCGCCCACCACCTCGCAGCCACCCTGGGCATCAGGCCGATCCGGTTGAACAAGATCAGCGGCCTGCCGTTCACGCCGGGCGAAATCCACAGCAAGATCAAGGAGGTCCTGGCTCATGCCTGACGGCGCCAAGGTCGCAGGGACGGCGGAAGCCGAAGTCCTGACCGTTAAGGAGTACAAGAGCGGCGACAAGCCTGTATGGTGCCCCGGCTGCGGCGACTTCGGTGTGCTGTCCGCGACTTACAAGGCGCTGGCCGCCCTCCAGCTCCAGCGGAAGGACGTCGTCGTCGTCTCCGGCATCGGCTGCTCCAGCCGGACGCCGTACTTCATGAGCACCTTCGGCTTCCACGGCGTCCACGGTCGCTCCCTGCCTATCGCCACGGGCATAAAGCTCGCCAACCCGGCGCTGACGGTCCTCGCGATGGGCGGCGATGGCGACCTGATGTCGATCGGCGCCGGCCACTTCCCGCACGCCTGCGCGCGCAACATCGATATCACCTGCGTCATGATGGACAACCAGACCTACGGCCTGACCAAGGCCCAGGCCTCACCGACGTCGTTCATGGGGCACAAGTCCAAGACCACCCCCTACGGCGTCATCGCCAAGCCGATGGCGCCGGTGCTGTTCGCCCTAGCCAACGGCGCCACATTCGTCGCCCGCGGCTACTCCGCCAAGCCGAATGACCTGACGGAGCTGATCGTGCAGGGGGTGAAGCACCCGGGCTTCTCCTTCATCCACGTGCAGAGCCCCTGCGCCGAGTTCCTGAATACGTACGACTACTACGACGAGCACATCGAAGAGCTAGCGCCCGATTGGAACAGACACGACTTGAAGGCCGCGATCACCCTGGCTTTGAGCGAGGAGAAGGTGCACCTCGGCGTCTTCTACGAGGAAGAGCGCCCCATCTTCAGCAAAGCGGTCCGCGAGTTCGAGCCAGAACGCAAGCAGTTCGACCTGGCGACGTACCTAGAGCGCTTCTCCTAGCCTCCGCACGTCGCCCCGAGGAGGAGTTGAGTTGGGCCAGAACCTGACCCGTAAGATCCTTGCCGACCACCTCGTCTCCGGCGAGCTGACGCCCGGCACGGAGATCGCGATCCGGGTGGACCAGACGCTCACCCAGGACGCCACCGGCACCATGGCCTATCTCCAGTTCGAGGCGATGGGCATACCCAAAGTCCGCACCAAGCTCTCCGTCTCCTACGTAGACCACAACATGCTCCAGACCGGCTTCGAGAACGCCGACGACCACCGCTTCCTGCAGACCATCGCCGCCAAGTACGGCATCTACTTCTCGCGGCCGGGCAACGGCATCTGCCACCAGGTACACCTGGAGCGATTCAGCTCCCCCGGCGACGTGCTCCTGGGCTCGGACAGCCATACGCCGACGTCCGGCGGCGCAGGCATGCTGGCGATCGGCTCCGGCGGCCTGGACGTGGCGGTCGCCATGGGCGGTGGCCCGTACTACCTGACCATGCCCAGGGTCGTCGGCGTGCGCCTGACGGGGCGGCTGCAGCCCTGGGTGGCGGCCAAGGACGTCATCTTCGAGCTGCTGCGCCGCCTCACCGTGAAGGGCGGCGTCGGCAAGATCTTCGAGTACTGCGGAGAGGGCATCGCCTCGCTCAGCGTCCCGGAGCGCAGCACCATCACCAACATGGGCGCCGAGCTGGGCGCCACCGCCTCCTTCTTCCCCTCCGACGAGCGCACCCGCGAGTACTTCCGCGCCCAGAAGCGCGAGGAGATGTGGCGGCCCACCGCGGCCGACGCCGACGCGGACTACGACGAGGTGGTCGAGATCGATCTCGACAAGCTCGGCCCGATGGTCGCGCGGCCGCAGAGCCCGGACGCCGTCGTGCCCATCGAGGAGGTGGCGGGTACGAAGCTGGCGCAGGTGTGCGTCGGCTCTTGCACGAACTCCTCCTACCACGACCTGGCGGTGAGCGCCGCCGTGCTGAAGGGGCGCAAGGTCAACCCCACCCTGAGCATGACCGTCACCCCCGGCTCCCGTCAGGTGTTCGCGATGATCGCCCGCAGCGGCGCCCTCGCCGACCTGATCGAGTCCGGCGCCCGCATCCTGGAGTCCGCCTGCGGCCCCTGCATCGGCATGGGGCAGTCGCCGCCTTCCGATGCCGCCTCCCTGCGCACGTTCAACCGCAACTTCCCCGGCCGCTCCGGCACGCCGGACGACAAGGTGTACCTGGCGAGCCCGGAGGTCGCGGCCGTCTCCGCCCTAACCGGCGAGATCACGGACCCGCGCACCTGGGGCCCGCCACCCCCACTGGACGTCCCCTCGGAGTTCATCATCGACGACGACCTGATCATCCCGCCGCCCGGAAACGGCGCCGGCGTGGAGATCGCCCGCGGGCCGAACATCAAGCCGCTGCCCCTGGCGCAGCCGCTGGCGCAGACGATCAAGGCGCCCGTCCTCATCAAGCTGGGCGATAACGTGAGCACTGACCACATCCTGCCCGCGGGCTCCAAGATCCTCCCCCTGCGCTCCAACATCCCCGCCATCTCCGAGTACGTCTTCTTCTACGTGGACCCGGAGTTCTCGGCGAAGGCGAAGAAGGCCGGCTCCAGCATCATCGTCGGCGGGTCAAACTACGGGCAGGGGTCAAGCCGGGAGCACGCGGCGCTGGCCCCGATGTTCCTGGGCGTGAAGGCCGTGTTGGCGAAGACCTACGCGCGCATGCACCACACCAACCTGGTGAACTTCGGCATCCTGCCGCTCGTCTTCGCCGCCGAGGCGGACTACGACCGCATCAACGCCGGCGACGTGCTGGAGCTGCCGGACGTGCGCGACGCGCTGGCCGGCGGCGAGGTGACGGTCCGCAACACGACCCAGGGTTACGAGTTCACGGCCCGCCACAACCTGAGCGTGCGCCAGATAGAGGTGCTGCGCGAGGGCGGCCTCCTGAACCACGTGAAGGCCCACGCGGGCTAGAGCGACCGCAGCAGACGGCGCGCCGCCCGCCTCGTATACCCTTCTCCATTACCTTAGAGCTATCGTATATCGGGGCGCGTTTGCTATCATAGGCGCGGCCACCGTCGATAGCGAAAGAACACCGCATGCCCCACAGCATCACCCTCATACCCGGCGACGGCACCGGCCCCGAGATCACCGAAGCCACAGTCCGCGTCCTCGAAGCTACCGGCGTCCAGTTCGATTGGGACGTCAAGGAGGCCGGCATCGGCGCCGCCGAGCAGTACGGCTCGGTCCTCCCCGACGAAGTCCTGGAGTCCATCCGCAGGAACAAGGTCGCCATCAAGGGGCCGATAACGACCCCTCGCGGTGGTGGTTTCCGCTCCGTCAACGTCGCCCTGCGCAAGATGCTGGACCTCTACGCCTGCCTGCGCCCCGCCAAGTACTACCCCGGCGTCCGCTCCCGCTACGACAACGTCGATCTCGTGATCGTGCGGGAGAACACCGAGGACCTGTACGCCGGCGTCGAGTTCGAGAAGGGCGACCCGGCGATCGCCAAGGTCTCGGAGATCACGGAGGCCGCCGGCCTGGGCCCGATCCGTGAGGACGCCGGTCTCTCGCTCAAGATCATCTCGGAGTTCGGCAGCGAGCGCATCGTCCGCTTCGCGTTCGAATACGCGCGCCGGTTCGGGCGCAAGACGGTGACGGCGGTGGCCAAGGACAACATCATGAAGTTCACGGACGGCCTCTTCTTCTCCGTCGCCCGCCGCGTGGCGGAGGACTACCCCGACATCCCCTACGAGGAGCGGCTGGTGGACAACATGACGATGCAGCTGGTGCAGAAGCCGGAGCTGTACGACGTGCTGGTGCTGCCGAACCTCTACGGCGACATCCTGTCCGACCTCTGCGCGGGGCTCGTCGGCGGGCTCGGGGTAGCGCCGGGCGCGAACCTGGGTGACGAGCTCGCCGTGTTCGAGCCGGTGCACGGCAGCGCCCCCAAGTACACCGGCATGAACAAGGTGAACCCCATGGCGATGATGTTCTCCGGCGTGATGATGCTGCGCCACATCGGCGAGGAGAAGGCGGGCGACCGCCTGGAGGCCGCCCTGGCCGCCGTCATCCGCGAGGGGAAGGACGTGACCTACGACATGAAGCCGACGCCGGACGACCCGACCGCCGTCGGCACGTCGCAGGTCGCCGACGCCGTCATCGAGAAGCTGCAGAGCAGCTGAGAACCAGGAGGTCCGAAATGCGCCGTAAAGTCACCGTCGTCGGCGCCGGCATGACCGGCGGCACCATGGCCCAGCGCCTGGCAGAAACCGGCTACATAGACGTCGTCCTGCAGGACATCATCGAAGGGCTCCCCCAGGGGAAGGCCCTCGACCTCGCCCAGTCCGCCGCCGTCGCCGGCTTCAACGGCCGCGTCACCGGCAGCAACGACTGGAAGGACACCGCCGGCTCGGAGGTCGTCGTCATCACCTCCGGTGTCCCCCGCAAGCCCGGCATGACCCGCGAGGAGCTGCTCAACATCAACGCGGGGATCGTCCGCGAGGTGGCGGGCAACGCCGTCAAGCACTCGCCGGACGCGACGCTGATCATCTTCGCGAACCCGATGGACGCGATGTGCCACGTCACCCTGGACGCGACGAAGCTGCCGAAGAGCCGCGTCGTCGGCCAGGGCGGTATGCTCGACTCCTCGCGCTACCGCACGTTCATCGCCTGGGAGACCGGCGCCTCCATCCAGGACGTGCACGCCTTCGTCTACGGCGGCCACACGGAGGCGACGATGGTGCCGATCGTTAGCAACGCGATGGTGGGCGGCATACCGTTGAGCACGCTCCTGCCGAAGGAGCGCGTCGAGGCGGTCGTCCAGCGGGCGCGCAACGGCGGCGCCGAGATCGTCGCCCTCCTGAAGACCGGCTCGGCGTTCTACGCCCCCGCCGCGGCGACGGTGGAGATGGTGGAGAGCATCCTCCTCGACAAGAAGCGCATCCTCCCCTGCTGCGCCTACCTGCAGGGCGAGTACGGCATCGAGGACGCCTTCGTCGGTGTGCCGGTCAAGCTGGGCGCCGGCGGCATCGAGCAGGTGCTGGAGACGCCGCTCTCGGACGACGAGGCCGAGGGGCTGCACAAGGCGGCGGCCGCCGTCAAGGAGCTGGTGGGGCTGATCGAGACGAAAGCGTAGGCGCCCCGGTCACTCTGAGCTTGTCGAAGGGTCGTCCTGAGCCTGCCGAAGGGCCATGGCGAGCCTGTCAAAGGACGGAGCGCGAAATGTCCGTTCCCGTTGGCTTATTGCTGGGTCTGCTCGGGCTTGTCGGCGGCTTATTTCAGTTCATGTGGGGAGACACACTCCTCCAAGACCACCTGGCTTGGTCCAGGCGCTGGCCACTCTTTTTCCGCTTGCTCGGCGGCAGGGTGCGCCTGTGGCCCCAGCGATTCGACCGTGCCTACGCCGTGGTGACGGGGTCTCTAGCCATCATGGCCGGCGTCGCATTTCTCACGGCCACGGCGGTCGAGGTGCTGGACTAACCGACGACGCCGGGACGCAGCGATTGGGAGGGCGCCGCCCGCCGCGTCTGCTATCATTGAACCGCCATGCGTGAGGTCCACGTAGACCAGATACGCGCCACCGTGCGGCAGCTCTGCATCGACGCCGCCACGCTCCTCCCGGATGACGTGCTTCAGGCGCTGAAGGGCGCCCGCGCGGCCGAGGAGTCGGAGCTGGGCGTCATCGTCCTGGACCAGATACTCGAGAACGCGGACCTCGCCGCACGAGAGCGGCTGCCCCTGTGCCAGGACACCGGCACCACCGTGATCTTCCTCGAAATCGGGCAGGACGTGCACATCGCCGGTGGGTCGCTCATCGACGCCCTGACCGAGGGCGTGGGCGCCGGCTACACCGAGGGCCTTCTGCGGGCTTCGATCGTAGAGCGGCCGTTCTCCGCCCGCACGAACACGAAGAACAACACGCCGCCGGTGGTGCACACGGAGATCGTCCCCGGCGACGCGCTCCGCATCAAGGTGATGCCGAAGGGCGGCGGCGGCGAGAACATGTCGCGCTTCACGATGTTCCTGCCGGGGGCCGGCAAACCCGCGATCACCGACTTCGTGCTCAAGACCGTCGAAGAGTCCGGCGGCAACCCCTGCCCGCCGGTAATCGTCGGCGTCGGCATTGGCGGCACGGCGGAGCACTCGATGTACCTGGCGAAGCGGGCGATCACCCGCCGGGTGGGCGAGCCGAGCGCGGACGCCGAGACGGCGGAGTTCGAGGCGGAGCTGCTGGAGAAGGTGAACGCGCTGGGGCTTGGCCCGCAGGCCGTCGGCGGGCGGGTCACCGCCCTCGCCGTGCAGATCGAGACGTACCCGACGCACATCACCGCGCTGCCGGTGGCCGTGAACCTGCAGTGCCACTCGGCGCGGCTCAAGGAGGCGGTGCTATGAGGCCGGAACGCGAACCCGCTACATGGGGCCCGCCAAACCCACATGCCGCCGAATTCATTCGGCGGTGCAGCTTCACCCACTCGGCGCGGCTCAAGGAGGCGGTGCTATGAACCGCCATCGCCTCGTCCCCGCCAGCGAGCCCGCCGCCGACCCGGCCTGCCGGCTGGAGCGCGAAGAAGGTCAGCGCCGGCAGACTGACACGGACCGGCTGTTCGCGGCGCTGGCCGAGCAGCGACAAACTCCCGGCGGCAACGAGTTCGTGTTCCGCGGCGACCCGGTGACGCTTTGGCGCGAGGTATCGGCCTTCGTGGACGAGGAGTCGCGCTGCTGCCCATTCTTCACCTTCGAGCAGGTACAGCAGGCGGACGGCGTCCTCCTTCGGGTCAGCCGCGGCGGCGCGGGGGGAGCATAGCGTGGCCGAGCACCGCCTGCAGCTGCCGCTCTCCGACGCCGACGCGGAGCGGCTTCGCGCCGGCGACAGCGTGCTGCTGACCGGCGGCCTCTACACGGCCCGCGACGCCGCCCACCGCCGCATGGTGGAGGCGCTATCCAAGGGTGAGCCGCTCCCCGTCGACATCCGCGGCCAGGTCATCTACTACGTCGGCCCGACGCCGGCCAAGCCGGGCGAGGTGATCGGCTCCGCCGGGCCGACGACGGCGATCCGGATGGACCCGTACACCGTGCCGCTGCTTGAAGCCGGACTGCGCGGGATCATCGGCAAGGGCGGTCGCGGGCCGCAGGTGCGAGAGGCGCTGCAGAAGCACCGCGCGGTCTACTTCCTGGCCGTGGGCGGCGCCGGCGCCCTCCTCTCGAAGCGCATCAAGCGCGTGGAGGTCGTCGCCTACGAGGACCTGGGCACGGAGGCGATGCGCCGGCTGGAGGTGGTGGAGTTCCCGGTCGTCGTCTGCAACGACATCCACGGCGGCGACCTGCTGGAGCAGGGGAAGGCGCGCTGGCGGCGCGCTGACGTGCTGGGGGGCTAGGACCGCGGCTACTTACCGCTGATCTTGCGCAGGACCCAGCGGACCGGGTCGTAGTAGCGGTCGGCGACGCGCTCCTTCAGCGGGATGATGGCGTTGTCCGTGATGTGGATGTCCTCCGGACAGACCTCCGTGCAACACTTCGTGATGTTGCAGTAGCCGATGCCCGCCGCCTTTCGGATCAGCTCCGTGCGGTCGACGGAGTCCAGCGGGTGCATCTCCAGCACCGCCAGCCGCACCAGGCAGCGCGGGCCGAAGAAGTCCGCCTTGTTCTCCGGGTGATCGCGGATCACGTGGCAGACGTTCTGGCAGAGGAAGCACTCGATGCACTTGCGGAACTCCTGCCCGCGGTCGACGTCCATCTGCTGGATGCGGTGGCCGCCCTCCGGCTGCGGCGGCCCCTGGAAGGCCGGGATCTTCTTGGCGACCTCGAAGTTGAAAGAGACGTCCGTCACCAGGTCCTTGATGAGGGGGAACGCCTTGATGGGGGCGACGCTGATGGGCTTTCCGGGCTCGAAGGCGTTCATGCGGGTCATGCACATGAGGCAGGGCTTGCCATCGACCTCGGCGCTGCAGGAGCCGCACTTGCCCGCCTTGCAGTTCCAGCGGACAGCGAGGTCGTTCGCCTGGGTGGCCTGGATGCGGTGGATCACGTCGAGAACGACCTGGCCCTCCTCCACGTCGACCACGTAATCGACGAAGGAGCCGCCGGAGGCGTCGCCGCGGAACACGCGCATCGTTACCTCCGCCACCAGGGCACCTCCCCCCTAGTGGACAGTTGATAGTGGACAGTGAACAGCGGCGTCACGCTCTCCGCCCTTTCGCTGCGATCTGGCGCCTGAGCGAAGTCAGCATTTTGCTGACCTCAGTGATGAGCGAGTACGTCGAACCGGCGGCGGTCTCCGGAACGTACCCCCTTCGAACCGCCACCGTAAGCAGAGTTTCCGTCTCCATCAAAGAGCCCCTGGCTATCGCGAGGAAGTTCGCGAAGTCCTTCGCCGTGGACCGCGCTTGCCCTTCCGCGATGTTCGCGGGTACGGACACCGCGGCCCGCGTTATCTGACTGGTCAGCCCAAAGCCCTCCCTAGCCGGGAAATGTTCAGCCAGGTCGTAGACCATATCAACCAGGTCCATCGCCTTCTGCCACACGAGTAGATCGCGATGAGACCGAACCTTGGTGACTCCGACAGCTCTATCCACTGTCAACTGTTCACTGTCCACTATTCCAGTCACTTCTCCTCGAACAGCGACTTCAGCTCCGCCGGCATCTGGGGCAGCGGCTCCTGGGAGACCTGCGGCGCGCCGTCCGGGCCCCGGCGGATGACGACGTTCACGCCGCCGAAGTCGGCGCTCGTGGTCGGGTAGTCGTCCCTGGTGTGGGCGCCGCGGCTCTCCTTGCGCTCCAGCGCCGCCCGGGCCATCGCTTCGGACACGGTGAGCAGTGAGCGCAGGTCCATCGCCAGGTGCCAGCCCGGGTTATACTGGCGATTCCCCTCCACCCCCGTCCGCTTCGCCCGCTCCTTGTACGCCTGGACCTTCTCCACCGCCTCCTCCAGCTCCGACTGCGTGCGGATGATGCCCACGAGGCTCTGCATCGTATCCTGGAGCTCCTGCTGCACCTGGTACGGGTTCTCCCCACCGCTACGCTCGAAGTGCGCCATCATCTCCGCCGCGTACCCGTCTGCCTCGGCCGGGTTCACGGCGGGCGCGGCCGAGAGCCCCTTCACGTACTCCGCCGCCCCCAGGCCGGCCCTGCGGCCGAACACCACGAGGTCGGACAGCGAGTTGCCGCCCAGGCGGTTGGCGCCGTGCATACCGCCCGCGCACTCGCCGGCGGCGAACAGGCCGCGGACGGTGGAGGCAGCCGTGTCAGCATCGACCCTGACGCCCCCCATCATGTAGTGCGCCGTCGGGCCGACCTCCATGGGTGTCGTCGTTATGTCAACATCGGCCAGCTTCTTGAACTGGTGGTACATGCTCGGCAGCCGCCGCTTGATGTAGTCTGCCGGCTGCCGCGAAGCGATGTCGAGGTAGACGCCGCCGTGCGGGCTACCGCGTCCGGCCTTGGTCTCGGTGTTGATCGCCCGCGCCACCTCGTCGCGGGGCAGGAGGTCGGGCGTGCGGCGGTTGTTCAGCTTGTCCTGGAACCAGCGATCCGCCTCTTCCTCCGTGTCCGCGGTCTCTGCCTTGAAGAACTCCGGTATGTACTTGAACATGAACCGCTCGCCCTCGGAGTTCTTGAGCGTGCCGCCGTCTCCGCGCACGCCTTCGGTGACCAGGATGCCGCGCACGCTGGGCGGCCAGACCATCCCCGTGGGGTGGAACTGGAAGAACTCCATGTCGATGAGGTCAGCGCCGGCCCAGTAGGCCAGGGAGTGGCCATCGCCGGTGTACTCCCAAGAGTTGGAGGTGATCTTGAAGGCCTTGCCGACGCCGCCGGTGGCCAGCACCACCGCCTTCGCCTTGAACAGGATCAGGTTGCCCGTCTCCCGCCAGTAGCCGAGGGCGCCGGCGATACGATCTCCGTCCTTCAGGAGGCGGGAGATGGTGCACTCCATGAACACTTCGATCCCCTTGTGCACGGCGTGCTGCTGGAGCGTGCGGATCATCTCCAGGCCGGTGCGGTCGCCGACGTGGGCGAGGCGGTCGTAGCGGTGGCCGCCGAAGGGGCGCTGGGAGATGCGGCCGTCCTTCGTGCGGTCGAAGAGGGCGCCCCAGGTCTCCAGCTCGAAGACCCTTTCGGGCGCCTCCTGGGCGTGGAGTTCGGCCATCCGCCAGTTGTTGAGCATCTTGCCGCCGCGCATCGTGTCGCGGAAGTGGACCTGCCAGTTGTCCTCCGCGTAGATGTGGCCCAGGGCGGCGGCGATGCCCCCCTCCGCCATCACCGTGTGCGCCTTGCCGAGCAGCGACTTGCAGACGAGGGCGGTGCGCGCCCCCTGGGCGGAGGCCTCGATGGCAGCACGCAGCCCGGCGCCTCCCGCCCCGATGACGACTACGTCGAACTCGTGTGTCTCGTACTCAGGCACTGCTCACCGCCCACCGTCCACTGTTCACTAGAAGCCGCTCCAGGTGTTCGGGTCCGTGATATGGCCGTTCGCCACCAGCCGGATGTAGACATCCGTGAAGACGATCCAGATCAGACTGGACCAGGCAAACAGGCGGTGGTTCACGTTCCACAGCGAGACGTAGTCCCACACCCGCTTGCGGGCGCGCGTCACGGCGGAGCAGCTGAAGCAGTTCAGCCCTCCGCCGACCCAGTGGCGCAGCGAGTGGCAGGAGAACGTGTACATCATCAGCAGGTAGGCGTTGACGACCAGGATGAGAGAGCCGAGGCCGATGCCGATCTCTCCATCGTGGTAGAAGCTGCGGATGGCGCCCCACCAGAGAATGGGCACGAAGACCAGCGCGCCATACATAGCGAAGCGGTGCAGGTTGTTGAACCAGAAAGGGATAGCCGTCTCGCCCTTGTACGTGCGGCCGGCGTCACCGACGGCGCAGGCCGGCGGGGACATGAACCACGACCGGTAGTACGCGCGGCGGTAGTAGTAGCAGGTGGCGCGGAAGGGGATTGGGCCCAGGAGGACGACGAGCGCGGGGCTGATGAAGATGCTGTTGTTTGCTTCGAAGAGCTTGGGTTCGAAGACGGGCGAGATGTAGGGCCCGGCCTCGAAGCCCCACCTGTCCAGGAAGACGCTGACGCCGAGCCAGCCGAAGAAGATGAGCAGGCTGACTGCCGTCACCACCGGCTCTATCCACCAGGCGTCGGTGCGGAGGGTAGCCAGGAAGCCTAGCCTGTGCGGCGGTGGGACAGCCTGCGCTCGCGCCATCAAGTCCTCCCGGTTAGATGCGGCCCGCAGCCGCAACCCATTCTAGCAAGCGGACTGCTCCCATTCAATCGTGAAACCATGCACTTTTGCGGCAGCCCACGTTAATCCGATGATGCTCTTGGCGTCCCGTATCTCGCCCGCGCTCACCAGCCGCAGCGCCTCCACCAGGGGGACACATACGACGGCGAGCTGCTCGTCCGGGTCCGGGCGCAGCGGCGACGGCTCAAGCTCCGTCGCCAGGAACACGTGCACGAACTCGCTACAGAAGCCCGGCGAGACGTAGAAGCCGCCGAGGCGCTCCAGCCGCCCGGCCCGGTGGCCGCATTCCTCGCGCAGCTCCCGCTGGGCCGCGTCCTCCGGGGTCTCGCCCCCGTCGACGCCGCCCGCCGGCACCTCCAGCATCACCTGCTCGGTGGGCAAGCGGTACTGGCGGACGAGGAGGAGATCGCCGTTCTCCAGAAGCGGCACAATTGCGACGACGTCTCCGTGCTCCACCACCTCGCGCGTGGCGCGCGCGCCGCCCGCCAGCTCTACGGTGTCGATGCGCAGGTTCACCACCTGTCCCTCGTAGAGACGGTGGCTTTCCAAGACTCGCTCCGGGGTCGGTTCGGTCAACGGGCGGGACCCGGGCTACTTCGGCCCCGCCTTCTCCTCGAAGGTCGGCGGGTACTCGGAGGCGTTTATGCCCTTCAGCAGCTGCAGCCTCTCCGCGAGTATGCGGTAGTATTCCTGCGGCTTGGACAGCCGCAGGAAGCGGGCCACGTGGGGGCTACGACACACGGAGACGCCATCGCCGCTGCCCAGTTCGCGGTTCACCTGTCCATCGATGCTGACGGCGGCGCCGTCTTCCGCGCTCACGATCAGATCGATGACGGCATCCCCCGGCAGCACGAGGGGCCCGGCGGGCGCCAGGTGTGGCGCCACCGGCGTCAGCAACAGGTCCCGCGAGTCCGGGTGGAGGATGGGCCCGCCGGCGGAGAGAGAGTAGCCGGTGCTACCGGTCGCCGTGGCCACGATCACCGCATCGCAGCGGTAGACCGCCAGCCGCTGGCCGTCCACGGTAACATCCATGTAGACGGGCCGGCCCGCCAGGGCGCGGCCGATCACGACATCGTTCAGGGCCTGGAAGGTCTGGCCCCAGGCCGGGACCTGGGCCTGGAGCATCGCCCGCTGCTCCACCCGCCCCGCGCCGGCCAGCACGCGCGGCAGCTTCTCCATCAGCTCCTGGGGGCCGATCTCCGCCAGGAAGCCGAGGCGGCCCATGTTGACGCCCAGGATGGGCACCGGGTGCGGCACCACCGCCCGCGCCGCCCACAGCATGGAGCCATCGCCGCCCAGGCAGACGATGAGATCGGTCCCTTCGATCCGCTCCTGGGCCGCGGGATCGTCCCAGGTGGACGTCTGCCAGACCTCCGCCACCTCCGCGGTGAGGGCCGCACGCAGGCCATCGACCAGCTCCGTGGCGCCCCGCCAGCGGGCGGCCACGAAGACGCCGACCTTGTTCACGGCGTCGCCTCCCCGTCCTGGGCCTGCGGAACGGGCCGCAGATCGAAGAAGAACTCGCGGTTCCCCGCCGGGCCGAGGAGCGGCGAGGCCGTCAGGCCGCGAATGCGGAGGCCGTTCTTCACGCACCAGGCGGCGAAGCGGCCCATCAGCCTGGCGTGCAGCTGCGGGTCGCGGACGACGCCGCCCCTGCCCACCTCGCGCTTCTCGGCCTCGAACTGGGGCTTGAACAGGGCCACGATGCGGCCGCCCGGCCGCAGCAGGCGGCGGACCGCCGGCAGCACCTGTCGCAGGGAGATGAACGCCACGTCCACGGTCGCCATGTCCACCGGCTCCGGAAGCGCTTCCAGGTAGCGGGCGTTCACGCCCTCCATCACGACAACACGCGGGTCCGAGCGCAGCTTCAGGTCCAGCTGGCCGCGGCCGACATCGACGGCGTAGACGCGGGCGGCGCCGCGCTGGAGAAGACAATCGGTGAAGCCGCCGGTGGAGGCGCCGATATCCGCCGCGACGACGCCCTGCACGTCCACGGCGAAGGCGTCCAGCGCGTGCTCCAGCTTGTCGCCGCCGCGGCCGACGTAGCGCTGCCGCTCGACGAGGCGGAGGCTCGCAGCCTCGTCGACCAGGCTGGCCGCCTTGACCGCCGGCCGGTCGTCGACGAGGACGTCGCCGGCCATCACTGCGACCTGCGCCTTCTCGTAGCTCTCCACCAGGCCACGCTCCAGGAGAAGCGCGGCCAGTCTGCGCTTGGCCATAGTAACCTCAGGATACCACGAATGCCCGGGCGCGGGGGCCCGGGCATTGCGGCCGGAACGGGGGCGCCCCCCTAGCTCAGGCCGTCTCACCCTTGGGCTCGTCGCCCCAGAGATCGACCGCCTGTCCGGAGCGCGCGAGCAGCAGCGGCCGCCGCAGGCCACGGATGGAGTCGGCGTCAACCACGCACTTCTTGACGTCGCCGCGGGACGGTATCTCGTACATGACGTCCAGCAGGCAGTCCTCAAGGACGGTGCGGAGGCCGCGGGCGCCGGTCTTGTGTTGCAGCGCCCCCTCCGCCGTCGCCTTCAGGGCGTCCTCCGTGAGGACGAGCTCCACCCCGTCCAGCGAGAAGAACTCCTGGAACTGGCGGACGAGCGCGTTCTTCGGCTCGGTGAGGATGCGCACCAGCGCCTGCTCGTCGAGCGACTGAAGGGAGACGACGACAGGGATGCGGCCGACGAACTCCGGGATGAGGCCGTAGCGGAGCAGGTCATCGTGGATGACGTGCTTGAGAAGCTCGTCCGCCGTCTTCGATCCCTCCGTCTCCGTGATGGCGGACCGGAAGCCGATGGTGCGGCGGCCCTTGCCGACGCGGGCATCGACGATGGCGTCCAGCCCCTGGAAGGCGCCGCCGCAGATGAACAGCACGTTAGCCGTGTTTATCTGGATGAAGTCCTGGTGCGGGTGCTTGCGGCCGCCCTGCGGGGGCACGTTGGCGACACACCCCTCGACGATCTTCAGCAGCGCCTGCTGGACGCCCTCGCCGGAGACGTCGCGGGTGATGGAGGGGTTGTCGCCGCTCTTGCGGGTGATCTTGTCGATCTCGTCGATGTAGATGATCCCGCGCTCCGCCTTGGCCACGTCGAAGTCGGCGGCCTGGATCAGGCGAAGGAGGATGTTCTCCACGTCCTCGCCGACGTAGCCGGCCTCCGTGAGGGCGGTGGCATCGGCGATGGTGAAGGGGACATCGAGGACCTTGGCCAGCGTCCGGGCGAGGAGGGTCTTGCCGCAGCCGGTAGGGCCAAGGAGGAGGATGTTGCTCTTCTCCAGCTCTACGTCGCCGCTGGAGTTGCCGGCGATGCGCTTGTAGTGGTTGTAGACGGCGACGGAGAGGACCTTCTTGGCCTGCTCCTGGCCGACGACGTATTCGCCGAGCTGCTGGTAGATGACCTTTGGAGGCGGTATCCGCTGGAGCGGCACTTTCGGGCGCGTCGGGGTGGACTTGTCCTCCTGGATGATCTCTTGGCAGAGCTCTACGCACTCGTCGCAGATATAGACGGCGCCGGGTCCGGCGATCAGGCGGCGGACCTGGTCCTGGTTCTTCCCGCAGAACGAACAGGTATAGGTTGCGCGGCTACCCCCCTTGGCGCTCGGCATTCCCTTACTCCTTAGAAGAGTCTGCGCCGGCGGGCACAGGCACCCTGCTGGCGGTCAGGATCTCATCGATGATGCCGTACTCTTTGGCGGCGTTGGCGTCCATGAAGAAGTCACGGTCCGTGTCGCGGGTAATGTCCTCCAGCGTGCGGCCGGTGTGGCGGGCCAGTATCTCCTTGACGATCTGGTTGCGCCGGAGGACCTCCCTGGCGTGGATCTCGATGTCGGAGGCCTGGCCGGTGGCGCCACCGCGCGCCTGGTGGATGTGGATGGTGGCGTGGGGGAGGGCGTACCGTTTCCCCTTGGTCCCGGCCGAAAGAAGGACCGTCGCCATGCTCGCGCACTCGCCGACGCAGATCGTCGCCACGTTGCAGGTCAGCAGCTGCATCGTGTCGTATACCGCCAGCCCGGCGCTGATCACGCCGCCCGGCGAGTGGATGTACATGTTGACGTCCTTGTCCGGGTCCTCGCGGTCCAGGTAGAGGAGCTGGGCGATGATCAGGTTCGCGATCTGGTCGTCGATCGGCGAGCCCAGGAAGACGATCCGCTCCTTGAGCAGGAGGGAGAATATATCGTAGGCACGCTCGCCACGCGGGCTCTGCTCCACGACGTATGGGACTATCATCTCCGGTTTCAAGTTCATTCCTCCTCTGCTGCCTGAACTGCCTTCGGTTTGCGTTTTCTGGTGGTAGCCGGCTTCGTGACCCGCTTCGTGGCCTGCTTCGCGGTCCGTTTGGGGCCGGACACGATCTCGACCAGTCGGTCTGAGGTCTTACGGGTAAGGATTGAGCGCTCTATCGCCTCGTGGCCGCCGGGGCTCTGGAAGAGCTGGCGCATCTGCGCCGCCTGCGCGCCGGATGAGTTGACGATCCGCTCGATCTCGCCCTCCACCTCGGCCGGCTCCACCATGATCTGCTCCGCCTCCGCCAGCGCGGTGAGCGTCAGGGAGCGGCGCACCCTCTCCTCCGCCGCCGGTCGCAGCGCGTCCCTGATCTCCTGCACCGGCTTGTTCAACTGCTCAAGGTAGTGGTCAACGTCATGGCCGACGGCGCGCGCCTCGTCCCGCAGGAGGCGATCGATCTCGCGCTCCGCGAGGACGGGCGGGTACTCCAGCTCCTCCGTCTGGGCGACGAGGGCGGTGAGGGCCTCGCCTCGGTACATCTCCTCGGCCTCCGCGTCCAGCCGCTCGCGGATGCGGCCCTCCAGTTGCTGGCGTAGCGCCTGCAGGCTGGCGAAGCCCTCGCCCACCTGGCGCGCGAACTCATCGTCCAGCGCCGGCAGCTTCTCCTCTTTGACCTCCTTCACGACCACGGTGAAGGCGCCGGTCTTGCCGGAGAGCGGCTGCGAGCCCGGCGGCGTGGTGACCTCGACTTCTTTGGGCGCGCCCTTCTCGGCGCCGATGACCCCCTCCGCGAAGCCGGGAAGCAGGATCGTGATGCCGTCGCGAGGCGTGAACTCGAAGTCGTCGTCCGCGAACACCTCGCGGCCGTCAATGTGGCCGCGGACGTCCGCGCGCACCAGGTCGCCCATTTGGACGGGCCGCTCGACGGGCTCGTGGAGGGCGTAGCGGTGGCGCAGCTCCTCGACCGCCTGGTCGACGTCCTCAGCCGCCACTTCGACGGTTGGCCGCTTGACGCGCAGGCTCTTGTAGTCGCCGAGACGGATCGTGGGACGGACGGGTACGGTCGCCTTGAAGACGAGCGGCTCCTCCTGGACGATGTCCAGGCGAGGCTGGTCTATCGCCTCGATCTCCTGTTCGTCGAGCGCCTTGTTGTAGGCCTCCGGGATGAGGGAATCGAGCGCCTCGTGGACCAACCGCTCGCGGCCGAGGTGGCGCTCCACCATATCGCGGGGGGCCTTGCCCTTGCGGAAGCCGGGGATCTCGGCACGCTGAACGAGGCGGCGGTAGGCCTTGTCCAGAGCACGTTCCATCTGGTCAGGCTCTATCTCTATCTCCAGGACCACCTGACTCTGCGGGATGCGTTCGGCGGAGACCCTCACGGCTTCGATTATAGCACCCGCGTTCGGGGCGGCGGAAGGAACGGGCGGCGCCAGCTCGTAGGTGAGGGTCTTTAGACCCTCGCGGAGTCTTGTCGGGGTCTTTAGACCCCGACCTACAAGGCTGAACGGTGTTCATCGCCATCAGTCTGCGCGTAGGCACCCACGGGCGCTACCTCCGTCGCGGGCTGAGCACGTCGTTCAGGGCGTCGCCCAGCAGGTTGAAGGCGAACAGCAGCGCCGCCACGACCACCGCCGGCACCAGCATCAGCTCCGGGTGAGCCCGCAGGTTGGTCAGACCGGAGGCGTCGAAGATCATGACGCCGAAGCTCGGGTGCGGCGGCTGGATGCCGATCCCCAGCCAGGTGAGGGCGATCTCCGCCCCGGCGATGGAGCCCAGCGAGAACGTGACGGCAACCACGACCAGGTTCGAGACGTTGGGCAGCAGGTGGCGGAAGAGGATGCGCGGCGTGCGCGCGCCGGCCGCCCGCGCCGCCAGCACGTAGTCCGTCTCGCGCAGCGATAGCACCTGGGAGCGGACGATGCGCGCCATCCCGACCCAGCCGAAAAGCGATAGCGCGCCGAAGATGAGGAAGTAGTCCGGCAACCCCTGGTCGATGAGACCCCCCAGCACCGGCCAGCCATCAAACCTGACGAAGAAGTCCTCGACACGCGGCCGTACGGTGGCGGTGATGAGGAGAAGCAGCAAGATATCGGGCAGAGCGAAGAAGGCGTCGGCGACGCGCATGATCAGGTTGTCCGTACGGCCACCGGCGTAACCGGCGAGCAGGCCCAGGGTGACGCCCAGGGCCAGGCCACCGGTCAGGATGGCGGCGGCGGAGATGATCACCGTGGTCTGGGAGGCCCACATCACCCGCGAGAGCATATCGCGGCCCAGGCGGTCGGTGCCGAAGGGGTGGTCCAGGCTGGGCCCGGCGAAGGTGTTGCGGAAGTCGACCTCCGCGAAGCTGTGGGGCGCGGCGATGGGCGCCAGGATGCCGGCGAGGTAGATGACGCCGATGATCACCAGCGCCACGACCGCCAGCCGCTTGCGGGCCAGCCGGCGCAGGAAGTAGAACGATGGCAGCGGCCGGACGGGCTCCGCCTCCAGGATACGCTCGGAGGCCTCGTAGAGCGCCATCAGCCCTCCATCCCCGCCCCCAGGCGGATGCGCGGGTCGATGAACGCATACATTATGTCGACTAACAGGTTCGCGACGATGAACGCCGTCGAGGTGATGAGCACGATCGCCATGATTGCGTTGTAGTCGCGCGCGAAGACCGCGCTGAAGGCGTACTCACCCACGCCGGGTATCCCCAGTAGCGTCTCCAGGAAGATCGACCCGCCGAGGAGGCCGACGAGCGCGAACCCCATCATGGTCGCCAGGGGGAGCAGGGCGTTGCGGGTGATGTGGCGGCTAACGACGGTGAACTCCTCCAGCCCCTTCGCCCGCGCGGTGCGAACGTAGTCCTGGTCCAGCACCTCCAGCACCTGGGCCCGCATGTAGCGGGCCACGCCGGCGAACCCCGGCAGGGTGAGCACCAGCAGCGGCAGGATGATGCGCTGGCTCAGCACGCCGATCTCGACGCCGTAGAACTCGCGCACCTCCCAGCCGCTGGAAGGCAGCAGGTCCAGCTTGAGGGCGAACAGCCACTGCAGCACGGGGATGGTGACGAGGACGGGTACTGACGTGAAGAACAGCATGACGCCGATGGTGAACGGGTCCATCCAGGTGCCCTGGCGCAGCGCCGCCCAGATCCCCGCCGGTATGCCCACCGCGAAGATGATGATCAGCGCCAGCAGGTTGTACTGGAACGTCACCCAGAGGCGGGGAAAGAGCACGTCCTTCACGGCGAACCCGCGCGGGCTCAGCCCCTCCCCGAAGTCGCCCTGGACGGCGCCCTTCATGTAGCGCCAGTACTGCGTGAAGAAGCTATCGTGGTAGCCCAGCTCCTCGGCGATGCGCTCCCTCTGCACCGGGTCGCGGTACTGGCCCTGGAGGATCTGAATCGGGTCGCCCGGGCCGAAACGGCCGAGGGCGAAGGTGGCGAGCGAGACCGCCAGGAGAATTACGGGCGCCCAAAGCAGCCGCCGGACGATATAGGAAGCGAGCCCCTCCATGGGCGGCCCCGCCTAGCGGGTCACGCTGACGTAGCGGAGGTTCGGAATGACGAACGGAGGGATGAAGTAACCCTTCACGTCCGTCTTGATGAGGGCGTTGCTCTTGCCGTGGTAGAGCGGTATCCAGGGCGCGTCCTCCACGATCTTCTCCTCCGCCTGCCGGTACAGGTCCAGTCGGGTGGCCTCGACCTGCTCCGTACGCGCCTCCTCCAGCAGGCTGTCCACGTCGGAGTTGGAGTACTTCGTCTCGTTGTTCGCGCTTCCGGAATGGAACTTGATATCGAGGAAGTTCTGCGGGTCCACGTAGTCGGCCACCCAACCCAGGTCGAACATTTTGAAGTTGCCGTCATCCAGGTCCCGCAGGAACAGGCCGAACTCCTCCTGGTCGACCTCGACGGTGACGCCGAGGTTCTCCTCCCACATGGCCTGGATCGCTTCGATGATGGGGCCCACGCTGGCGCCACGGCCGGAGGAGAGGAAGCTGATCTTGCCCAGGCTGCCGGCGCCGCCCGCGTCCTTGAGGAGCGCCTTGGCGCCATCCGGGTCAAAGGGGATGCCCTCCAGTTTATCGTTGAAGGCGGGCATGCCGGGCGGCAGGACTCCCTTGGCGGGCACCACGAGGTCCTTGAGCACGACCTCCGACAGCACCTGCTTGTCGATCGCCATGGCGAAGGCGCGCCGCACGTTCGGGTCGTCGAACGGGGGCTCCTGTGTGTTGAAGCCGATGTAGTACGTATCGAGGCTGGAGGACTCCGTAAACTCGGCGTTCAACGGATCGCTGGAGTCGCGGATGCGCTCGATGTCGTTGATGCCGACGCCGGTGATATCGATCTCGTCGTTCTCGTACATCACGAGGGGCGAGCCGCCGGCCAGGACGTAGGTGACCCTGGCCAGAGAGGGCTTCGGCTCCAGGTAGTAGTCAGCGTTGGGAGTGAGGACTATGCGCTGCGCGAGCTGCCACTCCGCCAGCATGAAGGGGCCGGTGCCGTTGGGATTCCGCGTCCACTCGGTGTTGGAGAAGCAGGTGGAGTCGCCCACCTCCCGCCGGTCGACGACGAACGCCGTCGGGTAGGTGAGCTTGGCGAGGAAGTAGCTCTTGGCGGCGTCGATCGTCATGCGGAGGGTGTAGTCGTCCACGACCTCGATGCCGCTGACGCTGTCGGCGTCACCAGCGGCGAACTCACTCGCGCCAACGATGTCGCCCAGGTAGACCTTGCCGACCGTGGAGAGCGTGTCCGGGTCAAGCGAACGCTCCATGGAGAACTTGAAGTCGTCCGCGGTGACCTGCCTCGAGCCGTCGTGGAACTTGACTCCCCGCCGGATGTGGAACGTGTAGACCGCGCCGTCGTCGCTGACGTCCCACTTCTCGGCGATGTCGGGGACCAGATTGAGGTCCCGGTCGAACGTGACGAGGCCGGAGAATATCTCCATGATGTACTCGGCGGAACTGACGTCCGATGTGCAGGCGGGATCGAGGGTGAGGGGGTTGGGCCCGGCGAGCCGGAGTTCGCCTGCCACACGCGCGGGCAGGGGGGAGGTCTCCGGCGTGGGGCTGCCGCTGTTGCCGCCGCCGCTGCTGCTGCCGCCGCCGATCACTGCCAGGGAGAGAACACCGAGAACGATGACGAGGACAACGGCGATGCCGCCGAGAACCAGGATGAGCCTGCGGGTTTCCATATGCTGCCTGCCTTGCCGGGTGCGTTCTACCTGCCTGCCGCTATCTATTAAACTGACCACCCATACTACCGGTTAACCCCCGCACATTCAACGGGACAGCCCGGATCCTAAGACTTGCCCTCTTCCGTCTCCGTTACGGCTATGTGCAGGTCACGCAGCTGCTCCGGCGTCACCTCCCCCGGTGCACCGGTGAGCGGGTCCGTGGCGCTCTTCGTCTTGGGAAAGGCGATCACTTCGCGGATGTCCGGCTGGCCGGTGAGTACGGCCATCAGCCGGTCTATGCCGGCGCCGATGCCGGCGTGGGGCGGAGCGCCGTACTCGAACGCCTCCAGCATGTGGCCGAAGCGCCGCTGCGCCTCCTCCGGCCCGATGCCCAGCATGGCGAACACCTTCTCCTGGAGCTCCCGCCGGTGTATACGTATCGACCCGCTGAACAGCTCCCAGCCGTTGCACACCAGGTCGTAGGCGTGGGAGCGCACGCGGCCGGGGTCGCTGTCCATGAGCGGGATGTCCTCCTCCCGCGGCGAGGTGAACGGGTGGTGGGAGGAGACCCAGCGCTCCGCCGTCTCGCTCCACTCGAACATCGGGTAGTGGGTGACGAAGGCGAAGGCGAGGGTGCCGGGGTCGGCCAGCTCCAGCCGCCCAGCGACCTCGCGGCGGAGGCCGTCGAGCGCCTTGTTGGCGACGCCGGGCTGGTCGGCGACGATCAGCAGCATGTCGCCGCGGGCGGCGCCGGCCAGGCGGGCCATCTCGCGCGCCTGCTCGACTGTGAAGTACTTGGCGACGGGGGATCGGATATCGTCCTGGGACAGGGCGTCGATAGGGCCGTCGCCGGTGAAGGCGAGGGAGACGAGCCCCTTCGCTCCGTACTGCTGAACGAAGGTGGTGAGGTCGTCCGTCTGCTTGCGGCTGAACTCGGCGCCGCCGGGCACGCAGACGGCCCGCACGACCCCGCCTGCCGCCACGGTCTGGCGGAAGATGGCGAACTCGCTCTCCCGCAGCGCGTCGGTGAGATCGACAAGCTCCAGGCCGTAGCGCAGGTCCGGCTTGTCCACCCCGAAGCGCCGCACGGACTCCTCGTAGGTCATGCGGGGGAAGGGGTGCGCCTGCACCTTGAAGTGCGGCGTGACGGTCTGCACGAGCTGGTAGTACAGCCCCTCCAACAGCCGCAGGATGTCCTCCTCGTCGGAGATAAAGCTCATCTCCAGGTCAAGCTGGGTGTGCTCCGGCTGGCGGTCCGCCCGCAGGTCCTCGTCGCGCAGGCAGTGGGCGATCTGGAAGTAGCGCTCGAATCCGGCGACCATGAGGAGCTGCTTCATCTGCTGCGGCGACTGCGGGAGCGCGTAGAAGTGGCCCGGGTGGACGCGGCTGGGGACGAGGTAGTCGCGGGCGCCCTCCGGCGTGGGCGCGGTCAGGATCGGTGTCTCGATCTCCGTGAAGCCGCGCTCGGTCAGGAAATCGCGGATGAACTTGGTGACGCGGGCGCGGAGGACGATGTTCCGGTGGATCGTCTCGCGGCGGAGGTCCAGGTAGCGGTACTTGAGCCGCAGCAGCTCGTCGACGTCCGTCTCCTCGACGATATAGAAGGGCGGCGTCTTGGCCTCGTTGAGGACGGTGGCGGCGTGCGCCTTGACCTCGATCTCGCCCGTCGGGAGGTGCGCGTTCTCCGTGCCCTTCGGACGGCGCGCGACCGTGCCCTCCACCTGGAGGACGTACTCGCCGCGGACCGTATCGGCGACGGCGTAGGCCTCGCCGCCCTCCTTCGGGTTGAACACGACCTGGGTGAGGCCGTCGTGGTCGCGCAGGTCGATGAAGATGAGGCCGCCGTGGTCGCGCCGGCGGTGGACCCAGCCGGCCAGCGTGACGGCCTCCCCTTCGTGGGGGGCGCGCAGCTCACCGCAGTTGTGGCTCTTGAGCATGGTGGCACTACTATATCGCAGGCGGCAGGCTGGAGCATCCTGATATCATCTCCTTGATGAACCGCGAACCGCTCTCCCTCTACCTCCACATACCGTTCTGCTCCCTGAAGTGCCGCTACTGCGACTTCAACTCCTACGCGGGGCTGGAGGAGCTGGTGGAGCCGTACGTCGACGCGCTGATCGCGGAGATGGGGCTATGGGCGGGGTTCGCGCGGGGGCGGCCGGTGCCGACGGTCTTCTTCGGCGGCGGCACGCCCAGCCTCCTGCCCATCGAGCAGGTGGAGCGCGTCATGACCGGCCTGCGGGAGCGGTTCGCGCTGGCGCCCGACGCGGAGGTGACGCTGGAGGCGAATCCGGGTACCGTCGACGCGGCGTACCTGGGGGCGCTGCTCGATGCGGGCGTGAACCGCATCAGCTTCGGCGTCCAGTCGTTTCACGACGATGAGCTGGCGGCGCTGGACCGCATCCACTCCGCGGCGGAAGCGGAGGAGGCGTACCGCTGGGCGCGCGAGGCGGGCTTCCAGCGCGTCAACCTCGACCTGATCTACGGCCTGCCGGAGCAGCCGCTCGAGCGCTGGCAGGCGTCCCTGGAGCGAGCAATTACCCTGCGTCCGGACCACATGTCGCTCTACGCCCTCACGGTGGAGGACGGGACGAAGCTAGCCTACGACATCGAGCACGGGAGCGTCCCGGAGCCGGACGGCGACGCCCAGGCGGAGATGTACGAGTGGTCGCAGGGGCGGATGGCCCAGGCGGGCTACCGGCAGTACGAGATCTCCAACTGGTCGCTGCCCGGCCAGGAGTGCCGCCACAACCTGGTCTACTGGCGCAACGGCGACTGGCTGGGGCTTGGCGCGGGCGCGCACTCGCACCTGGCCGGCTGCCGGTTCGCGGACGTCTACTCGCCCCGGCGCTACGTCCAGCTCGTCGGCGAGACGGCGCAGGCGCCGCCGGAGGACGCGGACGCGGGCGCGCTGCTCAAGTCGATGCGCCAGGTGACGTTCGCCGAGGAGCCGCGGCCGGAGTTGGCCCGCGCCGACACGCTGATCATGGGGCTGCGGCTGAACGAAGGCGTCTCGCTGGCGGAGTTCCAACGGCGCTTCGGCGACGGCGCGGACGCCGCCTACGCCGCAACGTTCGAGGAGTTCGTGTCGCTGGGGCTTCTGGAGCGCGCTAACGGCCGGCTCCGCCTCACCCCCCGCGGCCGCCTCCTGGCGAACGAGGTGTTCGTCCGCCTGCTGCCGGAGTGACGCCGGCGCTGGAACGTAAAGTCCCTGTCATTCTGAGCGGCAAATGCAATCTTGAGTGCGATAACGACCGCCCGCGAAGGAATCTGGGGGGGGGGCGGCGGCGGGGTGAGTCAGAGCGTCCGCCCACCCGTCACCCACCGTCCAGCCCGTGCGCTTGCTTGACCGCCGCCAGCACCGTATCGATGTTCGGGCCGGGCACGGCGGGGCCGGGCCCCAGCGGGTCCTCGGCGAACGCGTCGCCCAGCAGCGTGTCGATGCAGGCGTGCACGGACCAGGCCAGCGCGGTGTGGTCGTAGCCGCCCTCCAGCCCGTAGACGATGCGGCCCTCGCACAGCTCATCGGCAAGCCCCCGGATGAGCGAGGCGATCTCGTAGTAGCCGCGCGTGTCGAGCAGCATCTGCGCCAGCGGGTCGGCGAAGTGGGCGTCGAACCCCGCCGAGACGAGAAGCAGCTGCGGGTCGAACCTCCGCAGTAGCGGCGCGGCCACCTCGCGGTAGGCACGCAGGTACTCTTCGCGGCCGCAGTCACGGGGGAGCGGCAGGTTCACCGTCGTCCCCTCGGCGGAGCCTTCGCCCGTCTCCGCCCAGTGGCCGCTGCCAGGGTAGAACGGGTACTGATGGGTGGAGACGTAGAGCACGCGCGGGTCGGCGTAGAAGCAATCCTGGGTGCCGTTCCCATGGTGCACGTCGAAGTCCACGATGGCGACGCGCTCCAGCCCACGGCGCTCCAGCGCGTGGGCGGCAGCGAGGGCGACGTTATTGAACAGGCAGAACCCCATCGCCTGCCTGGGGGTGGCGTGGTGGCCGGGCGGCCGCACCAGGCAGAACACGGAGCCCACTTCCCCGTCCAGCACGGCGTCGGTGGCGGCGAGCAGGCCGCCGGCCGCCCGCAGCGCCGCCTCGTAGGAGCGCGGCGCGACGTAGGTGTCCGGGTCGAGCCAGGCGCCGCCCTTCTCCGCCGCGCCCCGCACCCGCGCGACAAGCTCGCGCGAGTGCAGCAGCTCGATGTCAGCCGGCGTGGCGTCCCGCGGCCCGATCTTCGTGAGGCGGGCCAGGACACCCGACTCCTCGAGGTGCGCGACGATAGCCCGGAGGCGGGCCGGGCTCTCCGGGTGGCCGGGCATCTCGTGCTCCAGGTAGAGCGGGTCGTAGACGTAGCCGGCGGGCGGCATGGCGGGACGTATGTTATCAGAGGGTGAGCCGACGGTGCTAGAATCGACTCGCCATGATGGAAGGCTCTGCACCGCACACTGAAGTGCGCGGCATGGGAGTTCGAGGCGAAGCCACGGGCTTCAGCCCGCGGTAGGGTAGCGCCTAAGCCATGTACGTCGTCGGCACCGCTGGCCACGTAGACCACGGCAAGTCCGCGCTGGTGGCTCTGCACCGCACACTGAAGTGCGCGGCATGGGAGTTCGAGGCGAAGCCACGGGCTTCAGCCCGCGGTAGGGCAGCGCCTTAGCCATGTACGTCATCGGCACCGCCGGCCACGTAGACCACGGCAAGTCCGCCCTCGTCCAGGCCCTGACCGGCATCGACCCCGACCGGCTGCGCGAGGAGAAGGAGCGCGGGCTCACCATCGACCTGGGCTTCGCCTGGCTCACCCTGCCCAACGGCGAGGAGGTGAGCATCGTGGACGTGCCCGGCCACGAGCGGTTCATCAAGAACATGCTCGCCGGCGTGGGCGGCATCGACCTGGCGCTGCTGGTCGTCGCCGCCGACGAGGGCGTGATGCCGCAGACGCGAGAGCACCTGGCGATCATCGATCTGCTGGGCATCGAGCATGGCGTCGTCGCGGTGACGAAGACGGACCTGGTGGACGCGGATTTCGCCGAGCTCGTAGCGGCGGACGTGGAGGAGGCGCTGCGGGGCACGACCCTGGAGGGTGCGCCCACCGTGGTCTGTTCCGCCGTCAGCCGTCAGGGGCTGGACGAGCTGGTGGCGGCGCTGCAGACGGAGCTGGTGAGGACGCCCGCCAAGCGCGATATCGGCCGGCCCCGCCTGCCGATCGACCGCGCGTTCACGATCGCCGGCTTCGGCACGGTCGTAACGGGAACGCTGATCGCGGGCTCTCTGCGGGTGGGCCAGGAGGTGGAGGTGGCGCCGGCGGGGCTGCGCGCGCGCGTCCGCGGGCTCCAGGCGCACGGCCAGAAGGTGGAGGTCGCGCCGCCGGGGCGGCGCACGGCCGTGAACCTGGCCGGCGTGGCCGTGGAGGAGCTGGAGCGGGGGATGGTCGTGGCCTCACCCGGCTGGCTGCGGGCGGCGACGTCGCTGGACGTGCGGCTGCGGGCCGTGCGCCACCTCAGCCGGCCCCTGCGGCACAACACGACCGTCACGCTTCACACGGGCTCGGCGGAGGTCGAGGGCCGTCTGCTCCTGCTCGACAGCGACCAGGTTCCGCCGGGTGAAGAGGCCTGGGTGCAGCTCCGCCTCTCGCGACCCGTCGCGGCCGTCAAGGGCGACCGCTTCGTCGTCCGCGACCCGAACGACACGCTCGGCGGCGGCCGCATCGTCGATACGCAGGCGCGGCGGCACAGGCGCTTCCACCCGCCGACGATCGAGAGGCTGGAGGCGATGGACCGGGGCTCACCGCGGGAGGCGGTACTGATGGCCGCGGCGGCCTCGGAGCCGGTGAGCCTGCGCGACCTATCGAGTGGACTCGACCTGTCGGCTGAGGAGGTGCGGGCCGCCGTGGAGGAGGCGATCGCCGGGGGAGAACTGCTAGCGCTCGACGGTGGCCCGCCGGCTGACGGCACTCTGCTCTACACCACCGTGGGGTTCGCCTCCCTCGCGGAGCGGCTGAAGGACGTGCTCTCGGAGTACCACCGGCAGTTTCCCCTGCGTCGCGGCATCTCCAAAGAGGAGCTGCGCAGCCGGCTGGGGCTGGAGAGCCGCGCCTTCGATCAGGCGGTTGCGCTCCTGGCCGCGCGAAGCGAAGTGAGGGAAGCGGCGGGCAGCGTCTCCCTGCCCGGCCACGAGCCGCGACCGGACGCCTCCCAGGAGGAGCGGGCGCGCCAGCTGCTGGCGGCGCTGCGTTCGCAACCGTTTTCGCCGCCGGCGCTGGACAGCGACGACGACCTCCTATCGTACCTGGAGGACCGCGGCGATATCGTCTGGGTTGGGGAGGGGATCGTGTTCGCGGCGGAGGCCTACCGGGAGATGGTGGAGCGGGTGGTGGCGCACCTCGGGGAGCGCCGGACGGTGACGCTGGCCCAGGTGCGTGACCTGCTGGGCACCAGCCGCAAGTACGCCCAGGCGCTGCTGGAGCACATGGACGAGCAGCGCCTGACCCGCCGCGTGGGCGATGAGCGGGTGCTGCGGAGCCCCGCCCGCTAGGGGCGCTCCGGCGGCGCTACGCCTCCGGCGCCGGCAGCGGCCTCCGGGGAAGCAACCGGCGCCACAGGCTTGAAAGGTCGCCCTCCTCCCAGGACACCAGTATCTGGCTGGCGACGAATATTGAGCTGTAGGTGCCCGCGGTCACGCCTACCAGCAGCACCAGCAGGAAGCTCTGGATGGTGGAGCCGCCGAGGAGCAGCAGAGCGACCACGGCGAACAGCACAGTGATTGAGGTGTTCAGTGAACGCGCCATCGTTTCGGTAAGGCTCACGTTCACAACCTCGTGGAGGGAAGCGCCCGGGTAGGTCCCCGAGTTCTCCCTGATCCGGTCGAAGACGACGATAGTATCGTGGACGCTGAAGCCGATGATAGTGAGGAGACCGGTGATGAACATCGTGTTGATCTCGGTATCGAACACCTTGCCCAGGATGGAGAACACCCCCAGGACAACGAGCCCATCGTGCCCGGCGGCGATGACGGCGGCGATGCCGTAGCGGTACGCCTTGGGCACGTTGCGGAACGACCAGGAGATATAGAGGAGGATAGCCATCGCGGCCACGCCCACGGCGATGGCGGCGTTCCGCCCGATGGACTTGGATACGATCTCCGACACCTGGTTGAAGTTCGTCACGTTGTACTCGCCCAGTCCGGCGAAGCCGGCTTCGACCTTGTCCCGCTCGGAGGGCGGCCTGGGACCCACAGGCGGTCCCGCCAGTCCCTGAAGCTCCGCCGTGCGGATGATGAAGCCGCCGCCGCTTGTACTCTGGACACGGGCCTCCGCATGGCCGACCTCCGCCATGACGTCTCTCACCCGTGCCGGGCTGACCGACTTGTCCTTGAACTCAACGGTGAACGTGGCGCCGCTGCTGAACTCAATCCCCGGCTTCAAAGACGGCGGCACCAGCAGCGAGATGATACCCGGCACGAGAACCGCGATGGAGAGAACGTAGTAGAAGCCGCGCCGGTGCACGAAGTCCAGGCTCCAGCCACGGGTCGTGCTCCGGCCGGCCCTGGTGGGGACGCCGTCGGGAACGGCCGCGGCGGCCGCCGGGCCGATGCCGACCTCTTCGGGCGCGGCCCCGAACAGCGCCAGGTTTCGCGCCATTGGCGTCCCCACCAGCAACCGCAGGAAGGTGCGGGTGACGGTGAGGGCGGTGAACATACTGACCAGCACGCCGATCCCCCGGGTGAGCGCGAACCCCTTCACCAGCGAGGCGCCGAACTGGTCGCCGAACCAGAAGAGGATAACGCAGGTGATCAGGGTGGACACGTTGGAGTCTCGAATTGACGACCAGGCGCGGTCGAAGCCGTGCTCGACTGCGGCCATGAGGTTGCGGCCAGAGCGCAGCTCCTCCTTGAGCCGCTCGAACACAAGGACGTTGGCGTCGACCGCCATTCCCACAGAGAGGACGAAGCCGGCGATACCGGCCAGGGTGATGGTGACGGGGCCGATGATGGGCCCGATCTTGAACAGCATCAGGACGAATGAGATGTAGACGCCGAGTGCGCCGGCGGCCAGGAGGCCCGGCAGCCGGTAGTAGAGCACCATGAACGCCATCACCGCCAGGATGCCGATGAGACCCGCCTGCACCGTCCGGATCACTTCGTGCTCTCCCAGGGTCGCGTCCACCTCCGTCTCCTGGATCGCCCGCATGGGAACGGGAAGGGCGCCGGCGTTGAGCTGGATGGCAAGCGTCTTAGATTCGTCCAGGGTGAGGCCGGTAATGGTCGACTGGCCGCCGGTGATCTGCTGCTGCACCGCCGGCGCGCCTATCATCTCCTCGTCAAGGAAGATGGCCAGGGGCAGATTGCCGACTGCCAGGTCGCCCGTGATCTGCTCGAACAGCAGGCTGCCCTCGCCTGTGAATTCGATGGCGACCGCGGTAGGAGGGCCGACGACACTGGCGTTAGGCCTGAGGTAGCTGCCGGTGAGCACCCTCTGCACGCCCTGGCTGTCGGTGGCTGTGGCGGGCTTCCATTTCACGACCCCCGGCGCCCCCCCCTGTTCCGGCGGCGGGCACCCCACGTCCGTTGAGGACACCTGGGCGAAGGCGCCCGTCTGGAACGCCACCGCATAGGTGCTGCCGTCCGGGTTCACGCAGACGATCAGGCCCGCCTCGTCCCTGACCGGCGCCCGGAACTCCAGTTGGGCGGTCTTGCCCAGCAGCTCTCTGGCCCGCGTTGGGTCGATGCCGGGCATCTGCACGGCGAGCCGGTTAGGCCCCTCACGGGTGATCTCTGTCTCGGAGACGCCGAAGGCGTTGACGCGCCGCTCCAGCACGTCCTTCACGCCGTCCAGGGCACCGCCGATGTCGGTCCCCGGCGGCAGGCGGCTGGTGTCCGCCTCCAGCAGGACGTAGGTGCCGCCCTTGAGGTCAAGCCCCAGGCGCATGGCCCGTCGCTCCAGGCCGCCGATCTTGAGGCCGTGGCCCTCCGGCCACGGCACGAAGTTGGGCAGGTAGCGATCGGGCGCGTTGGGCCAGACGACGATGACCGAGAACACGGTGAGCGCAATGACGAGCGCGAAGATTATCCGGTTAGACCTGTTGCGCATCGGCTACCTCTGCCCTTGCTCCACTGCTGTCTCCTCCGTTTCCGCCCGCTCAGCCTGCGGCAGCCTGTGGGCTATCGCCGACGTGTAGGCGCGGACGTCGAGCCCGCCGAGGTCGAGGACCAGCTCCGTCGGTCCCCGCTGTTCGGGCACACGAATCTCCTTGATCACGGCTATGAACCCGGCCTGGGTCAGCACCTCGTCGCCGATCTGGAGATCGGCCAGCTCCCGTCGCTGTCTGGCCCGGTCCTGCTGAACGGGGCGCAGAAAGGCGAAGTAGAACAACACCGCGATGACCGCCGGGTAGCTCAGCGCCAGGACCCAGATCAACCGCCTTGGCCCCCGGCCGGCGAGCCGGAAGGCTGCCCGGCCAGGCAAGTACGGGCCAGGGCCAGCGCCTCTTCGCGCGTCGATATCTCGCCGGCGGCCTGCGCCTCCCGCAGCGTCTCAATCAGGCGGCCGATCATCGGTCCCGGCGATAGCTCTAGTTCTGCCATCAGCTCATCTCCAGCGAGCAGCTTCGGCGGGGAGATGGTCTCCTCCTCTTGAAACCGCTTTGTGAGTATATAGTTTACCAGCGCTACGTGCTGGCGCCAGCCCGAAGGGCTGACGCGGGGGCCGACCGTGCCCAGGTGATCGGCCAGGGAGAGGAAGAGGGTCGCGATCGCGGCGTCGCCGCAGTCGCGGAAGTAGCGATAGAGGGCGCGGCGCGTGGGCGGGCCCTGCTGCCCCATCTGCACCGGCCGCAGGTGGGCCTGCACCATCGCCTGCACCAGCGCGACCTCTCGCGCTGAGAAGCGCAGCCGGCGGAGGATGCGGCCGCACTTCCGGGCACCCACGTCCGCGTGGCCGAAGAACCGCATCCGGCCCGTATCGTCGAAGGTCTTGGTCTCCGGCTTCGCGATGTCGTGCAGCAGGCCGGCCAGCTTCAGCACCGCCGCGCGCGGCCGCTCCGGCAGCAGCTCTTCGCGGAAGTAGGGCCGGGCGTCTTGCCACCAGGCGAGCTGGCCCCACAGCTCCCGCCAGAGCGTGCGCCAGTGCCGGTCGCCCGGCTCATCTTCGCCCAGCAGGATGTCCAGATTGCGGACGGCCTCAAGGGAATGGCTGAAGACGTCCCAGTAGTGCTCCTTGGGCTGCTCCACGCCTCGCGTCTCGGTGACCTCCGGCAGGAGCTGCTCCAGCAGCCCCAGGTCGTCGAGCAGGCGCAGCGCCGGGCCGGCGCGGGGCGTCGCCATGATGCGCATCAGCTCGTCGCGCTGGCGCTCGACGGAGACCTGCGGCAGCCGGTGAGCGTGCTTGCTGATGAGCCGGGCGGTCCCGGGCTCGATAGTGAAGTCCATCTCCACCGCCAACCGGACCCCCCGCAGCGGCCGCAGGGCGTCGTGGCGGAAGGCGTCCTCGCGGATCACCCGCAGCCGCCGCTCTCGCAGGTCGTCCAGGCCGCCGGTAGGGTCGATGACCGCGGCGCGGCCGGAGCCGGCGTCCGCGAGCGGGACGGCCATGGCGTCGATGGTGTAGTCGCGCCCCGCAAGGTCAGCCTCGATCTCGGCCGAGAGCGGCATGAGGTCGATGTGGAAGCGCCGCTCCGGTAGCAGCACGCGCGCGACGTGCTGCTCCTCCGCCAGCGGGAAGTAGCTCCCGCCGAGGCCGTCGGCGAGCTGCCGCCCCAGCACCAGCGGGTCGCCCTCGATGGAAACGTCAATGTCGTGGCCATCACGGCCCAGCAGAGTGTCCCGGACGAAGCCGCCGACGACATACGCCTGGACGCCGCGCCCGCGGAAAAAAGCGGCGAGGTCAGCGAGCAGACGGCGCGCTTCAGCGCTCAGCTTGAGAGCGGCCCCGGCCATGGCAGCCCGTATCAGCCGCCGCTGCGGGACGGCCTCACCGGTTCCTCCTCCGGGCCCGGCTGCGGCTCGATCTTGATCAGGTCGTCCTTGCTCTCCAGGTGGTCGACGTAGAGGGTGCCGTTGATGTGGTCGATCTCGTGCTCCAGCGCCTGCGCCAGCAGGTCGTCCTTGCCCTTCACCCTTAGGGGCTTCCCCGCGGCGTCCAGCCCCTTGGCGATGACGGTGACGGAGCGCGTCAGGTTCTCCGTCCGGTAGCCCGGCACCGAGAGGCAGCCCTCCTCCACGGACCGCTGACCGGAGCGCTTCACGATCTCAGGGTTGATGAGCGCGAACGGCTCCTCGTCGGGGAGGCCGATGACGATCAGCCGCAGCGACACCCCGATCTGGGGCGCGGCAAGGCCTACGCCGTTGGCGGCGCGCATGCTATCGATCATGTCATCGATCAGCCGGTGGATGGACGCATCGATCGTGGGCACGCGCTTCGCCTTCTCGCGTAGCACCGGGTCGCCCAGGAATCGAATGTCGTGAACGGTCACTGGTCACCTCTAGAGAGCGGCGGTTCGGCAGCGGTTGCCCCAATTCTAGCGAATTTGCCAGACCGCCGATAGGTAGCGCCCTACAGCAGCGAGACGGGGTCTATATCCAGCGTCCAGCCGCGGGGGAAGGGCACGTCCGCCAGCAGCTCCGCCGGGTCTCCGCCACGGACGACGACCTGCCAGCGCCAGCGGCCGCGCAGCCTGGGCACGAAGGCCGGCCCCGGCCCAAGCACATCGAGGTTGGGCAGCCCGCGACGGTCCCGCTCGCCGCGGAGGTGGCGCACCATCGCCGCCGCCTGCTCCTGGGCGTACCGCTCGTTCGTGTGAGCGAAGACCAGGCGCGCCAGCCGCCCGAACGGGGGGTAGCCCAGCCGCCGCCGGAACTCAATCTCGCGCTGGTACAGCGCCTGGTAGTCGTGACCGGCGGCGGCCTGGACGGCGTAGTGCTCCGGGGAGTACGTCTGGATGACGACACGGCCGCCACGGGGCCCGCGTCCCGCCCGGCCGGCCACCTGCTCCAGCAGCTGGAACGTGCGCTCGCCGGAGCGGAAGTCGGGGAAACGGAGGGCGGTATCGGCGGAGATGACACCGACGAGGGTGACCAGCGGCATATCGAGCCCCTTCGCCACCATCTGTGTGCCGATGAGGATATCCGCCTCGTGGGCCAAGAAGCGGGCCAGGATGCGCTCATGGGCGTCGCGGCCGCGGGTGACGTCGCGGTCCCAGCGGAGGGTGCGGGCGCCGGGGAAGGCTCTCTGCGCCTCCTCCTCCACGCGCTCCGTGCCCAGCCCCAGCGGGCGGATACGGCTGCCGCCGCACTGGGGGCACTCCCGCGGGACGGCGCGCGACCGACGGCAGTAGTGACAGATGAGGCGCTCCTCTCCGCCGCCGACAGAGTGCAGGGTCAGAGAGACCGCACAGGAGGAGCAGGCGGGCACGTTGCCGCAATCGCGGCACTGCACGAAGGACGCCGTCCCCCGCCGGTTCAGGAACAGGATCACCTGCTCCCGCGACGAAAGCGCGCCCAGCATGCCCGCGGCCAGCGACCGGCTGAAGATGCTGCGGTTGCCCGCCTTCAACTCCTCGCGGAGGTCCACGACCTCGACCTCCGGCAGCGGGCTGGGGGCGACGCCGCCCGCCTCCGTCCTCTGGAGGCGCTGCGTCAACTCCAGCAGCCGGTAGGAGCCTTCCTGGGCTCGGAAGTGGCTCTCCACGTCCGGAGTGGCGGAGCCGAGGACGAGGGCGGCGCCGGTGAGCCGGCAAAGCTGCTCGGCGGCGAGGCGGGCGTGATAGCGCGGGGAGCCCTCCTGCTGCTTGTACGTCCACTCGTGCTCCTCGTCGAGCACAACGAGACCGAGGTCCGGCTGCGGCGCGAACAGCGCGCCCCGCGGCCCAACGACGACGGCGTAACGTCCGGCCCGCACCTCGCGCCACATGTCGAAGTGCTCACCCAGGGAGAGGCCGCTGTGCATCACCGCGACCTGACCGGGGAAGCGCTCTCCGAAGCGGCGCACGGTCTGCGGCGTGAGCGATATCTCCGGCACCAGCACGATCGCCCGCTTGCCCAGGGAGACCGCCTTGTCCAGCGCCTGGAGGTAGACCTCCGTCTTGCCGGAACCGGTCACGCCGTGGAGGAGGAACGTCTGCGCGTGCCCTCCCGACTCCAGCGCCTCCGCGATCCGCCGGTACGCCTCGCCCTGCTCTCCGGTCAGGTCCGGCGCCGGCCGCGGGGCGTAGGCCCGGCCCGCCAACGGATCGCGCACGACCGTCACGTCTTCCACCCCGGCGAGCGCGGCCGCCTCCAGATCGCGCATCACCGCCGCCGTCAGCCCCCGGGACCTCAGCTCGGAGAGCGGCAGGGGCCCGTCCTCCGCCAGCGCTTCCAGCACCATCGCCCGCCGGAGCGGCTGCGGCCGGTCCTCGCGGCGCAGGGCGCCTGCCTGCCGCAGCGCCTCATCGGCGGAGACGAGCAGACGGAGGTGGGTGACGACCTTCGGCCGTACCTGCGGCCGCGCCAGCTCGTACGTGCGCTCGACGAGCCCCTTGAGGAGGAGCGCGCTCACCAGGGCGCCGGCGCTGCGCAGGTGGAGCGCCCGCCGCAGCTGCTCCTGCTCGGTAGGGCCTTCGGACAGCAGGAGAACCAGAGCGGCCCGCTGTCGCTCCGTGAGCCCCAGGTCCGCCAGCTCGCCCGGCGACACGAGCGCCCGAAGTATGGTGAGCGGCCGCCGCTTGAAACCAGGCGGCAGCATGAGGGCGACACAATCGAACAGGGGCGCCAGGTAGTGGTCGCTGAGCCAGCGGGCGAGCTGCGCCCGCTCCGGCGAGAGCACCGGCTCGGGGTCGATGATCGCCTCGATGTCACGCGCCTCGGCGAAGGCGGGCTCTCCAGTCACCTCGAGAACGACTCCCTGGAGCCGGCGCGACCCGAACGGGACGTAGACCGCGTGCCCCACGCGCACGGACAGCCCCTCCGGGATGCGATAAGTGAACGTCTGGCGAATGGGCGCCGCGGCGTTGACGGCGACCTCTGCGTAGGCCATCGGCACCTCCGCGCCGACTATACCATCGCGCCTTCTGGTAGTGGAAAGGGCGGGCGGCGCATGAAAAAGGCCGCCCCGTGGGGCGGCACGAACGACGGAGCGGCGGGGCGCTACTCCGCGGCCTTTTCCTCCTCCGGCTCGGCTTCCGCCTCCGCGACGGACTCCTCGACGGCTTCAGCCTCGTCCGTCTCCTCCTCTTTCTCCTCCGGCAGCTCCTCCCCGGCGCCGGGAACCTGGCGTGTCAGCTCCTCGAACCGGTCGCGGGAGCCGGCGCGGATGCGGGCCTTCTTGCCCACCCGCCCCCGAAGGTAGTAGAGCTTCGCGCGGCGGACGCGCCCCACCCGCACGACCTGGACGCTCTCCAGCCGTGGCGAGTACAGCAGGAACGTCCGCTCCACGCCGATGCCGTGGGCGACGCGGCGTACCGTGAAGTTGGAGTTGACTGCGCCTCGCCGCTTGCGGATGACCACGCCCTCGAACGCCTGGACGCGCTCCCGCTCTCCCTCCACGACGCGGGCCATGACGCGCACCGTATCGCCGGGGCGGAAGTCGGGAACCTTCGGGTTCTGATTGAGTGGAACGATCGATTTCAGGTCCATGGCAACCTTGCCCAGTTTACTGTTCGCCCTCCTGAAGGGCAAGCCACTCCCGCTCCTCCGCGGTCAGCTCCGCCTCTGCCAGGAGGTCAGGGCGCCGCCGCGCCGTGAGCAGCAGATTCTGCCGCCGCCGCCACTTCGCCACCTCCTGGTGGTTCCCGGAAAGCAGCACCTCCGGCACCGGCCAGCCACGGAACTCCGGCGGCCGCGTGTAGTGCGGCGCCTCCAGCAGGCCACCCGAGAACGATTCCTGCGCCGCCGACTCCGGCGAGCCGAGGGCGCCTGGTATGTGGCGTACCACCGCGTCCACCAGCACCATCGCCGCCAGCTCGCCGCCGGACAGCACGAAATCGCCGATGCTGATCTCATCCGTCACCAGCCGCTCGTGGACGCGGGCGTCGAACCCCTCGTAGTGACCGCAGATGAGGACGAGCCGCTCATGCGCGGCCATCTCGAGGACGACCTCGTGCGTCAAGCGCCTGCCGCCGGGCGTCAGCAACACGACGGGCTGCCGCTGCGGCGCCAGCTCCAGCACGGCCTCCGCGGCCGCGAAGACGACATCCGGCTTCATCACCATGCCCGGCCCGCCGCCGTAGGGGTAATCGTCCACGGTCTTGTGGCGGTCCTTCGCCCAGCGGCGGATGTCGTGGAGGTGGATGGAGACGAGGCCGGAGTCCACGGCCCGCTTGACGATCGACTCGTCGAAGGGGCCGCGGAACATCTCCGGGAAGATGGTCAGGATGTCGATACGCATGGTGACTAGCGAGTGAGCTGCTTGCGCAGCGCCCGGAGCAGAGCCATCCGCTTCGGGTGGTACGCCTTGGCGGTGGCAGAGCTGTCGTAAAGGACTGTCGTCTCGAATGCCTCCAAGATCAGCCGCCCAGCGCGATCGCGGCGAACTCGATCGAAGGCTCTGTTGCTGTTGAACGCAACGTGACGCGGGTTGCAGCCACTGAGCCGGTCGAAGAGACGCTGCGGATCATCGTACACGTCATCGAGCCCGATACTCGGCGACAGTTGTAGGAGCTTGGGATAGTCGCAAGGATCGAACAGAGACGGGGTGAATCCGGCCTGGTGGAGGTCCCGCCAGAACGAGTTGGTCGGGTTCGCGTAATAGCATCCTCGCTGCAGCGACAGCCCTCCGGGGACCGGACCCTCGCCCACGATCACGAGATCAACGCCAAGTTTCAGACTCGGCGGTAGACGGCCTGGAGTAGCCGGTGGCTTCGAAGGCTGAGCGACTCTCTTGGATGGGATGGGATCGGCTGGGATCGGATACCTGCAGATACTCCAGCGGCCGTGGGACTTGGGGGGATCCTGCCGAGCGCCCCTGATCAAACCGCCGCGAAGCAAGTCGCGCAAGGGTTTACCAGGTCTGTCGTCGCTGTCCTTCAACAGTCCAGCCTCATCCAGCCAGTGACCCGCTTCGACGGCGGAGACGCAATCTACTCCCTCCACCGTGAGCCGCTTCTGAATATAGGAGTTGATCGTGCCGATATCGGGCGCCTTGCCACCACCGGTCCGCTGTCCATCCGTCATGCTCCTTGAACCTCTAGTCGTCAAGTGCCTGTAGTAACTCTTGATGTTCAAGTCCTCAGCGACCTGACGAACGAACTCCCTGGTGACGCCACATCGTTCGGCGACCGGCGCGAACGACCGCAGATAGAGTGTTCCCGTCTTCCGGTCTTTCAGAGCCTGTGCGAGCAGCTCCTTCTCGACCATACGGCTCTTCTTCCCCCACCTCATTCTCCGCTTCGCAGTTGTCACTTGCGCCACTTCACCTTGTCCCTCCTTAAGGGTGGTTCTCCGGTGTTCACGGTGCTCTGATGACTCGCCGCGCAGCAGCTCCAGCGCGTGCGGCAACACCGGCACCAGCACGGACAGGCTCTCGCGGACGCCCTTCGGGCTGCCCGGCAGGTTCACGATGAGCGTCCGCCCGCGCACGCCGGCGACGGCGCGGCTGAGCATCGCCATCGGCGTGTGCTTCAGCCCCTCGATGCGCATCGCCTCCGCCAGGCCGGGCGTCTCGTAGTCGATGGCGTCGCGTGTCGCCTGGGGCGTGACGTCGCGGGGGCCGAGCCCGGTGCCGCCGGTGGTGACGATCAGGTCCAGCGCCGCCCCGTCCGCCCAGTCGATGAGCCGTTCGCTGATGGTAGCGCGTTCGTCGGGCACTATCTCGTAGCGCTCCACGGAGACGTCGAGGGCGGAGACAAGGCGCCGGATCTCCGCGCCGGAGGTGTCCTCGCGCTCGCCCGCAGCGCCTTTATCGGAGATGGTGAGGATGCCGGCGAGGAATGGCATATCTAGGGGAGGAGAGAGTTCCCAAATTGGCGGGGGAAATATTGCATAAGCACTTGACAATACCCACGCGGATGGTATGCTGTGGGGCGAAGTGGGGAGGAGTGGGGCTTTCTCCCAGTTCCGCTATTCAGCTCACGCCTGCCGGCAGCGAGCAGGCCCATATTAGCACAGCCGTCCCTCCAGTTTGAAGGGCGAACGGACGATATGGCCTTTAGGGGTACTTACGAGCATACGGTGGACGACCGCGGCCGGGTAGCAATCCCGGCGCGCTACCGCCACGAGTTCGTGGCGGGGGTCGTGCTCACGCTCAGCCCCGAAGGCTGCGTGGAGGTGTACAACGAGGACGGCTTCGAGGAGATATCCAATCTGGTGAAGGCCGAGCCAGCGTCGCATCTGAAAGGTCGACGGCTGCGACGCAGGTTATTCGGCCGTTCCTGGGACGCCGAGCTGGACGCTCAGGGTCGCATCCTGATTCCGGCACAGCTCCGAGAGGCCACCCACCTTAACGGGGCGGTCGTCGTCTACGGCCGCGGTGAATGCCTGGAGGTTTGGAACCGCGACCGGTGGGAGAAGGAGCTAGAACAGGTAGAAGCGACCTACGCCACCGAACTGGAGTCGCTGGAATAAGGGGAAAGGTGGTTGCAAAAATCTTGCCCCCTAACGAGACCCAGATCCACGCTCCGGTCAAGGTGGAGGAGGTCGTGCGTTACCTGTCTGTCCAGCCCGGCGGCCGATACGTAGACTGCACGGTGGGCGGCGGTGGCCACTCCCTGGCCATTCTGGAGGCCGCCGCCCCCGGCGGCCTACTTCTTGGCATTGACGCCGACGAAAGCGCGCTGGAGATCGCGCGGGTGCGCCTCCAGCCGTTCGCCGGCTCCACGCTCCTGGTGCACGCCAACTTCCGCGACCTGGCCGCCGTCTGCGGCAGAGCGGAGTTCGTCCCGGTGCACGGGGTGCTGTTCGACCTGGGCGTCTCCTCGTACCAACTCGGCGACGACGAGCGCGGCTTCAGCTTTCAGACGGATGCCCCGCTGGACATGCGCTTCGGGGCGAGCCAGGCCGTGACCGCCCACGACATAGTGAATTCCTACGACGAACGCGAACTGGCCGACATCATCTGGCGCTACGGGGAGGAGCCGGCCAGCAGGCGCATCGCCCGCGCCATCGTCCGCGCCCGGCCGCTGGGCACGACGCTGGAGCTGGCCTCGGTGGTCGCCGCGGCCGCCGGCGGGCCCCGCCGCCGCATCCACCCCGCGACGCGCACCTTCCAGGGCCTCCGCATCGCCGTGAACGACGAGCTGGGCGCCCTCACCACCGCCCTGGGGCAGGCGGTGGAGGTGCTGGGCCACGGTGGCCGTCTGGTAGCACTTGCCTTCCACTCCTTAGAGGACCGAATCGTCAAGCAGTTCATCCGCCGTGAATCCAGAGACTGCGTCTGCCCGCCGGAGGCGCCGTCCTGCGCCTGCGGGCACAGCGCCTCCCTGCGCGACGTGACGCGGGGGGCCGTGCGTCCGTCGCCGGCGGAGGTCGCGGCCAACCGGCGAAGCCGAAGCGCCCGCCTGCGGGCGGCCGAGAAGCTGTAGGGAGGACGAATTGGCATCCGTACCGAGGACCGGCAGACACCTCCTCCCGGAGCTCCTGCGCTCTCCCAGCATGCCGACGCTGCTGATCATCGCGGCGCTGGTGATAGGCGCCGCCGCCCTGATCCCGCTGGTCCAATCGGCCGTCGCCACCAGCACCAACGGCAACGTCCACCGCCTGGAGCAGGAGCGAGCCGACTGGCAGGCGAGGACCCAGGAGCTGGAGCTGGAAGTTGCCACGATGGCCAGCCTGGACCGCATAGAGAAGAAGGCCCGGACCGAGCTTAAGATGGCGGAGCCGAAGGAGACCCGCTACATCGCTGTGGAGGCGGCGGCGCCCGAGCCGCGAACGCTTCCCAGCCGCTACCTGCCGCCGAAAACGGATGAGAAGCAGGCCGGACCCAGCATCTGGGAGCAGCTATTGGACTGGCTACCCTTGCCGTAGGGGTATCAACAATGGCCTCCAAAAAATCGCGCAAGCGGGGAGCGAGCTGGCGGCTAGGGGCCGTGGTGATGGTCATCACGTTCGCCGCCGTCGGGCTCGTCGCCCGGCTCGTTCAGCTCCAGGTGCTCGACCACAGCCACTACGCGGCGGAGGCCCGGGACATCCACGTGGCCAAGGAAACGGTGACCGGGCGCCGCGGCGCCCTCCTGGACCGCAACGGCTACCCGCTGGCCGCCAGCAAGGACACCTATGACGTGATGGTGGAGGTGAAGTCCTGGAAGGACAGCAAGGCGGCCGCCGAGGCCGCCGCCGCGATCGCGGCGGTGACAAAAGGCGACCCCCAGGAGATGGTGAGTGAGGTTGAGGCGGCGGAGATATATGAGATCGCGGTGGCGCGCAGCCTCGACTTCGAAGCGGCGGCCAAGATCCGCGAACTGGGCCTGCGGGGAGTGCGGCTCCTGCGCGGCAGCACCCGCGTCCACCCGGAGGGGAACCTGGCAGCGCAACTCCTCGGGTTCGTGGGGCAGGACAACACCGGCCTCACCGGCCTGGAGGCTGACATCGAGTCTCTGGTCGGTGGCGCCCGGGGCACCGTCATCTTCGAGCGCGACGGACTCGGTAATCAGCTCGCCCTCGGCAATCACAGTGAGCGCGACCCGCAGCCCGGGTCGCAGGCCGTCCTCTCGATCGACCGGTTCGTCCAGAGGATAGCGGAGCAGGAGCTGGACCGGGCGATCAAGGAGCACGAGGCGAGCGGCGGCACGATCATCGCTGTGCAGCCGAAGACCGGCGAGATCCTGGCGATGGCGAGCCGCCCGACGTTTGACCTCACGAAGCCCGACCTGAGCGATGAGTCGAAGCTAGCCCTCTTCCGCAACCGGGCGATCACGGACCAATACGAGCCGGGCTCCGTGTTCAAGCTGATCACCACCGCGGCCGCCGTGGACCTGGGGCTGGTGAACCCGAACACCTGGTGGTTCGACTCCGGCGTAGTCAAAGCCGACGGCTGGACCATCCGCAACTGGGACCTCAGCGCCAACGGCTCCCAGACCGTGATGCAGATCCTGGCCAAGAGCCTCAACACGGGCGCCGCCTGGCTGGCCCAGCAGGCGGGCCCAGAGCGGTTCTACGATTACGTCTTCAAGTTCGGCTTTGGAGAGCCCACCGGCTCCGGCCTCGGCGGCGAGGTCGGCGGGCGCGTCCGCACGCCTGATAACGACCCCGAGAACTGGCGGTCGGTGGACATGGCGACCAACAGCTTCGGCCAGGGGATCAGCATCACCCCGCTGCAGATGGTGATGGCCGTCGCCGCCCTGGCCAACGAAGGCAAGCTCATGAAGCCGATGCTGGTCAGGGAGATAATCGGGCCCCACGACAAGCAGGTGTCCGAGCCGGAGGTCGCCCGCCAGGTAGTCAGCGCGGACACCGCCCGCACCCTGCTGGACATGATGGGCGTTGTAGTGCAGGGGATCCCACGGAGCTACCTGGACATCCAGGGCTACAAGGTCGGAGGCAAGACGGGCACAGCCAACATCGCCTCCGGCACCGGCACCTACAAGGGGACGTACATCTCGTCCTTCATAGGCGTCGCGCCGCTGGAGGACCCTCAACTGGTGATACTGGTGAAGATCGACGAACCGAAGGACGTACCATGGGGCACCGTGGTGGCGGCGCCGGCGTTCAACCGTATCGCTCAGGCGGCGCTGGCCTACTTCAAGATCCCGCCCCTGGAAGCGGACCTCGTGCGGAGATAGGACGATCGGCAAGATATAGACGATGCTCGCGGTGGACAGCGTAGTTCAGGGGACGGCTGAACTCCTGGTCGACGGGCGCGGCCCGGCCGACCGCAGCTTCAGTCGCGCCGTCATCGACTCCCGCCGGGTGGAGAAGGGTGACCTCTTCTTCGCCCTCCACGGCGAGCGCCGCGACGGCCACGACTTCATCGCCGAGGCGCTGGAGAGGGGGGCGGCGGGGCTGGTGGTGGAGCGACCGTGGGAGGCCCCGAACGACGTCGCCGTGTTCCACGTCAGCGACGCGCTCTCCGCCCTTCAACGGCTGGCCGCCTACTGGCGCGCCTGCCATGACGTCCGCGTCATCGGCGTCACGGGCAGCGTCGGCAAGACGACCTGCAAGGAGCTGATCGCCGCCGTCCTGGCTGCCCGCTACCGGGTGCTGAAGAGCCCCGACAACCTGAACACGGAGATCGGCCTGCCCCTCACGCTGCTCTATCTCAGCGAGGAGCACGAGCGCGCCGTGCTGGAGATGGCGATGTACGGGCCCGGGGAGATCAATCTGCTATGCCGGATCGCCGCGCCGCAGACCGGGGTCGTCACCAACGTCGGCCCGGTGCACCTTGAGCGGCTCGGCTCCATGGGCGCCATCGCCGCCGCCAAGGCGGAGCTCGTGGAGGCGCTGCCGTCCGGCGGCCTGGCCGTCCTCAACGGCGACGACCCGCAGGTCGCCGCCATGGCCACACGCACGAAGGCGCGCGTTCTCCTCTACGGACAGTCCTCCCAGTGCGATGTGCGCGCCGCCGACCTGCGGGGCCGCGGCCTGGAGGGGATCTCGTTCCGCCTGTCCTACGGCGGAGAGTCGGTGGCGGTGGAGACACCGCTGCCCGGCCTGCACCACGTCTACCCTGCGCTGGCGGCCGCCGCCGTCGCTCTGAGCGAAGGGCTCTCCCTGGCCGAGATCGCCGGCGCCCTGCGACAGGCCCGGCCCGACCTGCGCCTGCGCGTGCGGCAGGCGTCCAGCGGCGCCACCATCCTGGACGACAGCTACAACGCCAGCCCCCAGTCCATGCTCGCCACGCTCGACCTGCTGGCGGCGCTGCCAGGACGGCGCATCGCCGTCCTGGGCGAGATGCGTGAGCTGGGCGCCGCCGAGGAGGAAGGCCACCGCCAGGTAGGCGAGCGCGCCGCCGCCTGCGCCGACCTCATCCTCGTCGTCGGCGAGCGAGCGCGGCCGCTGTTCGAGGTGGCCGTCGCGGCGGGCGCGGCTGAGACGCGCTTCTTCAACTCGCCCGCCGACGCCGTGCCGGTCCTCCGCGACGAGCTGAAGGCGGGCGATTACGTCCTGGTGAAGGCCTCGCGGGCGGTAGCCCTGGAGACAGTAGTCGACGCCCTGGTGGCGCCATGATCTATGCCCTGAGCGTGGGAGCGATGACGCTGGCAGCGACTGCGATAGCGGGGACGCCCTTCCTGGGGCTGCTGCGCCGCCTGAAGGTGGGCAAGCAGATCAGCGAGTGGGGGCCCGAGAGCCACCAGACGAAGGCGGGCACGCCGACGATGGGCGGGCTGCTCATCCTCGCCACGGTCATCGTATTCAGCGCCGCCGCGAACCTGGTGGGCCGGCATTCCATAGGCCTGCCGCTGGCCGTGATGGCCTCGCTGGGCGCGCTCGGCTTCCTGGACGACCTGGGCTCCCTGCAGGGCCGCAACGGCCTCATTCAGGCGCTCAACAAGCGGGTGAAGTTCGTCGCCTTCGTCGGCATCGGCGCCGCCGCCGCCTTCGGCCTCCACGACCGGCTGGATCTGAGCGCGGCCAACGTGCCCTACGCCGGCCGCTACGACCTGGCCGCCTGGTACATCCCGATCGCGGTGGGGGTAATCGTCCTTACCGCCGGCGGCGTCGCCGTCACGGACGGCCTGGACGGCCTGGCGGCGGGTACGTCCGCCATCGCCTTCGGCGCCTACGGCGCCATCGCGCTGGTCCAGGACCAGACGTACCTGGCGACGTTCTGCTTCACGGTGGCCGGGGCCGTGCTGGGGTTCCTCTGGTACAACAGCCACCCTGCCCAGATGTTCATGGGCGATACGGGCGCCCTGGCGCTGGGTGGGGGGCTGGCGACCGCCGCCTTCATGACCGGCCAGTGGCTCGTCCTGCCGGTCATCGGCGCTGTCTTCGTCCTGGAGGGCGCCTCCGACGTCATACAGGTGGCGTACTACCGGCTGACCGGCGGCAAGCGGATCTTCCGCATGGCGCCGCTGCATCACCACTTCGAGAAGCTGGGCTGGAGCGAGCCGCAGGTAGTCCAGCGGTTCTGGATAATCGGCATCCTGGGAGCGACCGTGGGCACGATCCTGGCGTTGGAGGTCTAGCATGAACCTTGACCGCCTGTCCGACCTGGATTTCGCCGATAAGCGGGTCACCGTCGTGGGGCTGGGTGTGGAGGGCGTTGACACCGTCCGCTACCTGGCCTCTCGCGGCGCCGAGGTGACCGTCAGCGACGCCCGGCCGCGGAAGCGGCTGGCGGAGCGCGTACGGCAGGTGGCGGACCTGCCGGTGCGCCTCTCCCTGGGCGGCAACGACCCGCGGACGATGAGCGACGCGGACGCGGTGTTCGTCTCGCAGGGGGTGCCACTGGACCTGCCGGGGCTGGAGGACGCCCGCCGCGGCGGCGTGCCCGTCTGGTCCATGCTCACCCTGTTCATGGAGCTCTGCCCCGGCCCGATCGTCGGCGTCACGGGCTCCAGCGGCAAGACAACCACCACCGCTCTCCTGGGCGAGATGTTCCGCGCGGACGAGAAGCCGGTCTTCGTGGGCGGCAACATCGGCATCGGGCTGCTGGACCACCTGCCGGAGATCCGGGCCTACACCTGGGTGGTGCTGGAGGTGAGCCACACGCAGCTCCAGATGGCTTCGCGAAGTCCCCACGTCGCCTGTCTGCTGAACGTGACGCCTAACCACCTGGACCGCTTCAGCTGGGAGCGGTACGCGGACCTGAAGCGCAACATCTACCGCTTCCAGGCGCCCGACGACGTGGCCGTCTTCGGATACGACGACCCGGAGGCGCGGGCGATGGCCGCCCAGGCCCCCGGGACGCGCGTCTGGTTCAGCCTGGGCGCCGAGATTCCCGGCGACGGCGTCTACGTCCGCAACGGCGAGGCCCGCTTCCGCCGCGGCCGCTACGATAAGCCGCTCTTCTCGCTGGGGGCCCTCCGGCTGCGCGGGGCGCACAACCGCGAGAACGCCGTCGCCGCGGCGGCGGTGGCCAGCGCCTGCGGCGTCACGCCGGGTGCCATCGCCTCCGCCGTCGAATCGTTCGCCGGCGTGCCGCACCGGCTGGAGCGCGTGGCCACGCTGGACGGCGCCGACTACTACAACGACAGCATCGCCACCACGCCGGAACGCACGCTGGCGGGGATGCGGTCGTTCCAGGAGCCGCTGGTGCTGCTGCTGGGCGGCCGCGACAAGAACCTGCCGCTGGAAGAGCTTGCCGCCGAGGCGGCCGGGCGCTGCCGGGCGGTGGTGCTCTTCGGGGAGGCCGCCCCGAAGCTGGCGGAGGCGCTGCGCGGAGCCGGCGCCGGGCAGCGCGGCCGAGCGCCTCGTATCCAGCGAGTGGAGACGCTGGCGGAGGCGGTGGCCGCCGCCCGCGCCGCCGCCCGTGCCGGCGACGTCGTCCTCCTTTCGCCGGCCTGCGCGAGCTTCGACGCCTACGACAACTTCGAGCGCCGGGGTGAGCACTTCCGGTCCCTGGTCCGGCAGTTCGTGAAGGAGGAGCAGCCATCGCTTCCGTAGAGACGCGCCTGCGACCGGGACAGCCGGACTACCTGCTGCTCGTCGCCACGGCGATGCTGCTGCTGGCGGGGCTGCTGACCGTCTACACCGCCAGCTTCGCCGTGGGCTACCTGGAGTACGGCAGCACGAACTACTTCGTGGTGCGACAGGCCGCCTACGCGATCGTGGGCATGGTGGCGCTCGTCTACTTTATGCGCCTGGACTACCGCCAGCTCCGCTACCTTGCCGTGCCGATGATGGTGGTGGCGCTGCTGGGGCTGCTGGCCGTCCTCGTCCCGGGGATCGGCGTCGAGCGCAACGGCGCCCGGCGCTGGCTGGAGTTCGGCCCGATCTCCTTCCAGCCCAGCGAGTTCGCCAAGCTGGCCATCATCATCTACATCTCCGCCTGGCTGGCCGGACGCCGCGAGAACATCAGCAAGTTCAGCCTGGGCCTGGTGCCGTTCGTGATGATGGTGAGCGTGGTCGGCGGCCTGGTGATCGTGGAGCCGGATATGGGCACGGCGATCATCATCGTTCTCACGACAAGCACGCTGTTCTTCGTCGCCGGGGCGCCGCTGAGCCACCTGGCGCTTCTCATGGCCAGCGGCGGCGCCGTCAGCTACTTCATGATCCTGGCACAGGACTACCGGCTGACCCGGATCACCTCCTTCGTCTCGCCGGAATCCGACCCGCAGGGGAGCGGGTTCCACATCCTGCAGCTGCTCATCGCCCTTGGGAGCGGAGGCGTCACCGGCCTGGGCTGGGGGGTCAGCCGCCAGAAGTTCTTCTATGTGCCCGGCTCCCACACGGACGGAGTGTTCGCGATAATCGGCGAGGAGCTCGGGCTCATCGGCCTGCTGGGCATTCTGGCCCTGTTCGCCTTCTTCGTGTTCCGGGGGCTGAAGGCGACGTTCGCGTCGAAGGACCAGTTCGGCACCCTGCTAGGCGTAGGCATCGTGAGCTGGATCGCCTATCAGACACTGATCAACGTGGGCGGCATCACGCGCTCGATCCCCCTGACGGGGGTGCCGCTGCCGTTCCTCAGCTACGGCGGCTCCGCCCTCATCTCGGTGATGGCGGGGGCGGGGGTGCTCCTGAGCCTCTCCCGCTACAACCACGGACGCGGCGACCGGCCCAAGCCGCGGGCGCAGCGCTACGCCCGGCGCCGGCCCGCGGCGGGGAGGGAGACGGCATGAAGCTGGCCCTCTGCGGAGGCGGCACCGGCGGCCATGTCTACCCGGCCCTGAGCATCGCCGCCGCAATTCAGCGTGAGCTTCCCACCGGCGAGAAGCTGGATTCGATCTACCTGGGCTCCCGCGAGGGCGCCGAAGGGACGCTGGCGGAGCAGGCAAACATCCCGCTGCGCGACGTCTCATCGGGGCCGGTCCGGGGCCGCAACCCGCTGGAGCTCGCCCGTAACGCCGCCCGGATGGCGGCCGGCGTCAGGCAGGCCGCCAAGGCGCTGTCGGAGTTCGGGGCGCAGGTTGTCCTCTCCACCGGCGGCTACACCAGCTTCCCGGTGGCGCTGGCGGCCCGCGCCCGCAGGATCCCCATCGCCGTGTACCTGCCGGACGTCTACCCGGGCTGGGCCGTCCAGGCGATCGCCCGCCTGGCCCGGCGCATCGCCGTCACCGCCCCGGAGACGCTCCGCAAGCTGCCGGGCGGCAAGGCCGAGGTCACGGGCTACCCGGTGCGCGATGAGTTCTGGGAGGTGAGCCGCCCGGAGGGGCGCCGAAGGCTGGGGCTGGATCCCGAAGAGAAGGTGCTGTTCGTCGCCGGCGCCTCGCAGGGGGCGCACAGCATCAACCGCGCGGTCGCCGACAACCTGCGATCGCTTCTAGAGTTATGTGAAGTCGTTCACGTCAGCGGCCGCGCCGACGAAGAGTGGCTCACCGGAGCGGCGAAGAGCCTGCCGACGGAGCTCCGCTCCCGCTACCACCTGTTCGGCTACCTCCACGGCGAGTTCCCCTGGGCGATGGCCGCGGCGGATCTGGCCTTCTGCCGTGCCGGCGCCTCCGTGCTGGGCGAACTCCCCGCCGTCGGCCTGCCCGCCGTCCTCGTCCCCTACCCCTACGCGGGCGCCCACCAGCGGCTGAACGCGCGTCACCTGGCCGACAACGGCGCCGCCGTCATCCTGGACGACCGCGACCTGGGCTCGATGCTTGTCGTCGTCGGCTCGCTCCTCCACGATGCGTCCCGGCTGGACGCGATGAGCCAGGCAGCGCGGCGGCTGGCGCGGCCGGACGCAGCGAAGAAGATCGCCACGCTCGTCCTGGAGCTGGCGGGGACATGAGGACGGCGGTGGAAGCTATACCCCAGCGGGTGCACCTGGTCGGCGTCGGCGGTATACACATGTCGGGGATCGCCCAGGTCCTGCGCGCCCGCGGCCACAGCGTGTCCGGCTCCGATCTCTACCTGACACCGCTCACAGAGAAGCTGGAGGCGATGGGGGTCACGGTAAGCCGCGGCCACGATGCCGCGAACGTGGGTGAGGCGGAGCTCGTCGTCTACACCTCGGCCGCCCACGAGGACAACCCGGAGATAATCGAGGCGCGCCGGCGCGGGCTGCCGGCGATCAAGCGGGCGCAGATGGTGGCCCGCCTGATGGAGGGCAAGCGAAGCATCGCAATCGCGGGCAGCCACGGCAAGACGTCCACCAGCTCGCTGGTCGCCTTCATGCTCTGGCAGGCCGGCCGCTCCCCCACCTTCATGGTGGGCGGCGAGATGGTGGACCTCGAGACCAACGCGATGCCGGGCGAGGGGCCCGACTTCGTCGTGGAGGCGGACGAGTTCGACGCCGCTTTTCTCAACTACCATCCGGACATCGCCCTCGTCACCAACGTTGAGCCGGACCACCTAGATATCTACGGCTCGTTCGAGAGTCTGAAGGACACGTTCCGCCAGTTCCTCTCCCAGGTCAAGCCAGCCGGTTACATCGTGGCCTGCAGAGATGACCCTGCACTGCAGGCCCTGCTTCCAGAGACCGCGGGAGACGACGTGAACCTCCCCGTCCACGTCGTCTCCTACGGTCTCGACCCCTCGTCGGAATGGCTGGCGGAGGGTATTTCGAGCAAGGGTGTAGACGGGTATACTTTTGTGGTAAGATGCGGCAAGCAAGTCTACGCGACGTTTGAGACGCGACTGCCGGGAATCCATAACGTGAGCAACGCCCTTGGGGCGATAGCAGTGGGGAACATCCTCGGACTGCCGCTGGAGGCCATGCGCCGGTCGGTAGCGGAGTTCCGGGGGGTCAAACGCCGCTTCCAGCCGGTCGGCGAGGCCGTCGGCGTCACCGTGATGGACGACTACGCCCACCACCCGACGGAGGTGCGCGCCACCCTGGCCGCCGCCCGCGACCGCTTCCCCGGCCGTCGACTGGTCTGCCTCTTCCAGCCGCACACCTACAGCCGCACGCGCTACCTGCTGGACGGCTTCCGCACCTGCTTCGCGGACTGCGACGTCCTGCTCATCGCCGAGACGTACGCCGCCCGCGAGCAGCCTTCCGCCGGCATGAGCGCGGAGGATCTGGCGGCAGAGGTCAGTCAGCCGCGGGCGCGCTACAGCGGAGACCTGTCGCAGTCGGCGGCGGCCGCCGCAGAGCTTCTGGAGCCCGGCGACGTGTTCTTCACCGTCGGCGCCGGCGACGTCGAGAAGGTCGGCCCGATGGTGCTGGAGGCGCTCGAGAGCCGATGAACGAAGCCTTCCTGGACGAACTACGGTCGCTGGGGCCGGTCCTCACCGATGAGCCGCTGGCCCGGCACACGACGTTTGGGATCGGTGGGCCGGCGGACGTCTACTTCGCCGCCCGCAACGAGGAGCAGCTGCGGGGCGCCCTGCGGGCCGCGCACAGGCACGGCGTTCCCGCGTTCATCCTCGGCGCCGGCTCCAACGTCCTGTTCCTGGACGGCGGCATGCGAGGGCTGGTGATCGAGAACGCGACGGACCAGGTCGAGGGGCCGATGCCCAACGGCGCCGGGTTCAAGGTGCGGGTGGCCAGCGGCGTCAGCTTCGCCGCTGTGGCCCGCCGGCTCGCCTTCGCGGGCTACGGCGGACTGGAGTGGGCCTGCGGCATCCCCGGCACGCTGGGCGGCGCCGCCGTCTACAACGCCGGCGCCTACGGCAAGTCGCTGGCGGACGTCCTCCGGGGCGTCCGCATCGCCGATCCGGAGAACGGCATCGTGGAGATGCGGCCGGAGGATCTGGCCCTGGAGTACCGCAACAGCGCGTTCACGCGCGGCGGCCTGCGCGACCACGTCGTCCTGACCGTGGACCTGTCGGTGCAGAAGGGCGACGCGGCGGAGCTGCGGGCGCGGGTGCGCGAGTACGACGCGCAGCGCCTGGCCGCCCAGCCCCGCGGCCGCAACGCCGGCTCCATGTTCAAGAACCCGCCGGAGCACCCTGCCTGGTGGCTCATCGACCAGGTGGGGCTGCGCGGCCACCGCATCGGCAACGCGCAGATATCTGAGCAGCACACCAACTTCTTCCTCAACCTGGGCGGCGCCAAAGCCGCGGATGTCCTCGCCCTCATGGACCTGGCCCGCGACCGCGTCCGCGAGCGCTTCGGCATCGAGCTCGCGAACGAAGTGGCGCTGGTGGGAGAGCCCTGATGGCACGCAAGCGTCTCAAGGTCGGCATCCTGTTCGGCGGCCGCTCCGCGGAGCACGAGGTGTCCGTGGTCTCCGCCCAGGCGGTGATGGCGGCGCTGGACGCGCAACGCTTCCAGGCGGTGCCGATCGGCGTGACGAAACAGGGGACATGGCTCACGCCGCCAGACACGGAGCGCGCCCTGACCGCTATACACTCGGAGCGGTTCCGCGCCCTGGAGGAGCCGCTGGGCGAGGGGATACTCCACCGCACTCAGGCGCTGGGCGCCCTGCGCCGGCTGGACGTCGTCTTCCCGCTGATCCACGGCACCAACGGCGAAGACGGCACCCTCCAGGGGTTCCTGGAACTGGCCGGCGTGCCCTACGTGGGCGCCGGCGTCGCCGCCAGCGCCGTGGGGATGGACAAGGTCCTCCAGAAGGCGATCTTCCGCCAGCACGGCTTCCCCGTGCCCGACGACGTCGTCGTCCTCGCCTCGCGCTGGCGCTCCGATCCCAGCGGCGTCGCCCGCGAGGTCGAGAGCGCGATCTCCTACCCCTCGTTCGTCAAGCCCGCGAACAGCGGCTCCAGCATCGGCACCTCCAGGGCCCATTCCCGGGAGGACCTGGACTCCGCCCTGGAGGAGGCGTTCCGCTACGACCGCAAGGCGCTGGTGGAGGCGGCGGTGGAGGGGCGCCAGGTGGAGGTGGCGGTGCTGGGCAACGACGAGCCGGCGGCCTCTGGGGTGGGCGAGATCACCTTCGCGGGTGAGTTCTACGACTACCACGCGAAGTACGAGGACCCGAAAACGAAGCTCCACATCCCGGCCGACATCCCGCCGGAGACGGCGGAAGCGGCGCGCGCCATGGCCGTCGCCGCCTACACAGCGATCGACTGCGCCGGGCTGGCCCGCGTGGACTTCTTCCTCGCCCCGGACGGCCGCCTGTGGCTCAACGAGGTCAACACGATCCCCGGCTTCACGCCGATGAGCATGTACCCCAAGCTCTGGGAGCACACCGGCCTCTCCTACAGCGATCTCATCACCCGCCTGATAGAGCTGGCGCTTGAGCGCCACGAGGAGAAGCGGCGTTGTGTATAAGTACAACCCGCACAAGCGGCGGCGCGCCCTCAAGGGACACGTCCTGCCGGACGAGAAGACGGAGCGGAGGCGGCGGCGTCTCCGCTGGCGGCGGCTGTTCTTCGCCGCATGCCTGCTGGCCGCCCTCGCCGGCGCGCTGGCGCTCTACCGCTCGCCCCTGCTGCGGGTGGGGGAGGTGGAGGTGGTAGGGGCGAAGAACCTGACGCCGCAGCAGATCACGGAGCTGACCGGCCTGGAGGGCGCGAGCATCTTCAACGCGCCGCTGGCCGAAGCCGAGGCCCGGATAGTGGCGCTGCCCCTGGTCGAAGGGGTGAAGGCACGGCTGGCCTGGCCCAACAAGGTCCGGATCGAAGTGGTGGAGCGCACCCCCTGGGGCTACTGGGACCTCGCCGGCACTTCCTACGTCATCGACGCCGACGGCGACGTCCTTGCCGACGTCAAGCCCGCAAAAGGCGCGCCCGTCATCCACGACGCCGGCGCCCCCGCCCTGCTCTCCGTCGGCGACCGCGTGGACACGGACGCCGTGCGGCTGGCGGCGGCGCTGCTCAGCTCCGTGCCGAAGCAGCTCTCACTTGGCGTGGCCCGCTTCGAGTACACGCCGGAGCACGGACTTTCGCTAACCACGGACGCCAACTACCGGATCGTCATGGGAGACAGCCAGGACTTGGACTACAAGATGGCCGCCTGGAAAGCGGTCGAAGAGGACATTGGACGCGGGTCCATGGCGGGCCATGTGCTGGACCTCCGGTTCCGCGACCACCCGTCATTTCAGTGAGCAAGAGGAGGCGATGACAAGGTGAGAGATAACATCCTGGCCTCCATAGACGTGGGCAGCAGCAAGATATGCACCCTCGTCGGCGAAGTTACGCCGGAGTCCGACCTGCGCATCCTGGGCGTGGGCGTCACGCCCTCCCAGGGCGTCAAGAAGGGGATGGTGGACAACATCCAGGAGGCCACGGAAGCGATAGCGAGCTCGGTGGAGAAGGCGGAACGCTCCAGCGGCAGCCGCGTGCTGGCCGCCCACGTGAGCATAAGCGGTAACCACGTGAACTCCCTGAACAACCGCGGCATCGCCACCATTCCGGGCCGCGAGCGGCCGATCACCAAGCAGGACATCGACCGCGCCGTCGAGGAGGCGCAGGCGCTCAACCTGCCCACCAACCGCGAGGTTCTGCACGTCCTCCCGCGCTTCTTCGTCGTGGACGGGCAGGAGCACGTGAGCGACCCGGTGGGGATGTACGGGCAGCGGCTGGACATGGAGACACACGTGGTCAGCGGCTCGCTCACGGCCGTGCAGAACCTGACCCAGTGCGTGGAGAGCGCGGGCGTCCAGGTGGAAGCGCTGGTCCTTTCGCCGCTGGCGTCGGCGCAGGCGGTGCTGGAGGAGGAGGAGAAGCGCCAGGGGATCATCGTCGCCGACATCGGCGGCGGCACGACGGGGATCGCCGTGTTCGTAGACGGCGCCGTCTTCCACACCTCCGTACTGCCCGTGGGCGGCTACCACCTGACGCACGACCTGGTGGCGGGCCTGCGCGCCCCCTTCACCTCCGTGGAGGACCTGAAGACGGAGTACGGCTCCGCCATGCCCTCCCAGGTGAACCCGGAGGAGATGGTGGAGCTGGAGGCGTTCGGGGGACAGCGGCACAAGGAGGTCTCCCGCCGTCGTGTCGCTGAGATCCTCCAGGCCCGCGTGGAGGAGATCCTGGAGATGATCTACATCGACGCCAAGCGGGCCGGCTTCGACGAGATGGTGGCCGCCGGCCTGGTCCTGACCGGCGGCTCGGCCAGCCTGCCGGGGATCGATGAGCTGGCGGAGCAGGTGCTGCGCATGCCCGTGCGCATCGGCCTGCCCCACGGCATCCACGGCCTGGCCGATTCGCTGAACAGCCCGGCCTACGCCGCCAGCGTGGGGCTGCTCCACTGGTCGATCATGGAGAACGGCCACCACAACGGCCACAACAAGCCGAGCTTCAACCTTAAGGCGCCGTTCGAGTTCAAGGGGGTGCTTGAGACCGCCCGCCGGTGGCTCAGGGCCCTTATCCCACAGTAGACAGATGGCAGACAGAAAGCGAAGACCACCAACACCAGCACCCGGCAGGAAAAGGAGGGCGCAGTGGCAGGCTTAGACCTAGACGGACTCCCCCCCATTAAGGTGGTAGGCGTCGGCGGCGGCGGCTGCAACGCCGTCAACCGCATGGTGGAGGCGCGCATCCAGGGCGTCGAGTTCGTGGGGATAAATACGGACACGCAGGCGCTGATGCGCTGCGACGCCGAGAGCCGCGTTCGCATCGGCGACCGGATCACGCGGGGCCTCGGCGTGGGCGGCGACCCGGAGCGCGGGCGCCAGGCCGCCGAGGAGTCCCGCGATGAGCTGAAGGAGGCGATTAAGGGCGCCGACATGGTGTTCATCACGGCCGGCATGGGCGGCGGCACCGGCACCGGCGCCGCGCCGGTCGTGGCGCAGGTCGCCAAAGACCTGGGCGCCCTCACCGTCGCCGTCGTCACCAGGCCCTTCTCGTTCGAAGGGGCCAAGCGCAAGGGCAACGCCGACCAGGGCGTCGCCAACCTCCAGCAGGAGGTCGATACCCTCATCGTCATCCCCAACGACCGGCTGCTGGCCGT
>JAUYGU010000048.1 GCA_030690405.1 Dehalococcoidia bacterium | reverse complement strand
GAGATATACGAGGCGCCGGCGGCGGTGACGCTGCTGGCGGCCCACGAGGCGCTGGAGGCGCTCACCCTCTCGAAGGACCAGCAGCGGCTGAAGGCGCGCATCGCCCAGGAGTACGCGGAGTTGATCTATAACGGGCTGTGGTTCAGCGCCCACCACCAGGACCTGGCGGCCTACGTGCAATCTACTCAACGTCACGTCACGGGCACGGTGCGGATGAAGCTGCACAAGGGCTTGGCCACGGTTGTCGGGCGGAAATCGCCGAAGAGCCTGTACGACTTCTCGCTGGCGACGTACGATAAGGCAGACCAGTTCGATAGGACAGCGGCGCCGGGGTTCATCCACATCTGGGGGCTGCCGGTGCGGGTGCAGGCGGAGGCGCAGAAGGGGGAAGAGGGCCCCTAGCGGGCGGCCGTCTCATCGGCGCGGCCCCCGCCATAGGCGGGCGCTGGGAGGGCAGACCGATGCCGAAGTACGCTCCCTTGGCGAAGTTCCTCGGGGATTCCGCCCGGACGGAGGGGACTGCTATCTTATCGTTCGCGCAGATAGAAGATCTGGCCGGAAAGGCGCTGCCCGTGTCGGCTCGCAAGCACCGCTCCTGGTGGGGCAACGATAGCTATCACGTCCAGTCCGCCGCCTGGCGGGCTGCCGGCTGGCGCGCCTTCAAGGTCGATATCACCAGACAAGTCGTCACCTTCATCCGGGCGTCATGACCCGTATCACCGCCGTCTTCTTCGACCTGGGCGATACGCTCTGGCACTTCCCGGCCATGCCGCCCGTGGAGGTGATCCGGAACGAGACCGTGCGGCGGATCAAGGAGCTGCTCGAGGGCTGGGGCGAGGAGGTCACGGAGCGCCGCTACTTCCTGGGGCGCGATATCCGGATGGCGGTGGAGGAGGAGACCTCTCGCGCCTTCCACGGCGATTGCGTGGACCCCGGCTACCCGGAGCTCTGCCGCCGCGTCGCCGCCCAGCACGGCCTCACCCTAAAGCCGGAGCAGGGCGAGGAGCTGTGGGAGACCTGGAACCTCGGCGGGCAGTTCCTCGGCCGGACGCTCTTCCCGGGCGTGCTGGACACCCTCCGCTGGCTCCGCGAGCGCGGCTTCCGGCTCGGCTCCGTCACCAACCGCGGCTACGGCGGCCCGCGCTTCAAGCAGGAGATGCAGGACCTCGGCCTCACCGACCTGTTCGAGGTCGTCGCCGTATCCTGCGACGTCGGCTACATGAAGCCGCACCCGCGCATCTTCGAGCACGCCCTCGACGCGATGGGCCTGGACCCGCACGCGGTGGCGATGGTGGGGGACAACATCCGCGCGGACGTGGAGGGGCCCAAGGCGCTGGGCATGACCGCCATCTGGTGCCGGCCCGTCCTCGATGAGCCTGTGGAGGCGTCCGCCGACCCGCCGGAGGTGGTGGGCGGCGTGCGCGCCGACTACACAGTCGACAGCGTGACCGAGATCCGCGACCTGCCTCCCTTCTCGGAGGGAAGCCCCAAGTGAAACGCCTGCCGGCGGGGGCGGCCGTCGCCGCGGCCAGTCTCATTGTAATCGTCTCCCTGGCCTGCTCCGGCCCTTCGCCGCCAGAGCCAACGCCCACGCCCACGCCCACACCCACCGTAGCGCGCCCCGGACCGCGGAAGGTTCTGGCGGGCGCGCCCATCGGCGACCCGACAAGCGGGCCACCGGGGCACGAGGCGAAGGTCGTCTACGTGGGTCCAAAAGACCGCCCGGCCGTCGCCCTGACTTTCGATACCGGTGTCGATGCCGGACACATGCCGGAGGTGCTGGACATTCTGAAGAAGGACGGGGTACTGGGCACATTCGGCGTCACCGGCGAGTGGGCGGTAACGAATGCCGACCTGCTCAAGCGTATCGTCGCCGAAGGCCATGCCATCGTGAACCATTCCTGGAGCCACCCTTCTTTCACCGGCGAGGACACAGAGACGACGCCCCTCAGCGACGAGGCGATCCGTGGCGAGCTGAAGCGTACCGAGGACAAGATTCAGCAGATAGCGGGCGTCAGCACGAAGCCGTACTTCCGGCCCCCCTACGGCGACTACGATTCCCGCGTGGACAAGATCGCCTTCGAAGAAGGGTACAAGTATAACGTGCTCTGGTACGTGGACGGCCTGGGCTGGGAGGGGCGCTCCACCAGATACGCTGTCAACGTCACCCTGGCGAACGCCTTCAACGGGGCGATCTACCTCTACCACACCGACAACCCCTACGAGTACAAGGCGCTGGAGGAGATCATCGAAGGGATGGAAGAGCGTGGCTTCCAACTGCTGACCATACCGCAGTTGCTGGGCCAGCAGCCCATCCCGACACCAACACCAACCCCCACGCCAACTGCTGCACCGGTGCCTGTCTCGCGTCCCGCCGCGAGGCCCACTGTTCCCCCGCCTCCCCTACCACCCCGCCCCACGCCCACCCCCACGGGCGTGCCCACCGCTATGCCCACTCCCACTCCCACGCCGACGCCGACACCGACGCCAACGCCGGAGCCGCCGCCAGGCGAGACGCCCACGGTGGAGCCGCCGCCCTAGCTGCGCGCCTGCCGGCTTGCCGGCAGGCTATAATGGCCCCACGATGGCTGACAGCAAGCCGCCCGAAAGCCCGACGGCCCGCAGCCTCGATAGGCGGGCCCTGGACTACACCGCCTCCATCGCCTTCGACCGGCGGCTCTACGCCCACGACATCGCCGCCTCCGTGGCGCACGCCCGCATGCTGGCGAAGCAGGGGATCATCCCCGGCGACGACGCCGAGGCGATCGTCAGGGGGCTGGAGGAGGTCCGGGGCGAGATCGAGCGCGGGGAGTTCTCTTTCCGCCGGGAGCTGGAGGACATCCACCTGAACATCGAGGCGCGGCTGAAGGAGAAGATCGGCGGGGCGGCAGGGCGGCTGCACACCGCCCGCTCTCGCAACGACCAGATCGCCACCGACATGCGGCTGTACGTCATGCAGGCCTGCGATGAGGCCCGCGCCGCGCTCCGGGCCGTGCAGAAGGCGCTCGTCGCGCAGGCGGAGACGAACCGGGACGTCATCATGCCCGGCTACACTCATCTCCAGCGCGCCCAGCCGTTGCTGCTCGCGCACCACCTTCTCGCCTACTTCGAGATGCTTGACCGCGACGGCGAGAGGTTCGCCGACTGCCGCCGCCGCGCCGACGCCCTGCCCCTCGGCGCGGGCGCGCTGGCCGGCGTGCCCTACCCGATCGACCGCGAGTTTGTGGCGCGGGAGCTAGGCTTCACCCGGCTTGCGGAGAACAGCGTGGACGCCGTCGCCGACCGCGACTTCGTGGCCGAGTTCCAGGCGGCCGCCGCAATCACAATGATGCACCTGTCGCGGCTGGCGGAGGAGATCGTGCTCTGGGCCAGCGACGAGTTCGGCTTCATCGGCCTGCCGGAGGAGTTCGCCACCGGCTCCAGCATCATGCCGCAGAAGCGCAACCCGGACGTGGCGGAGCTGGCCCGCGGCAAGACCGGCCGCGTTTACGGCAACCTGGTCGCGATCCTGACGACGCTGAAGGGCCTGCCCCTCGCCTACAACCGTGACCTGCAGGAGGACAAGCAGCCCCTGTTCGATACGGTGGACACGCTCATGGGCACGCTTGAGGTGCTGGCGGCGATGCTGCCCGCCCTCCGCTTCGACCCGCTGCTCCCGGAAGCGGCCGCCCGCGGCTCCTACATCCTGGCGACGGACGTTGCCGACTACCTGGTGCGCAAGGGCGTTCCCTTCCGCGACGCCCACCGGGCGGTGGCGGAGCTGGTGCGCTACGCCCAGATGGAGGGGAAGGCGCTGCCGGAGCTGACGCTGGACGAGTACCGCCGCTTCTCCCCCGAGTTCGAGGAGGATGTGCTGGCGATCGACCTGCGCTCCGCCATCGAGGCGCGGGACGCGCCCGGCGGCACCTCCTCGCGGCAGGTGGAGGCCGCTCTCAAGCGGGCGCGGCAGCGGTTGGAGGGCGGCCGGTGACCGGAGGCGTCAGGCTCGCCCCCTCCATACTCGCGGCTGACTTCTCGCGCCTGGGCGATCAGGTGCGCGAGGCGGAGGCCGCCGGCGCCGACTGCATCCACATCGACGTGATGGACGGTCGCTTCGTGCCCGTGATCTCGCTCGGTACGCCAATCGTGGAGGCGATACGGCGGGTCACCGGGCTCACGCTGGACGTCCACCTGATGATCGAGGAGCCGGAGCGGCACGTCAGCGCGTTCATGGACGCCGGCGGCGATGTCATCAACGTCCACGTAGAGGCGACGCGTCACGCGCACCGGATCGCGCGGGAGGTGCGGGGCCGCGGCAAGCTGGCCGGCGCCTGCATCAACCCCGGCACGCCGGCGACCGCCCTGGAGCCGCTCCTGCCGGAGCTGGACCAGGTGATCGTCATGGCGGTGAACCCCGGCTGGAGCGGCCAGAAGTTCATCCAGGGGGCGCTGCCAAAGGTGCGGAGCCTGCGCCAGATGATCGACGCGGCGGGTCTGGCGACGCATATCGAGGTGGACGGCGGCGTCACGGTTCAGAATGCGCCGGTCTGTGCGGCGGCGGGCGCGAACGTGCTGGTGGCGGCCACGGCGGTGTTCAACGACCGCGCCTCGGTGGCGGAGAACATGTCGCGGCTGCGAGAGGCGCTGGCGGCGGGGGCGAAGTAGGGCCTACGCCGAAACCTTGAGCTGCGTGCGCAGGCAGCGCGTGCAGACGTTCAGCCGCAGCGACTGACCGTCGATCACGAACCTCTTCTTCTGCACGTTCGCCTTGAAGGTGCGGTTCGTCTTCGGGGCCTTGCGTTCCCACCGCCCCGCGTGTTTGTGCCTGATGTTGCGGCCAAAGGCCGTGCCCTTACCGCAGACGTCGCATCGTGCCATCTAGTTCGCCTTTACCGCGCGTACCCGCGTTGTTAGAATGCAGCAGAACGCATGATAGCATCCGAATTCGGCAGCGGCAAGGCGGGCCCCGCTCCTTCCCGTAGCTGCAGACCTTCAGGTCTGCCCCTTGCAGGGCTGAAGCCCTGCGGCTACATCCCGATCTCATGGCGACCCCTGTGACCATCGAAGCCCTCTCCGGCGTCCAGCTCCGCGATATGTTCGGCGCCGCCGCCGGCTGGCTGGAGAAGCACGCCGAGTCCGTAAACGCCATCAACGTCTTCCCCGTCCCTGATGGCGATACCGGCACCAACATGTTCCTCACCATGCGCTCCGTCATGGAAGAGGCGCAGCGCTGCCAGGAGGAGGACGCCGGAACGATGATGGCCGCCATGGCGCGTGGGGCGCTCATGGGCGCCCGCGGCAACTCCGGTGTCATCCTGTCCCAGATCATCCGCGGCATGGCCCGCGCGGTGGACGGCGCGGAGAGCATAGACGCCGCCGGATGGGTGCGGGGGATGGAGGAGGGCTCGGCGGGGGCGTACAAGGCCGTCACCAAACCGGCTGAGGGCACGATCCTCACCGTCATGCGGGAGTCCGCGGAGGCGGCGAAACAAGCTCTCGAAGCGGCGGCGGGAGACGTCGTGGCCGTGCTTGAGGCCATCGTGGAGGAGGCCACGCAGAGCCTGGAGCGCACACCGACGCTGCTGCCGGTGCTGGCGGAGGCGGGCGTGGTGGACGCCGGCGGCAAGGGCCTCCTCGTGCTGTTGGACGGCATGACCCGTCATCTCAAGGGCGAGCCGATGGAGGCTGCCGTCGCCCCCCCGGAGGAGCACGTCGGCCGTGAGTGGCTCGCCGTCACCTCTCAGCTCCACGAGCATGAGGAGTCGCTCTACGGGTACTGTACGGAGTTCCTCATCGGCGGCAAGGAGATGGAGCCGGAGTCCGTGCGCAACCGCATGATGGAGCTGGGCGATTCGGTGCTGGTGGTGGGCGACGACCGGCTTGTCCGCGTGCACTTGCACACGGACGACCCGGGGGCGGCGCTGAGCCGCGGCGCGCACATCGGCTCCCTCCTGCAGGTGAAGGTGGACAATATACGTCAGCAGGCCGACCGCTTCCTTGAGATGCACGAGGTCCAGGCCGCCGTCGCGGCGCAGCCGGAGGCGATCTCCACGGTGGTGGTGGCCGCCGGCGACGGGATGGCCACCGTGTTCCGCAGCGTCGGCTGCACGAAGGTAGTCTCCGGCGGGCCGACGATGAACCCCAGCACCCGCGAGATCCTCGCCGCCGTCGAGGCCTGCCCGGCCGGCGACGTCATTGTCCTGCCGAACGATAAGAACATCATCATGGCGGCGAAGCAGGCGGAGGAGCTGACCAAGAAGCGGCTACGCGTGGTGGAGACGCGCTCGGTCGCCCAGGGGATCGCCGCGCTCCTGGCCCTGAACCAGGACGACGACCTTGAGGCCAACGTTGGAGCGATGGAGGAGGCGCGGCAAGGCGTGCGAACGATCGAGGTGTGCCGGGCCGTGCGCTCCACGAGCGTGCGCGGCGTGAAGGTGCGCGAGGGCCAGATCATCGCGATCGTCGACGACGAGCTGAGGCTGGCCGCGGAGACCGCCGAGGAGGGCGTGCTGCGCGCGCTCGAGGGGGTCGAGGCGGATGGCGCCAGCCTGGTCACGCTCTACTACGGCGCGGACACCAAGCAGGAGGAGGCAGAGGCGCTGTCGGGCCGCCTGCGGGAGACGTTCCCCGGCTACGACGTGGAAGTGGTCTACGGCGGGCAGCCGCACTACAACTACATCGTCTCCCTGGAGTGACCCCGGCTCAATCCCTCGCACAGTCCTTCGGACACGTGACAGACGCGCGGCCCGTCCGCCTGGGCCCACCGTTAGCACCGGATAGTGCCCGTTGTTCGCTGGATTCGGCTTCTCCCCGCCATCTCACACGCCCCGAATGACCTCCGCTGGTTCAACCGAGCGGCGGCGGCTGATATACTGCCCGTAAGGAGGAGGGCCACTTGGCCGTTCGGATCGTCACCGACAGCACCGCCGACCTGCCCCAGAAGCTCGCCGACGACCTCGGCATCTCGATCGTCCCCCTCAGCGTCATCTTCGGCGACGAGGTGTTCCGGGAGGGCATCGACATAGATCACGACCTCTTCTACGACAAGATGGCCCACGGGCGTATCCTGCCCACCACCTCCGCGCCCTCCGTGGGCGAGTTCCTTGAGGTCTACGAGCCGTTGCTCAAGGAAACCGACGAGATCGTCTCCCTGCACCTGTCGTCCAAGCTCTCCGCGACCTACAACAACGCCTGCCAGGCGGCACAGCTCCTGGCCGATAGGGGGGCGCGCATAGAGGTCATCGACACGCGGGTGGTCTCTCTCGGCATGATGTTCGCCGTGCTTGCGGCGGCGCGGGCGGCGCGGGAGGGCTGCGATATAGACCAGATCAGAGCGATGGTTGAGCGCACGATCGGGCGCATCCGCATCTACATCATGCTGGACACGCTGGAGTACGTGCGGCGGGGCGGCCGCATCGGCCG
>JAUYGU010000029.1 GCA_030690405.1 Dehalococcoidia bacterium | reverse complement strand
GGCGTCGCGCAGCCAGGCCGGGTCCGGATTGTAGACAGGCATGACGATGCTGACCAGAGGCCGATAGGCCAGCGAGGCCGCCGCCCGGCGGATACGGCGCGTTCGCGCCGGCGTCAGCTCGTGCGCCTTTAGCCACAGCTGGTACTCGTCGTCCAGCGTGCCGCCCTGCTGCACGACAAACCCACGACGGAGGCGAGGCAGCCAGCGCCATACCGGCAGCGCGCGGCGGACGAGAGTCCAGGGCCCCTCACTCACGAGGATGTTGAGCGCGCGGGCCGCCGCCTTGACGCCGAGGTGCCGGCGGGTACCTTGCGGCGCCAGCCAGCGGATGGGGCGCCGCACCAGCTCCAGCAGCCGGTATCCCGCGCTGCCCGTGATGAGATTGAGCTGGTGCTGAGCGGCGGCGGCCTGGACGTTCGCCTGGTAGAGGGCGGTCTCAATGTCGACGATGTGGGCGTCCTTCTGGGCGAGAACGGCGTCCTTCTCTGCCAAGGCCGCCTGCAGTTCGTCCCGGGCAACCTGAACCGGGGCCAGGGCTGCCTGTGTGTCCGCGAGCGCCGCCTCTATGTTGATGATGTGCGAGTCTTTCTCGCCCACGGCGGTCTGATAAAGGCCACTGAGCTCCAACGTCTGGGCCGCCGCCTCCGGCAACGGTCCGTTCGAACAGAGGGCTACTGTGTACAGGGTGGACACCCTGGGTAGACCGGCGACTTTGAACGCGGTCACCGGACCGGCCACCGGGGCATCCCTTTCTTCCATTGCGTCAAGAGAGAGTATCGAACTCATCACCCAGTTCTGCTGGGCTAATATGGTTACATTACTGAAATGCCTCCTGAGGACCTCCTCGAACTCCTCTAGGGCGAACTCGTTCACGTGAAAGCGGTTCCCCTCGGGGTAGACACCCTTATTTGGCGTCGAGATGATCAGCAGTCCCTCCTTATGCAGGACGCGCTTGACTTCCTTCAAAAGCCGGTCGTAATGAGGGACATGCTCGATGGTCTCGAAGGAGACCACGACGTCGAACTGTCCCCCGCGCAGGGCGAGCGCCTCTGCGTCGCTGACCAGGAAGTCCGGGCCATAGTTGGCATGGTGCTTGCTTCCGTACTGTGCTGCCTCTAGCGAGTTGTCAGCAGCGACGACCCGCGTGGCGTTGCGCTTCAAGAGGTCCGCTCCATATCCAACGCCGCTCGCTACGTCAAGGACGCGCTTGGCGCGGACAAACTGCGATGCAAAATGGTAGCGGGCGATGTGCTCGGCGTAGGAGATGCTTCCGTAGGCGGCTTCCGGGATGAGCCTCTCGCCTTCGTCCCTTATCTCTAGCTCACGCATGCCGTGTCCCTCTCCTGGCGAGATTGAGGCCGCGTGTCCGCTGCTCGTTTAGGGCATGTTCGATGTCCTCGGTCCTGGGGAGGCCGAGCTCGAGGTGTTCCTGCAGAAAACGGCTCTCCCAGGACAGGGCGCGCTGCAGGAAGCGGGCCAGTCGCTGCTCCGCCAGCGCGGTCGCCGGGTGGTATGTGGGGCCGTTCAGAATGACGCAACGCGCGGAAACGCGCAGCAGCTCGTTCATGCATGAAGGCCGGCCGTTCTTCGTCCGGCACGTGTTCGAGAGTATCGAGGGCTACTACCAGGTCGAAACTTGCGTCGCGGAAAGGCAGCTTGGTGCCCGACGCCTGGAAATACGCGTCGAAGCGGAGGGGAAGGCCGGTCAGCGTCCCCGGCGTATCGATATCAGCGAGGACAATCGAGTCGTCGGGGAGGAAATACTTCAGGGCGCTGGAGTGTCCGCCCACCTCGAGGACGCGGAGCGGATCCCGTCCCACCGTGGGCCACAGGTGGGACACTATCCGCTGTGTCAGTGCATATCGCTCGTGATGATCAAACGGCAGGCCCAGCAGCGGGTCATCGACGTTGCCGACGGCGTCAGCATTTATCTGCATCAGGTTCAAGCGTCTGCCCAAGCATGAAGCAGGGCAGCACGCGGCGATTATATCAGGCCATCACGGCCTCTTCCACCACAGGCCGGCGCCTCGTCCGTTGGGGAAGGCAACGCGCCGGAGCGCTTGCCAACGGCAGCGGCGCTGTGGTTTCATACCATTATCGCGCTGCCGCGCACCGCGATAATCAGGCAATGAACCGTCCACCCGCAGTCGCCGTCGTCATTCTCAACTGGAACGGCTTCAGCGATACCAGCGAATGCCTGGATTCACTGCGGCGGATTACGTATCCCAACTTTGAGACCATCGTTATAGATAACGGTTCTTCAGGCGATGAGGCATCGGCTCTGCAGGAGCGGTTCCCTGAGGCCCGCGTCATCGCCAGTCCAAAGAACCTGGGCTTCGCCGGCGGCTGCAACCTGGCGATCCGGCAGACGGCGGGCGACGAACCAGACTACGTGTTGCTGCTGAACAACGACGTGACGGTGGACCCGCGGTTCCTCGACGAGCTGGTCGGCGCGGCCGAGAAGCTCACGGATGCGGCGGCCCTCTGCCCCAAGATATATTTCCAGGACCCACCCAACGTCATCTGCTCGACCGGCGGCCGGGTCAACCTCTGGGCCGGCACCGCCCGCCAGGTGGGACGCGGCGAGGAAGACCGCGGACAGTACGAGGAGGAGGCCGGGCGCGACTACGCCGACGGCGCCTGCATGCTCATCAAGCGAGAGGCCCTGGAACGCGTGGGGCTCCTGGACGAGGAGTACTTCGCCTACTGGGAGGAGACTGACTGGTGCGCCCGCGCGGCTGAGGCCGGCTATGCCTGCTACTACGTTCCCGCCGCCAGGGTGTGGCACAAGACTGCGCGGTCCCAAAAGCCGGACCAGGAATATCATTACTTGTACAGGCGCAACGCCTTGCTCTTCCTGCGAAAGCGGAAGCTGCCCCTGCACCTGCTGTCAGCTGTGATGCTTTACCTATTCGTCTTCGCGCCGTTCTACCTGGTGAGACACCCCGGGGCGATCCGCCGCCTACCGGGCGAGGCTCGCGCGTTGTTCTGGCACCTGGCGAGCCTGCTCCACCCCCGCGGCGCGGCCGCCGGGGGGACGTAAGAAGGATTGAGGGAGGACTAGATGCCATTGACCAAGGAGCAGTCCGCCGAGAAGAAAAGCAAGCGAGTGAGCACCCTGAAGGGGCTGGTCCTGAGCGGGGGGAAGGGCAGCCGGCTGCGGCCCTTCACCTACACGAGCGCCAAACAGCTCGTGCCCATCGCCAATAAGCCTGTCCTGTTCTACGCCATCGAGCAGTTGGTGGAGTGCGGCATACGGGACATCGCCATCGTGGTGGGTGACACCGCCGACCAGATCCGCGCTGCCGTGGGCGACGGCTCCGCCTTCGGGGCCAGCGTGGAGTACATTGAGCAGGACGCCCCTCTGGGGATCGCGCACGCGGTCAAGATCGCCCGTGATTACATGGGGGAGACCCCGTTCGTCCTCTATCTCGGCGACAATTTCCTCATCGGCGGGGTCAAGTCCTTCGTCGACAGGTTTCGGGAGAACGGGGCCAACTGCCAAATCCTCCTCCACCCGGTGAAGAACCCTGAAGCCTTCGGCATAGCCGAGTTCGTTGACGGCCAGCTGGCCCGCATCGTGGAGAAGCCCAGCAGCCCTCCCTCAAACCTGGCCGTAATCGGCATCTACATGTTCGACAAGCACGTCTTTGAGGCCGTGGAGCGGATCAAGCCTTCCGCCCGCGGCGAACTGGAGATCACCGATACGATCCAGTACCTCATCGATAAGGGGCTCAACGTCCAGGCGGAGGCCCTGGACCGCTACTGGATAGACACGGGCAAGATGGACGACATCCTGGAGGCCAATCGCATGGTCCTCCAGAGCTTGCCCCCGAGCAGCCGGGGGGAGGTGGACGAGCGCAGCCGCGTCTACGAGCCGGTGATCCTGGAGGAGGGGGCCCGCGTGACGAACAGCGTCTTGCGGGGGCCTCTGATCATCGGGGCGGATACAGAGGTGGTGGACTCCTTCATCGGCCCGTTCACGGCGATAAACCACCACTGCCGCCTCAAAGGTGTTAGGGTCGGCGGTAGCATAATTCTCGAGAATACGGTTATCGAAGACACCCACTGGCCCATAGAGCACAGCCTGATCGGCCGCTACGTGACGCTGCGCGGCGGCCAGGCGGTCGGCGGCAGCTACAGCCTCACCCTGGGCGACCACAGTCAGATCGAGATGCCGGAAGCCTAGACATGCTGGAGGACGCCCGAATACTGGTGACCGGCGGCTGCGGCTTCATCGGCAGCAACTTCATCCTCCACCTGCTGGAGCGCTACCCCGGCTGCGAGGTCGTCAACCTGGACAAGCTCACCTACGCCAGCAACCCCGCCAACCTTCGGGACGTGGAAGATGATAGCCGCTACCGGTTCGTCCGGGGCGACATTTGCGACGCGGAACTCGTCGGCCAGATCATGGCGGAGGTAGATGTCGTATTCAACTTCGCCGCCGAGACTCACGTCGACCGGTCCCTCATGGAGGCCGGGACGTTCATCCTGACCGACGTTCTAGGCACGCACGTGCTCCTGGAGGCGGCCCGCCACCACCCTAACATTCGCCGATTTGTCCAGGTCTCCACGGACGAGGTGTACGGGGACATGCCGCCGGGAAAATACGCCAAGGAGAGCGACCGCCTCCACCCGCGCAGCCCCTACGCGGCAAGCAAGGCGGGCGGCGACGCCCAGTGCGTCGCCTTCTTTGAGACCTACGGACTACCCGTCGTCATCACGCGAGCCGCCAACAACATCGGGCCCCGCCAGCATGTCGAGAAGCTGATTCCGCTGTTCGTCACCAGCGCCCTCATGGACCTGCCGCTGCCCCTCTACGGGGACGGCCGCCAGGTCCGCGACTGGCTGTACGTGGGGGACCACTGCAACGCGTTGGACATCGTCGCCCGGGAGGGTGAGCCCGGCGAAGTCTATAATATCGGCGCCGATAACCACCAGGAGAACATCCGAGTGGCGGAGGCGCTCCTCCAACTGCTGGAGAAGCCGCTGCGCCTTATCCGGTTCGTGGAGGACCGGAAGGGCCACGACCGCCGCTACGCCGTCGACACCTCCAAGCTGCGGTCCCTCAGCTGGGCCCCCGAGCACGATTTCTTGTCGGCCCTTGAGAGAACCGTCCGCTGGTACCAGGAGAACCGCTGGTGGTGGGAGCCCATATACGCGGGCCCCTTTCAGGACTACTACCAGCGTCAATATGGCGAACGCCTCGCCAGCGGCCGGCCCTACGATCCGGAAGGAGCGTCGTCCCGATGATCCAGGGAGTGGAAGTCAAGCAGCTCACCCCCCGCGCCGATGAACGCGGCTTCCTGATGGAGCTACTCCGCAGCGACGACGCGATCTTCACCAAGTTCGGCCAGTGCTACGTTTCCATGACCTATCCCGGCGTTATCCGGGCCTGGCACCACCACAAGAAGCAGGATGATTTCTTTGTCGTGGTGAAGGGGATGATCAGGGTCGGGCTCTACGATATGCGCGAAGGTTCCCCTACACGAGGTGAGGCCGGCGAGTTTTACCTGGGGGATAATAACAACATCATGCTGAAGATCCCTGTGGGTGTCGTTCACGGCTACAAGACCGTCGGCACAGAGCCCTCACTCCTGATCAACTTCCCTTCGGAGGTCTACAATCCGCAGGAGCCGGACGAGTATCGCCTCCCCTGGAACACTGATCAGATCCCCTTCGATTGGGACATCCAGTTCAAATAGCCGCCGATGCGCATCCTCATCACGGGCGGCCGCGGCCAGCTGGGGCGTAGCCTTGAGGATGCCCTGTCACAGCATCAGGTCTCCGCTCTGGGCCATGAGGAACTGGACATCACCGACGCTGAGGCTGTCGCCCGCGCTCTGGATAAGCTGCGGCCGGAGTTGGTGATTCACGCCGCGGCGTGGACCGACACGGCGGGCTGCGAGGCGGACCCGGAGCGGGCCCTCCTGATCAACGGAGAAGGGAGCGGCGTCGTTGCGGAGGGCTGCCATCGGGCCGGCGCCGCCATGGTCTACATCAGCAGCAATGAGGTGTTCGACGGGACGGGGAGGGAGCCCTACCGGGAGGACGATGCGCCGAATCCGGTTAACGCCTACGGCCGCTCAAAGCTGGAGGGCGAGCGTCTCGTGCGGTCCGCCCTGGAACGGCACTACATAGTCCGGACCGCCTGGCTGTACGGGGCCGGGAGGGTGAGCTTCCCCGAGAAGGTCCTGCAGATGGCCGCGAAGGCCGGCCGGCTCAAAGGGGTCGCGGACGAGATCGCGTCACCCACCTGGACCGCGGACCTGGCCGGCGGGATCGCTGCCCTCATCGCGGACGCCGTGTGGGGGACCTATCACCTT
>JAUYGU010000026.1 GCA_030690405.1 Dehalococcoidia bacterium | reverse complement strand
CAGGTTACCTACGCGTTACTCAGCCGTCTGCCACTCCCCGGCGAACCGGGGCGTTCGACTTGCATGCGTAAGGCGCGCCGCCAGCGTTCGTCCTGAGCCAGGATCAAACCCTCATCAAATTGATTCGCGTTTGAACCCAGCCTTTAGTTAAAGACTGGTTGCCTCGCACTTCCATCCACTATGCAGTTGTTAAGGTACCGGCGCCAATCGCACAGCATACGTACAGAACCCGCGCCTGTCAATCCTTCCGACGAACGCGGGACCTTCAGTTGGCGCTATTAAAGAACTGCTGTTCAATCCTTTTATACCACACCCGTGCTAGCCCGTCAACGCCCTGCGCCCCGCCGCCGGAAGCGCAGCCGCACGGCCCCGCGCGACCCTTCCCGCAGCGCCGCCCGCTCGTCCAGCCGCTGCCCCACCACCCAGGCGATCCCCCACGGCGCGCACACCAGGGGCACGCCGTCCCGCTCCTCCTCCGGCACCTTCGCGTCCACCAGCACGTCCTGCAGCTTCTTCTCCCCGCCCAACCCCAGCGGACGCAGCCGGTCGCCCGCGCGGCGGGAGCGCACCACCAACGGCTCTCCGGCTGCGTCCGCGTCCAGCAGCGCCTCCAACCGGCTCCGCCCTCGCGGTTGCCCCGGCGGCGGCGCGACGATCTCCGCCATGACCGACCACCCCGGCAGCTCCGTGCGCCCCGGCACCGCCAGGCGAGTCTCCTCGAGCCGCCGCGACCCCATCGGCTCGCCGGCAGACACCCGTACGTCGCGCTGCCCCACCCGCGCGGTCAGCGCGTTGGGTAGCGCGACGGCGCCGCGACGCTTCCCCAGCGCCCCTTCCAGCGCCTCGACGTGTACGGCCTCAACGTCCGCGGACGCTCCGGCCAGATGGCGCACCGCCCGCCGCAGCAGCCGTGCCCGCACCGCGGGTGATAGCTCTTCGAAAGCGTCTCTGGGGAACGCCACCGCCCGCCTCTCCACGGACGACAGGGTCTGCCAGGCGCCATCCGCAGCCGCGTCCAGGTGGGCCACGGCCGCAGCTGCCGCGTCGCCCAGACGGCACAGCGCATCGTCCAGCCTCGGGTTGAACTCTCGGAGCGACGGCAGCAGCTCGTGCCGCAGCCGGTTTCGCGTCGCCTCCTGCAGCAGGTTCGTCGGATCCTCGCGCGGCGACAGGCCAGCCTCCCGGCAGTACCGTCCCGTCTCGGCGCGGGTCACCGCCAGCAGCGGCCTCGCCAGCGCCGGCCCCCGCCCGAACGGCCAGGCGGAGCGAGGCCGCAGGCCGATCAGCCCGTCCAGCCCGCTGCCGCGCAGCAGGTGCAGCAGCACCGTCTCCGCCCGGTCGTCCCGCGTGTGGCCCAGCACGACGACGCCGGCGTTCAGCCGCTTCGCTTCGCGCGCGAGGAAAGCGAAGCGGAGGCTGCGCGCCGCCTCCTCTATCGACTCGTGCCGTCTCGCCGCCCGCCTGCGCGCGTCGCCCGATCCGGTCACGAGCGGCAGCCCTAGGCCCTGCGCCATCGTCCGCACAGCCTTCTCGTCGTCGCGCCCCTCGCCGCGCGACCGAAGCCGGTGGTCGAAGTGGGCGACCGTCACCTCCAGGCCGATTTCGGACGCCAGCCTGCTAACGATCAGCAGCAGCGCGCTGGAGTCCTGCCCACCGGACACGGCAAGCAGCGCCCGTTCGCCCGGGTTGAGGACTCCGTAGCGCCGGACGAAGCGAAGCACCCGCGACTGCAGCCCCTTCATAAAGGGCGTCGCTTCGCCGGGGAGCCGCTGCTGGGACGGGCGCCTTCGCTGTCGCATAACGCATCGGGGCGGCGGTACGCACCGCCGCCCGTCATTGTATCGCGCCTGCCGCTCTCCCTACCGGATCAGCGCCTCCCACCACAGGTCGCCGTCGTCCGCCTCACCCGGGCCAGGTGTGGGCGAGGCGACCGTAGGGATCACGACGATGCTCGTCTCCCCCGGCCGCACCAGCCCCAGCTCCTCCCGCGCGACGGCCTCGGTGTACTCGTTGGAGTCCAGGTACTGGCGCAGCGCCTCGAGGCGCTGGTAGCGTTGCTGGACATCTGATATCTCTGCCTGGAGCCGGTCTTCCCGCTCGCTGAGCTGGCGGGATTGGAGAGCGGTGGTGGCCCCGGTAACGAGGAAGTAGCTGGCGATGACAGCCGTCAACGCCAGCACGATGCGCGCGCTGGAGATTTTGGGAAGACGCTTAGACACTTGACTCCATATTTGACGCCAATCCTACCACCATCGCTCCATTCGGGCAATAGATAGAACGTGCGGCCGCCCGCCGGGGTTAGCCGCCTTCCAGGTGACAGGTATCGTTCATCCGCACGACGAGCGTCCGCTTCGGCGTAAAATCGACGACCGACACCGCAGCCACGGCGTGCCGCAGCCGCCGGAACTGCGATAGCTCTATCCCTAGCACCTTCGTCAGCAGGGAGAGGATCACGAAGTTGTGCGTGACTGCCGCCACGGCCTCCTCCGCGTGCCGGGCCGCCATCTCCGTCACCGTGGACCACGCCCTCTCCTGCACATCCACCAGCCGCTCGCCGCCGGGCATCGGCATGTTGGGTCCGGGCCCGCTCACCCACTCCTCCAGCAGGCCGGGGTAACGCACGCGCACCTCCGCGAAGGTGAGGCCATCAAGATCGCCGATGTCCATCTCGATCAACCGTTCCTCGACCGTCACCTCAAGGCCGTGCGGCCCGGCGACGGCGCGGGCGGTCTCCAGCGTCCGCCGCAGCGGGCTGGCGTAGACCGCGGCCAGCGGCTCCCGGCTGAGGGCGGCGGCCAGCCGCTCCGCCTGCAGAACGCCGCGCTCGTTCAAGGGGATATCGTTCCGGCCCAGCGCCAGTCCGAGCCGGTTGGACTCCGTTTCGCCGTGGCGGACCAGGAACAGACGCACCCGAACAGCAGGCCCCGCGCCGTCAGTCTTCCCGCTCGCTCCGGCGCCGGTAGGCCTGGACGGCCGGGGGCGTTTCCTCCACGTACATCCGCCGGCGGTGCACCCGCAGGGGCGGCCCCAGCCCCAACGCCGCGACCACCTGGTCGGCGCGTCCGCTGCGCTCCTGGGAGACCCGCAGCCGCATCGCCAGGCGGTGCACCCCCTCGCCCTCCGCCTCCAGCCGCAGGTCCACGACGAGGGGCCGCAGGTCGTAGCGCTGGAGCTTAGTTGCTCGCTGGTGCTCCCAGGGCAGCGACCGCGCCCCCAGGAGCTCGCTTATGGCGCCGCGCACCTCCGCGGCCGAACGCTGCCCGCCCGGCACGTCCACCTCGTACTCCGCCCAGCGCACCTGCGTCTGCAGCGCCGGCGCCGTCAGGCCCACCTCCACCGCCGCGAGCGCCTCCAGCCCCGCCGGCAGCGCCGGCCCCAGCGCCGAAAGAAGCTCAGCCGGCGTGACACGCTCGCTCAGGTAGACGTCGGCCAGCTCGCAGCCGGAGGTCGCCCCCACCGCCAGCGGCAGGGCGATCGATATCTGCGGCGTTGGCCGCCGTCCCTCGGCGTAGGCGAGCGGCAGCCCCGCCGATCGCATCCCCTGCTCCAGGGCGCGCATCGTCTCCAGGTGGGACATCTCCCGCGCCTGGTCGCCGCGGGCGTACGTGATCCGAACCCTCTGGACCTTCATCACTTCAGCCGTGTCACCGTCAGCCGCTCCACCTTGCGCGCCTTCACCTCCGTGACGGCGATGCGCAGGCCGTCGTAGACGAACTGCTCGCCCTGCTCCGGAATGCGGCCCAGGTGGCTGAGAACGAAGCCCGCCACCGTCTCGTACTCACCCTCCGGCAGCCCCAGCTCCAGCTCCTCGTTGGCGTCCCCGATGCTCATCCCGCCGTCGATGTCGAAGGTCCGCTCGTCCAGGCTGATCACTTCCTCCTCATGCCGCCGCAGCTCATCGCTCACGTAGCCCACCAGCTCCTCAAGCAGCATCTCCAGCGTCACCAGCCCGGCCGTGCCACCGTACTCGTCGGCCACTATCGCCATCTGCTGGCCGGACCGCTGCATCTCGAAGAACAGCGCGCCGACGAACTTCGTCTCTGGCACGAACATCGCCGGCCGCATCGCCAGCTCCACCGGCGAGTCCTCGCTCAGCTCCCGCTCGGCCAGACCGCGCAGCACGTCCTTGATCCCCACGATGCCGACGACGTTGTCCGGCGTATCCTCGAACACGGGGAACCGCGAGTGTGGCCGCTCGGAGAATATGCGGTAAAGGTCGCCGATCTTCATCCCCTTCTCCAGCCAGACGACCTCCGTGCGCGGGATCATCACCTCGTTCACGCGCCGGTCGCCGAAGTGGAACACGCCCTCCAGCAACTCCGCCTCCACCTGCTCCACGACGCCCTCCGCCGCGCCGATATCGATCAGCATCCGCAGCTCGGCCTCGGTCACCGTGTGCGTGACGCCCGTGCGGGACCCGAACAGCAGCCGCGAAAGGAGGCTGGGCGCCGCCGCCATCACCACCACGATCGGGCGCATGAGCCACATCACCGCCTCCACCGGCCGCGCCACCAGCAGCGGGTAGCGGTCGCCGGCGTGGGCGGCGAGCACCTTCGGCGTGACCTCGCCCAGGAGCGCTACGCCCAGGGCCATCACGACCGTGCCCAGGATGAAGCCGCCCAGGCCACCCACCGCATCTACCGCGATGATCCCGCCCATGGCCGAGGCCGTCACCACGGAAAGGTTCTGCAGCAGGACGATGAAGGCGAAGAACCTCTCCTGGCTGGCCTGCAGCCGCTGGATGGCCCGCGCCGCCGCGCTCCCCTGCTCCACCAGGTGCCGCACGCGAATGCGGCTCAGGGCAACGATGGCGATCTCGATGCTGTTGACGAGGGCGTAGGAGAGGACGCTGAGGACGAGGATGACGATGGCGAGCTCTTGGCTGATGCCACTTATCTCGATCGTCTCTCCCTGGGAGAAGAGCAGGGCCCCGCCACTCGGATGATGTATGTACATTCAGGTTGACACGTCCCGGCTACCGGGCCGGGTCCTCCACATTATAGCGCAGGCGGGCGCATCCGCCGGGCTGCCCCTGCGGGACCGCCATCGTGCATAATGAGGGTCGAGCAGAGAGGAGAGCCCGCTCATGTCCCTGGTCGTCACCGTCTACGTCCCCAGCGGCATCGTGATGGCCGCCGACTCACGAATGACCGTCCTCCGCACCGAGGAGAAGGACGAGGACGGTCAGAAGCTGCGCGTCCAGCAGCAGATCGTCCTCTCAGACAACGCCTACAAGGTCGTGGCCTTGACCAGCATCGGCGTGGGGATCAGCGTCTACGACGCCGGCGTCATCAACAACGAGCCTGTCGACAGCCACGTCCACCGCTTCGAGGAGGAGGCGATAACGCCGGAGGACGACGCCGTCTCCTGCGGCGAGAAGTTCCTCTCCTACTTCAAGACCAATCACCCCAACGTGCCCATCGGCTTCCACGTCGCCGGCTACAAGCTGGAAGGCCGCGCCAGCACCCCCTTCGTCTTCGTCGGCCACACCACAAAGCAGGAGGGCGTCAACCGCGTGAACGTCAACCCTGAGGGTAAGGTCCAGTACGGCATCCTGCGCAGCGGCGACATCCAGGTCGTCAACCGGCTGATCGAAAAGACACAGCTGCCGCTGTTCGCCGCCATGCCCCTCCAGGACGCCGTCGACTACGCCGTCCACCTCATCCGCACCACGATCGACACGATGAGGTTCGAGCCGCGCTTCCCCGGCGTCGGCGGCGCCATCGACGTGCTCGCCGTCACGCCGGCGGGCATGCGCTGGGTGCAGCGCAAGGAGCTCCGCGGCGCAGGTGATCCCGCCTTATCGATCAGTATCTCCGTAGGCGGGTAGCTTCAGCTGCCCGCAAGTGGCGCGCCGGCTACCCCGCCGCCTCTATCAGCCGCTCCGCCGCCGTGTGCGGGTCCACCTCTCGCCGCGCTATCGCCTCCACCAGCGCCTCCAGCCGCCCGTTCCCCTCAGCCGTGGCCAGCACCCGCGACAGCAGCTCCTCCTGCGCCAGCGCCAGCAGCTGCCGCCGCGCCCGCTGACGCCGCGCCCCCTCCATCCGCCCGGACGACTCCAGGAACGCGCGGTGGCGGTCAATGGCGTCCGCCAGCTCCGTGATCCCCTGTCCCCGGATCGCCACCGTCTTGATGATCGGGACCTCCCAGCCTTCCTCGCGACCCAGGTTCAGGTAGGCGTGAAGCTGCTGCGCCGTGATGTCCGCCCGCGGCTGGTCCGACTTGTTGACGACAAGGATGTCCGCTATCTCCAGGATGCCCGCCTTGATCGCCTGCACCTCGTCGCCGGCGCCGGGGACGCTTATGACGATCGTCGTGTGGGCCGTGTCCGCGACCTCCACCTCGTCCTGGCCAGCGCCCACCGTCTCCACGATGATCACGTCCTTGTGCGCGGCGTCCATCACAGTGACCACGTCGTTCGTGGTCGGCGCCAGGCCTCCCAGCGCCCCGCGCGTCGCCATCGAGCGGATGAACACGCCGGGATCGGAGGTGAGCTCCTGCATGCGGATGCGATCGCCCAGCACGGCGCCGTGGCTGAACGGGCTCGTCGGGTCCACCGCCACGATCCCCAGAGTGCGGCCGCTCGTCCGGTACTCGCGGGCCAGCGCTCCCACCAGCGTGCTCTTGCCGGATCCCGCCGGCCCCGTGATCCCGACGATGTGGGCGTGGCCCGTGTGACCGAACAGGGCCTTCATCGCCGCCCTGCCCTCGGGCTTGCCGTTCTCTACAAGGCTGAGGACGCGCGAAAGCGCCAGCTTGTCGCCCTCAAGCAGTTGGGCGACCAGAGCATCTATCACGACCTGCTGGCGGCGCCCCGGGCGGGAGCGTTCTTTCGTACCCACTCCACGATGTCCAGCGTAGAGGCGCCGGGGCCGAATATCCCCTTGAACCCCAGCTTCTCCAGCTTCGGTAAGTCCTCGTGCGGTATGATCCCGCCGCCGAACAGGACCACGTCATCCATGCCGCGCTTCCGCAGCTCCTCCACCACCCGCGGGAACAGCTCCAGGTGCGCCCCCGAGAGGATGGAGAGCCCGACGGCGTCCGCGTCCTCTTGAAGCGCCGTCTCCGCTATCATCTCCGGCGTCTGGCGGATGCCGGTATACACGACCTCCATGCCGGCGTCACGCAGCGCGCGGGCGACAACCTTCGCCCCGCGGTCGTGGCCGTCAAGGCCGGGCTTGGCGATTATCACCTTGATCTTGTGTTCTTGGCTCATTCGCAGACAAACCTCCCCGTACGGGGATTATATAGCACGGCATCACGGAGAGGCGAGACTCTCTATAGGAGTAGCTGCAGGGCTTTTAGCCCTGCCCGACCCCAGGCAGACCTGAAGGTCTGCAGCTACTGCGCCTACCCGCGCTCGATGAGCTGTATCGACACCCCGTGCGCGGACGACTGGCTGATGCGGGCCACCCGGCTGCCCGGCCAGATGCCCGGCTCCGGCGCCGACACCTTCGCGCCCTTCCCGCGCAGGTAGCCCACCGCGGCGTCCAGGTCGTCCACCTCAATGCTGATCGAAAAGAAGCCCTCGCCGCGCTCCTTGAACTGCTCGGCGAAGCGCCCGGTCTCCTCCACCGGCTGCACCAGCTCGATGAAGGCGTCCCCCACCGGCAGTCGCGCCACCTCGAACCCGGAGCCCAGGGGCCGGCTGACGCGCTCCGTCGCCTTCAGCCCCAGGTTGCGCTCCCACTTGGCGGCGGCGTCCGCCAGGTCCTCGGTCGCGATCACTACGTGGTCGATTCGCTTGAACGTTGGCATCGGTTCCCCCTCACTCCAGCGGCGTCGCCAGCTCAACCAGCACGCCGCGGCTCGCCTTCGGGTGCAGGAAGCAGATCATCCCCGCCAGCCCCTTGCGCGGGTGCTGGTCCACAAGCTCGACGCCCTTCGCCTTCAGCCCCTCCAGCTCCGCGCCGACGTCCGGCGTCTGGAAGCAGATGTGGTGCAGCCCTTCCCCCTTGCGCTCCAGGAACTTCCCCACCGGCGACTCCGGCGACAGCGGCTCCAGCAGCTCGATCTCGCTCTGGCCGATCGTCAGGAGCGCGGCCCTCACCCCCTGCTCCTCGACCGTCGCCGAGGCGTGCACCGGCAGCCCCAGCGTCTCGCTGTAGAACCTGAGCGCATCGTCCAGGCTGTGGACGGCGATGCCGACGTGATGGATTTTCTCGATCATATCCCCTCTCCTTCGCGCCACTCCCTGATGTGCCGGGCGTGCTCCCCGTAGTGCCCAACGACGATAGCCAGCACGTTCGGCAGCATGTTCCCCGGCTCGAACATCGCCTGGGGCACGGCTCCCAGAGCCTCCACGAGCATGTCGTAGCAGCCCTCCAGCTCGAACATCACCTGGGCCGCGGGGAACAGCTTTCGCGGGCGCACCAGGAACGCGTTCCACTCGTCCACGTCCGCCTCCCGGAACGCGGCGATGCAGGGCACGTGGCCGCGGGCGATCCGCCGCGCGTCCAGAGACGTGTGCTCGTTCCACGACGAGATGTGAGCTATCAGGTCCTTGGCGGACCACTCCCCGTGCATCGGTACGACCAGCTTCTCCTCCGGGATGCAGCGGACGACTTCCTTGAAGGCCACGTGAGCGGCGGCCACGTCTGCCAGGGCTTTGGCCTTCGCCTCGGAGGTCATTCTCATGTTCCTTGGTGTTGACGCCAGGCACGGATCTGGGCGGCGCTAGCTAACCACTGTCGGCAGACGTCTTGCGCACGGCTCTCTTGGCTCTGGATGCCACTCTTCCTAGAGCCGCAGTCTGAGCGAGCTCCGGTCTGATCACTTGTGCGAGAAGGAGTTTGCCGATATCGTTTGGGTCCAAACGGTATCCCGTGAGCTGTTTGAACTCACGCCTTATCTGGGTCAGGACATCCTCGCTTAGCAATGCTCTTACCAAGTTCGGAGCGCTCAGTGCTACCTTGTCAGCCCAGTACTTGCCGATCTCATCCTTCAGCATAGCCTGCCTGCTAAGCAGGTATAGCATGTCGGCACACTTGGCCCAGTCCTTGGCGGTCAGGTCGACCTCGAACACGTTCTCGACGTTGATTGGTTTGTCGAAATCAATGTGGTAAAGCTGCCAGACGCACCCATTGGTCAGCACTACCCAGTCCACCCCTTCGTTCACGGCATACGTTGTCACCTGACGGAGATGGTTTGGGTTCAGGGCTATGCCGATGGCTTTCACTTCTACGAAGAACTTGACTTTGCCGTCCAGCTTGACTGCGTAGTCAGCGTACTGACCCCTGACCTTGTATTCACCAGTGGCTTCGAATACCTTGTCATAGCCGAGAATGTCTCCCAGCATACCCAAGACTACGGTGCTGGTGTCTGCCTCGGCTATGTTTTGTTGCCTTGCCCTATCCAGCCTGTCCCACAGGTTTCGAAGGGCCTCTCTAATGCGGCCTTTAGCTGTCTCTTGTCTTGTAGCCAACTTGAACCTCCTCGGTAGAAGTTAGGTCTCAGATCACGACCGACTCGCGCTGCTCGCCGAACACGCCGCGCAGCACGTCGCAGATCTCGCCGATGGTGACGTAGCTCTCCACGCACTCGATGAACACCGGCACCAGGTTGGCGTCGGACCGGGCCGCCTCGTCCAGACGCTTCAGCATCTGCTCCGCCCGGCCGCTGTCCCGCTCGGAGCGGACGCGTTGCAGCCGCTCCATCTGGCGCCGGAAGACCTCCTCGCGCACCCGCAGGATCTCCGGCCGCGCCTCCTCGTCGGTGGTGAACTCGTTGACGCCGACGACGGTCCGCTGCCGCCGGTCGACCTGCATCTGGATACGATAGGAGTTCTCCTGTATCTCGCGCTGCTGGAAACCCAGCTCGATCGCCCTCAGCGCCCCACCCAGCGCGTCGATCTGCTCGATGTACTTGAACGCCTCCTCCTCGACGCGGTCGGTCAGGCTCTCCACGTAGTGCGACCCCGCCAGCGGGTCGATCACGTCCGCTACGCCGCTCTCGTGGGCGATGATCTGCTGCGTCCGCAGGGCGATCTGGACCGCCTTCTCGGTGGGCAGCGTCAGCGCCTCGTCCATCGAGTTCGTGTGCAGCGACTGCGTGCCGCCCAGGACAGCGGCCAGCGCTTGAATCGCCGTGCGCACGATGTTGTTCTCCACCTGCTGGGCGGTCAGCGTGGCGCCGCCGGTCTGCGTGTGGAAGCGAAGCATCATCGAGCGAGGGTCCTTCGCCCCGAACCGCTCCCTGGCGATGCGCGCCCACATCCGGCGGGCGGCCCGGAATTTGGCGACCTCCTCCAGCAGGTCCGAGTAGGAAGCGAAGAAGAACGATAGCCTGGGCGCGAATTCGTCGAACTGGAGCCCCGCGTCCAGAGCGGCCTGCACGTACGATATGGCGTTGGCGAACGTGAACGCCAGCTCCTGCGTCGCCGTGCAGCCGGCCTCCCGCATGTGATAGCCGCTTATGCTGATCGTGTTCCACTGGGGCAGGTTGTCCTTGCACCAGGCGATCACGTCCGTGATCAGCCGCATGGAGCCTTCCGGCGGGAAGATGTAGGTGCCGCGGGCGATGTACTCCTTCAGGATGTCGTGCTGGGTGGTGCCGCCGATCACCGACAGGTCGGCGCCCTGCTTCTTCGCCACCGCCACGTAGAAGGCGAGGAGGATGGCGGCCGTAGCGTTTATCGTCATCGAGGTGGTGACCTTCTCCAGCGGGATCTCCTTGAACAGGAGCTCCATGTCCGCCAGGGATGAGATCGCCACGCCGACCTTCCCCACCTCCGCCAGCGCCATCGGGTGGTCGGAGTCGTACCCGATCTGCGTCGGCAGGTCGAACGCCACGGAGAGGCCGGTCTGGCCATGCTCCAGCAGGTAGCGGTAGCGCCGGTTGGACTCCTCCGCATCGCCGAAGCCGGCGTACTGCCGCATCGTCCACAGGCGGCCGCGGTACATCGTCGGCTGGACCCCGCGCGTGTACGGGTACTCCCCGGGAAAGCCCAGCTTCTCCAGGAAGTCCCAGCCCTCCTGGTCAGCGGGCGCGTACACCGGGTCTACGGCGTGCCCGTCAGACGCCTCGAACGGGTAGTCCCGCTCCGGGACGCGCTCCACGGAGCGGGCGTAGGTATCGTCCAGCCACTGCTTCTTGGAGCCGCTGTGATGGTTGTTCTGGGCCATGGCTTCCTCGTGGGACTGAGTGTATCGCGGTGCAAAAGGAGGTGTCAACGAAGCGTGCTGTATACCCGCAATAGGCGATGCTATACTGGGCCGCGAGCCATGCCGCCCCGCCAGACGCCCGCGCCACGACGCACAGCTCATCCTCCCCGCAGATGAGCCCGACCCCCGTCCGCCACTGGACGATCATCGCCCTGGCGATTCTTGGCGCCCTGCCTGCACCTGTCATCCGCCTGCTCTGGGTCACGGACCTCGCGCAGGTCGACCTGGGCAGCGTCGGCCAGGCCGTCCTCTTCGGCCTCGCCATCGCCTCGGCCGCCACCCTCCTCACCTGGGCCTCCGAGGTCGCCGAGACGGAGGTCTCCGCCACCCTGGCCCTTGTCGTCCTCGCCCTGATCGCCGTCCTGCCGGAGTATGCCGTCGACCTCTACTTCGCCTGGACCGCGCCCACCAACCCGGACAGCGCCCACCTCGCCATCGCCAACATGACAGGCGCCAACCGGCTTCTGGTCGGCATGGCCTGGCCGGTCATCTTCCTCATCTTCTTCTCCCGCACCCGCTTCCGCTCCATGCCCGTGGAGCGCTCCAACGCGCTCGGCATCGTCTTCCTGGCCGCGGCCACCCTTTACAGCTTCTCGATCCCCATCCGCGGCCACCTGTCGCTGATCGATACGGGCGTGATGTTCTCCATCTTCGGCGCCTACCTCTATCTCTCGTCGCGGATGCCGTCGCGTCACGTCGAGGAGTTCGTCGGGCCGGCGGCGGCCATCGGCGCGCTGCCGGCGCTGACGCGACGCCTGGCCGTAATCGCGATGTTCGTCTACGCCGCTATCGTCATCTTCGCCTCCGCCGCGCCGTTCGCCGAGGGGCTGGTCGATACCGGCAAGCAGTTCGACATCAACGAGTTCATCCTCGTCCAGTGGCTGGCGCCGCTGGCATCTGAATCACCGGAGTTCATCCTGGCGGGCATGATGGCCGCGCGCGGCCGCCACGGTGCCGCCATGACCATCCTCATCGCTTCCAAGGTCAACCAGTGGACGCTCCTCATCGGCAGCCTCCCCCTCGCCTACTCGATCTCGGGCGGCACGCTTTCGCCCCTCCACTTCGACTCCCGCCAGGCGGAAGAGGTCTACCTCACCGCCGCCCAGTCCCTGTTCGCGATCGCCATCTTCGTCAGCCTGAGCATGGCGTTCTGGGAAGCGATCCTCCTGGCCGTCCTCTTCACCACCCAGCTCTTCTTCTTCGACACGAAGATACGGCTGGGATACGGCACCTTCTACCTGCTCCTGGCGCTGGGCATGTTCGTGCGAGACCTCCCGTTCCTCCCCAACCTGTGGCAGGCGACACGCGAGACCGCATCGCAGCGCCCACCGGACGACCCGGACCCGCCGGAAAGAGCACCCCCTTGAGCGATCGTGTGTAGCATTGCGGCCCCCTGCGGCGTCTGTACTGTTGACAAACAGATTATGTCGATAGATTCCCACCACGGAGGGACCCCTGAGTGATCGCATCCGCAAGCAGACGGACAATCTTGGACCGGATGCTGGGTGCCGCGCTCCTGGAGCCGGAAACGTACGAGGAAGCGGCTCTGGCGTCATCGGTCTGGACCCAGGCGGCGCTGGTGGTGGTCGTCTCGTCAGCGGCGGCCGGCGTTGGCTTCTTGCGCGGCGGCCTCACGGGGCTCGTGCTGGGCTTTCTCGCCGCCCTCCTCGGCTGGGGCCTCGGCGCCCTCTCCGCCTACTGGGTCGCCACGAGGAAGTTCGGCGTGCCCCGCACCGAGACGACCTGGCGCGCCACCCTGCGTGGGCTCGGATTCGCCAGCACGCCGCGGCTGTTCCTTGCCTTCACCTTCCTGCCTACGATCGGCTTTCTCGTCGGCCTCGCCGTGCACGCCTGGACGCTCATCACCATCGGCTTCGCGGTGAGGCCCGCACTCGATCTGGAGGAGGTCCGGCCAGCCATCCTGGTCGCCCTGGCCGGCTGGCTGCCCATGCTCCTGGTCTGGGCGCTCGCCGCCATCGTCGTCTAGCCGTCTGAGGAGGCCTCACCTCCGCCTTCTGTGGCGCCAAGCCAGCCCGGGTTCGTCACCAGCAGCTTCTCGCGCACGGTGCGCCGTACGTGCCCCAGCACCGCCTCCCGGAAGCCGCCCCTGTCCGCGTCCCCGCGCTGGATGCGCTCGCACAGCTCCCCCGTACGAATCTTGATCGCCTCCCTCAGCGCCGGCCGGGCCGCCGGGCGCTCCGCCGGGCCCAGCAGCTCGCAGAGGCCGGACCACTCGGCGGCGAGCTGCTCTTCCTCCCGCTCAAGCTCCCGTCGCACGATCCCAAGGACGTTGGCCGCGACGCGGGCGTGGAATCGCCGCGACCCTTCCACGTTCGGCATGATCTCCTGCTCCAGGAACCGCTCGACGGCGCCCAGGAGCTCATCGTAGCTCGGCCGGTCCTGCATCAGCCCCCCTCCATCAGGTTCAGCAGCTCCCACTCCGTCTCCGCCGTCCGCCTCCCGATGCTGGCCAGCTCCACGCTCGCGCTCAGCCCCTCCAGGTACGTCCTCGCCTGGCTGATGCAGATGACGCCCCAGCGCAGGTTCCCGAACAGCTCCCAGAAGCGCACACGCCCGGCGTCGACCGCGAAGCCGTCGGCCTCCTCGTAGGCGCGCCAGAACTCCTCCCGGGAGCCGATACCGCCCACCGGCAGGTCATCGTTCCCGAACCGCCACGAGCGGACGCATATCCAGCCCAGGTCCTCCATCGGGTCGCCCACGTGCGCCAGCTCCCAGTCCAGCACCGCCCGCGCGCCCTCCGGGCCAAAGATGACGTTACCGATCCGGTAGTCGCCGTGGACGAGAGTACGCTCCGGCGTCCGCGGCAGGTTCTGCCGCAGCCAGCGGAAAGCCAGCTCGAACGCCGGGTGCGGCTCCGGCGCGATCGCCCGGTACGTCTGCTCGAACCGCGCGACCTCCTCCTCGGCAGGCGACCGCCCCTCCGCCGGCGCAGGCAGCCCCTCCACTACAGGCGCGCGGTGGACCTTCGCCAGTATGGCGGCGAGCTGGCCGGTCATCACCCGGCGGGCCTCGGCGTAGACTTCGTCGCGCAGGAGACGGCGGGGGATCGTTTCCCCCTCCACGCGCTCCATCAGAAAGAACGGCACCCCCAGGGAGTCGTCGCCCATGAGGTGCACGCCGGGCACGGGCACGCCCGCCGCGCCCGCCGCCTCAAGCAGGCGGTACTCGAGCTCGCGCGGCATGAAGTTCGGGCCGCGACGCGGGTCGCTCCGCAGCACCAGGGGCAACGTCGTCACCTGGCCCCGCGCGTTCTCGATCGCCGCGTCGAACGACCACGTCTGGCGGGAGGCCCCGCCGGTCAGCAGCCGCAACCCCTCCAGGCGGACGGAGCGGGCACCGTGCGACCGCTTCAGGAAATCCGCAAGCCGTTCGCTGAGCTGCTCCGGCGTCAACCTACTGGATCGATCTGCTCCAGGTACTCGGAGATGCCCAGGCCGGTGCGACCTTCGCAGCGGTATTCGGTCATCCCCTCGCCGATGTGCGTGACCATGCCCGCCCGCCGGTTCCGCAGGGGGATGTACCCTTTGACGTCCCCCTCCAGAAGGACGCGGCCGCCGCCCTCCAGGCCCAGCCGCGCCGATATGCGGCGGTGGTGGTGGGAATCCGCCGCGTATTCCGTATCGATCTCCACACTGTTGATCCGCTCCAGGACGCCGTCCCGCACCAGCACGCCGGTCCGGATGGGCGCGCTCTCGTGCGGACAGATCTCGGAGACCATGAAGCCGAAGTCCGGCCCGAATGTGCAGTTCAGCCAGCGGTATGACTTGAGCGCCTGCCAGTAGCGGGGCCCCCAGGAATGATCGCGCAGGCCCAGACCGTCGATCTCCACGCTCTCGCCGTCGATCGCAAGCGCCCCCCTCACCCTCATGTGCTGCTCGTAGTGGGCGCGCGCGAACTCCCGTTCCGGGTCCACCGCCTCGCGCTGGAGGCCGGCAGACCCGAAGACGGGGCCGACGCCTTCGTGAACGAGCTCCAGGCTCACCCGCCGGTGGGGGTTCTCGCTGAACGCCTGTCCGGGGTCCGTCATCTGCTCAGGCTCGGCGAGGAACACCGCCGAGCCCTCGTACGTCGTGCGGTGCCGGGCCAGCGGCTCCAGCACTTCGAACTTCATGCCGCCGGCGTCAAACGCATCGTTGCCGGTTATCTCGGGCCGCTTGTAGTTGAACATCACCTCGCCGCCGGGCAGGTAGAGGCACAGCGTGACCTCCGCGTACCCCTCGTTCGCGCGGTTGCCGACGCGCAAAAAGCCGCCACGGCCCTGGCCCCGGTCGAAGAAGTTGAAGTACATGCTCTCGTTGAAGTGCTTCTCCGCGCCCAGCGGGTGCGTGTACTCGTCTTTCGCCTGGATGTCGCCGTAGACCGAGACCATATCGAACTCCTTCCGCGGGCGCGGCCGGTTAAGCCAGGCCCATCTCGCGCTCCAGCTCGTCCAGCATCTGGTGGTAGCGCTCGTGCACGCCCGCGCCCATGACCTCCGTCTCGATCCGCTCGAAGCTCTCCTCCAGCGACCGCTGGTCATCCGCGCTCAGCACCTCGTCCGCCATCGGAAAGAGGACGCGCTCCTCCTTCTGGATGTGCCCCCTCAGCAGGCCCACGTAACCGCCAGCGTTGCGGGCTATCGTGCGGCCCGCGGCCTCATCGCCGCGCTCGTAGGCGTCCACGGCGTCCGCAATCGCCCCGATGAACGCGCGCCCCTCGTCGTGCTCGAACAGCATCACGCCCAGCGGTCCCCCTTCGCGCGGCACCCCCAGCTCCTCCAGGCGGGGGAAGAGGTTGTCCTCCTCCTTGCCGTGGTGGCAGCGGTCGGCGAAGTTCCTCACGAAGTCCACGGCGTCCCGGAACAGGCCCGTCCGCACGCGCTCGCCCGCCTCCAGCCGCCCGCCGGCGGCCTCCAGCACGGCCAGCATGCGCTCGATGGCACGGTGCTCCGTCATCAGCTCTTCAGTCGCGGTCATCGCCGGCCTCCAATCGCTGAGTGGTGGATACCAAGTGGTGGGCGATGGAGGACTCGAACCTCCGACCTTCTCTGTGTAAGAGAGACGCTCTAACCAACTGAGCTAATCGCCCACTCTCTGTTCCGGGCGAGACGCGCTAGCCAACAGTCGCCGGAGGCGACTCGCCTTGCGCGAGAGCTAATCGCCCACTCTCTGTTCCGGGCGAGACGCTCT
>JAUYGU010000019.1 GCA_030690405.1 Dehalococcoidia bacterium | reverse complement strand
CGAAGAAGATGGAGCAGCGGGCGAAGCAGCGCGAGATCGGCGAGTACAAGGACGACGGCGACCGCCGCTTCAACCTGGACGACGTCTACGACGTCTACACGATGCACGGCGCGATCAAGGAGCGCGACGGCGAGAAGCTGGCCGACGAGATGGTGAAGGACACCGTGCGCGTCGGCGCCCTGCCTGAGAAGACCGACCTCAAGGAGGTGCGGAAGCGCGGCATCATCCGCTTCACGGGCCTGGGCGCGGACGCTATCGGCCTCGCCCTCGCCACCGACATCAAGCCGGACGAGACGATCTCGCCGCTGGGCTGGCACGTCCAGCGCAAGCTGCCGTATCCCACGCACACCCGCCGCATCCAGTTCTACATCGACCACGACTGGTTCCTGGAGGCGGGCGAGGAGTTCCCCATCCACAAGCCCAACCCCCGCATGGGCGGCGACTACCCCCTGACGATGAACAGCGGTCACCAGCGCTGGAGCATCCACTCCATCTGGGCCGCCAACGAGACGCTCCTGCGCACGCACCGCGGTCACCCGCTGGTCATCATGAACCCGATCGACGCCAAGGCACGCGGCGTCGCGGACGGTGACGAGGTCCGCGTCTACAACGACTTCGAGTCGTTTCACATCCGCACCAAGCTGTCGACGGCGACGCGGCCGGGCGTGGTGATCGTCTACCACGCCTGGGAGCCGTACCAGTACAAGAACTGGAAGCCGTACGACAACGTCGTCCCCGGCATGATCAAGTGGCTGCACCTGGCAGGCGGCTACGGGCACCTGAACTACAGGCGCTGGAACTGGGTGCAGCAGCAGGTGGACCGGGCGATCCCTGTGGAGGTGGAGAAGGCGTGAGCGAAGGCGGGCAGGGCCAGCGCACGTTCGGCGCCCTGGACCACGCCGCCCTCTGGGGGAGCATCGGCGTCTCGCTGTACGTGATGCCGTTCGGCTCGCTGCTGGTGCCGGCGCTGAGCATCGGGCAGGCGTTTACGGCCGTTGTCGTCGCCACGCTGATCGGCGCGCTCCTTCTGGCGGCGGTCGCCGCCGTCGCCGCCCGCAGCGGCCTATCGACGGTGGAGCTTCTGAGCCGCCTATTCGGCGACCGGGCGGCGCCTCTGGTGGCTGTGCTGCTCCTGGTCAGGAACGTCGCCTGGGCCGCCTTCGCCCTCTCCCTCATCGCCGGCGCCGCCGAGCTCGTGAGCGAGCGCGCCCTCGGGGCCGGGTTGCGGCCGGTCTGGGTTATCGTCTTCGGTCTGGCGGGCGCGGCGCTGGCCGCCGCCGGGCCGGAGTTCACGGTGCGCAAGCTCCTGCGGCGGGCCGGGCTCTGGCTGGCGCTGTTGGTGGCAGCGGTCGTCACCATCTCCGCCTACATGGAGTTCGAGGTGCCGGCTTATCTCACGAGGCCTGCCGTCGGCGGCTGGCCCTCCTTCTGGCAGGCGGTGGACGTAATGCTGATCGTCCCGCTGCTGTGGCTGCCGCTGGTGGCGGACTACGCGCGCCACGGCAGGGACGCGGCGGGCGCCTTCCTGGGGAGCTTCGCCGGCTTCTTCGTCGCCTCTGTCTGGCTCGGTTGCCTGGGCGTCGTCTATCTGCCCGCCGTCGAGACGGCGGACATCTCCGGGTTCGTCGTCGGGATGAAGCTGGGGCTCGGCGCGCTGGTCATCCTCCTCCTTCTCCAGACCGACGAAGTGTTCGCCGGCGTGCACTCCGCCGGGCTGGCGCTGCGGACGCTGGTGCCGCTGGGTCGGCGCGAAGGCGCGATCGTCCTCGGCGCTCTGGTGATCGTCCTGACCCTGCCGTTCGATCTCCTCCAGGCGGAGGGCTGGCTCCTCCTTCTCGCCTCCCTGTTCGTCCCCCTGTTCGGTGTGCTCCTGGCGGACCAGCTGGTCCGCGAGACGGGAAGAGCTGCCGGCGCGCCTTCTGCGCTCGCCGCCTGGGCGGCCGGCTTCCTCCTCTACCACTGGATTTCACCCGCGGACGTCGGCTGGTGGCGGGACGCGATGGACTGGCTGTTCGCGGACTCGCTTGGCCTGCCGTTCCCCCTGAGCGATGAGGTCACCTGGCTGGGCGCGGCTGTCCCCTCGCTGCTGGCGGGGTTCACTCTTCACCTCACGGGGCGGGCGGCGCTGGCCTGGTGGCGCCGACGCTTGGAGACGGTGGTCGCGACCGCGTCCTGATACGCCCTCGCCTGCCGTAAGACTCGCGGGCGGCCTGCCGCTGGGCTAAGCTGATACCGGACGGAGGCGACCCTGCAGCATGCGCCCATCTCACGCCCTCGCCAAGACGCCAGCGGCGCTGGCGGCTGAAGAGATCGTCGCCGTCGATGCGCCGGAGCTGTTCGCCCGGTACGAGTCGTCGCCCGAAGGGCTGAGCGGCGAGGAGGCGCACCGGCGGCTGCGTCGCTACGGCCCCAACGAGCTGCCCGCGCCGCGCCCGCCCCACCCCCTGCGACTGCTCTTCAGCCAGGTTAGCCACACCCTGGCCCTGCTACTTTGGGCGGCCGCGGCGCTGGCCTTCCTGGCCGGACTGCCGCAGTTGGGCTGGGCCATCCTCGCCATCATCGGCATCAACGCGCTGTTCAGCTTCTGGCAGGAGTACCGGGCGGGGCGTCTTGTCGAGGCGTTGCACAGAAGGCTGCCGCAGGTCGTGCGAGTGCGCCGCGACGGGATCGAGCAGCGGATCAAGGCGGGCGAGGTCGTGCCGGGGGACCTGCTGATCGTCCACCGCGGCGACCGGGTGGCGGCGGACGCCCGCCTGGTGGGCGCGGTCGACCTGCGCCTCGACTACAGCATCCTGACCGGCGAGTCCGAGCCCCTGGAGAGGCGCGCGGAACGCGCGGAGGCCGCCGCCCTTACGGACGCTCCGAACTGCGTCCTCGCCGGCACGACGGTGCTGGAGGGGACGGGTGAAGGCATCGTCTTCGCGACGGCGGCGGCCACCGCCTTCGGCAACGTCGCCGCGCTCACGGAGGGGGTCTACCTGGAGCCCAGCCCTCTCCAGCGAGAGCTTGCCGTTACGGCGCGGATTATCGCCGCTGTGGCGATCACGATCGGCGTCGTCTTCTTCCTCGCCGGGTCCGCCACGGAGCGGCTCTCGACCAGGGACAGCTTCCTGTTCGGGGTCGGCATCCTGGTGGCGATCATCCCGGAGGGGCTGCTGCCCACGGTGACCCTGGCCCTGGGCGTGCAGCGCATGGGACATCGCAACGCCATCATCAAGCGTCTCTCTTCCGTCGAGGCGCTGGGCTCCACCAACGTGATCTGCACCGACAAGACGGGAACGATAACGATCAACGAGATGACGGCCCGCCAGCTGTGGGCGGGCGACGCGCACTACACCGTGACCGGCCGCGGCTACCGGCTGAGGGGCGGCGTGCGTGCGGTAGGCGCTCAGGCGGAAGGCGACGGCTCCGCCCTGACCTGGCTCCTACGTTGCGGCGCCCTCTGCAACAACGGCATCCCCCCCCATGCCCACCGCCACCGCGGCGGCGTCGGCGACCCCCTGGACGAGGCGCTCCTGGTGCTGGCCATCAAGGGCGGACTTGACCCCGATGGCGAGCGCCTTCGCTGGCCCCGCGTCCGCGAGTTCCCCTTCCACGCGGAGCGGCGTCGCATGTCGACCCTGCACCGCGGCGACGGTGGGCACACGCTGTTCGTCAAGGGCGGACCGGCGGAGACCCTGGCCCGCTGCGCGACCGAGCTCAGAGACGGCGAGCCCCAGGCCCTCGACGATGAACGCCGCGCCGAACTCATGGAGCGGACAAACGCCATGACAGACCGCGGGTTGCGGGTGCTCGCCTTCGCCTACCGGCAGATCGCCGACCGCGGGCGGCTCGCGGACGCCGAGGAGGCGGAGCGCGATCTGGTATTCCTGGGGATCGTCGGCCTCGAGAACCCGCTGCGGCCGGAGGTGCCGGCGGCCGTCGCCCGCTGTCACAGCGCCGGCATCCGCGTCGTGATGCTCACCGGCGACCACGGCCATACGGCGCTGGTCGTGGCGCGGCAGGCCGGCATCGCCGAGGAGGGAGCGGAGGTGGTGACCGGAGCCCGCCTCGACGCCCTGGACGACCGGGCGCTGGACCGCTTCCTGGCGGAGGAACAGCCGACGGTGTTCGCGCGGGTGGCGCCGGAGCACAAGCTGCGGCTGGTGGAGGCCTACCACCGGCTGGGCCAGGTCGTGGCCGTCACGGGCGACGGCGTGAACGACGCCCCGGCGCTCAAGGCGGCGGATATCGGCGTGGCGATGGGGCGGACGGGGACGGACGTCGCGCGCGAGGCGGCGGACATGGTGCTGATGGACGATAACTTCGCCACCATCGTCAGCGCCGTCGAAGAGGGGCGGGGCGTCTACGAGAACATCAGGAAGTTCCTTACCTACTTCCTGACCAGCAACGCCGCCGAGGCGGCCCCTTTCGTGCTGTTCGTCCTCGCCGGCGTGCCGCTGCCGCTGACGGTGCTGCAGGTGCTTCTGGTTGACCTGGGGACCGACATCTTCCCCGGCCTGGCGCTGGGTGTCGACACCGCTGAACCGGGAGTGATGCGGAGGCCGCCGCGACCCTCGGGCCAGCGAATGGTGGGCCGCGCGCTCCTGCTGAGGGCGCTGGGGTTCCTGGGGATGCTGGCCGCCGTCTTCAGCCTCGCCGGCTACTTCTTCGTGCAGCGCGACTTCAGCGGGCACGCCTTCCGCTCCTTCATCGATGAAGGCCCGCTGTACCGCCAGGCGACGACGATGACCCTGGCCGGGATCGTTGCCTGCCAGGTGGCCAACGCCTTCGCCTGCCGCAGCGACCGCGAGTCCATCCTGCGGCTGGGCTTCCTGACGAACCGGGCGCTGCTGTGGGCGGTCGCGGCTGAGTTGGCCTTGCTCGCCGCGCTCATCGGCCTGCCGCCGCTGCGGGACGTGTTCGCCCTGGAGCCGATCGAACCGCGGTTCTGGCCGTTGCTGGCGGCCTTCCCGCCGCTGTTCCTGATCGCGGAGGAGCTGCGGAAGCTCCTGTTCCGGCGCTGGCAGAGCCGTTCTTCCCCCGAGAGTCAGGAACAATAGCCCACCGGTTTCAATCCGTCCGGCTCGTTGTCGGGCGGGGCAGGGCAGACAGTGGGGCAAAGCACCACAGCAGTTTGCGGCGCTGCCTGATAGCGTCGCCTCCCGAATTCAGCCAATATGCTATCGGGCCACCTCCGGCGTTGTTCAGCAACGGAGGTTGGAGTATGGCAGCGTCCGAGCAGAAGACCTGGGCCGACCGCTACCGCGACAAGTGGAAGTGGGACAAGGTGACGTGGGGCAGCCATGCCGTAGACTGCTACCCGGGCGGCTGCCCGTTCCGCGTCTACGTCCGCGACGGCAAGATCGTCCGCGAGGAGCAGGCCGGTACCTTCCCCGTCATCCAGGAGGGCGTCCCGGACATGAACCCGATGGGCTGCCAGAAGGGCGCTTGCTGGGGGTACATCCACTACGGTCCGGAGCGCGTGACGCAGCCGCTGAAGCGGGTGGGCGAGCGCGGCGAAGGCAAATTCGAACCGGTTTCCTGGGACGAGGCGCTCACGGACATCGTGGACGCCATACTGGACGCGGTCAAGGACCAGGGGCCGGAGTCGATCATCACCCTGATGACGCCGGAGCCCGGCGCCGCTCCCTCCCGCGCCTTCCTGGGCGCCCTGGGGTCGCCCCTGACCGACGGCAACGCCGAGTTCCAGGACTGGAGCCCCGGCTACTACATCACCTGGGGCAAGTTCAACCCCGTCTCCTCCATGGACGACTGGTTCCTGGCGGAGCTCACCCTTATCTGGCACTGCAACCCGGTCTACACGAATATCCACTGGTTCCACTACACGACGGAGTCTCGCTACAACGGCGGCGAGGTGATCACGATCGCGCCGGACTACAGCCCCTCGACGATCCACTCCGACTACCACCTGCCGGTGCGGATCGGCACGGACGCGGCGCTGGCGCTGGCGATGTGCAAGGTGGTGATAGACGAAGGGCTGTACAAGAAGCGGTTCATCCAGGAACAGACGGACCTGGCGCTCCTTGTCCGCAAGGACACCGGCAAGTTCCTGCGCGGCAACGAGGTGAACGCCGGAGACCGCGAGGACCAGTTCTTCTGGCTGGACGCGAAGTCGAAGCAGGTCGTGCCGGCGTCGCGGGGAACGCTGGCGCTGGGCGACGCGGACCCGGCGCTGGAGGGGACGTGCAAGGTGCGCCTGGTGGACGGGAGCGAGGTGGAGGCGGAGCCGGTGTTCGCCAGGCTGCGGGAGCGGCTCAAGGACTACGACCCGGACGCGGTGGCGAAGGTCTGTGAGGTCAACGCCGACCTGATCCGGATGGTGGCCCGCAAGGCGGCCGTGAAGCGCACCAAGATCTTCAGCGGCTGGAACTCCGGGAAGTACTACCACGGCGACCTGATGGAGCGCTCCATGGCGCTGCTCCTGGCCCTGACCGGCAACTGGGGCAAGCAAGGCACAGGCACCCGCTCCTGGGCGATCTCCGGCCTCGACGGCTTGGCGTTCGTCAACGCAAAGGGGAAGCCCGGCCAGGACGCCGCGCGCGACTTCTACAAGCAGGTCATCGCCATGCGCCGCTTCCTGAGCGCCGATGACCCCACCATGACCCTTGAGATGATCATCAACAAGGCCGCGGAGATGGGCGGCGCCCGCCTGGGCGGCTTCGGCGGCATGATCCCACCGGCCTTCCTCTGGTATCACCAGTACGGCTACAAGGAGCGCTGGAACAAGAAGGAGTGGTCGGAGCCGGGGATGAAGCGCTCGTTCGACGAGTATTACCAGGAGGCGATGGACAAGGGCTGGTGGGACAACGCCATGGCCAAGGTGTGGCCTGACGTCGAGCCCCGCGTGGTGGTGGAGGCGGGCGGCAACATGCTGCGCCGCCACCGCGGCGGCCAGGAGATGCTCCTCAAGCACCTCTGGCCGAAGCTGAAGATGATCGTTTCGATCGACTTCCGCATCAACACCACCGGCCTGTACTCGGATTACATCCTGCCCGCCGCCCAGCACTACGAGAAGATCGGCAACAGTATGCCTTCCTGCCACCACCTTAACTTCGTCCTCATCGACAAGGCGGTGGACCCGCCCGGCGAGGCGAAGTCCGACCGGCAGATCGGTCACATGATCGTCAAGAAGCTCGAAGAGCGGGCGAAAGAGCGGGGTATGTCCCAGTTCACCAATAGGATGGGCCAGAACGTGAACCTCGAAGGCGTCTACGACCGCATCACCCTCGGCGGCTTCCTGGCGGACGACGAGGTCGAGTTCGACGAGGCGATCCGCGACACGGCCGCCTACGGCATCATCCCGGAAGGCACCACACTGGAGACCCTGCGGGAGACGGGGATGGTGCGCTGGACAGGCTGGGGCATGATCGGCCACGGCCTTGCCCAGGCCTCCACCATCGAGCCGGACAAGACCCACAACCCGTTCCGCTGGCACACGGAGGAGAAGCAGCCGTACCCGACGCTCACGCGCCGCGCCCAGTTCTACATCGATCACGACTGGTTCATCGAGGGCGGCGAGGAGCTGCCGATGCACAAGGAGAACCCGAACCACGGCGGCGACCGCCAGTTCCGGATGACCAGCGGACACCCCCGCTGGAGCATCCACTCCATGAACATGACCAACAACATCATCCTCAACACCCACCGCGGCGAGCCGTTCATCTTCCTGAACCCCGAGGACGCCAAGGCCAAGGGGATCGAGAACGGCGAAGAGGTGCGGGTCGTCAACGACGCTGGACACCTGAACATCTCGACGAAGCTATCACCATCGGTGCGGCCGGGGCAGGTGATCCTGTACAACGGCTTCGAGCCGTACCAGCACCGCGAGTGGTACAGCCAGGCGGACGTGGAGCCGGGGATGGTGAAGTGGCTGCACATGGCCGGCGGCTACGGCCACCTGAAGTACCGGCCCTGGCACTGGCAGCCGGTGCCGGTGGACAGGGGCGTCGGCGTCGACGTGGAGAAGCTGCCCGCTGAGGCGCGCGCAAAGTAAGGGGGAGAACCATGGCCACACAGAGCAAGAAGGCGGACTCCCAGCGCCAGCTGGCGTGGGTGTTCGATCTCAACAAGTGCATCGGCTGCCAGACCTGCTCTGTCGCCTGCAAGGTCCTCTGGACTGAAGACGGCGAAGGTTCGGGAACGGAGCAGATGTGGTGGATGACGGTCAACACCCAGCCCGGCCGCGGCGCGCCGCGCGACTGGGAGACGATGGGCGGCGGCTACAAGAACGGTGAGCCGCAGCTGGGCCATCTCCCCACCGAAGATGAGTTCGGCGGCGGCTGGGACTACAACTACGAGGAGGTCCTGCGCGGTGGCAAGGGTCGCAGCGTTCACCTGCAACGCAAGAACGACCTCCCCCGCGCCACCGACGCCGTCCGCTGGGGGCCCAACTGGGACGAGGACGAGGGCGGCGGCGTGTGGCCCAACCCCTACTTCTTCTACCTGCCCCGCCTCTGCAACCACTGCTCCAGCCCGGCCTGCGTGGAGGTCTGCCCCAACGACGCGATGTTCAAGCGCCCCGAAGACGGGCTGGTCCTCCGCGATGAGAGCCTCTGCCAGGGCGTGCAGAACTGCTCGCGCGCCTGTCCCTACAAGAAGATCTACTTCAACATGATGCGGAACGTCAGCCAGCACTGCATCGGCTGCTTCCCCCGCATCGAGCAGGGGGTCGCGCCCGCCTGCGTGCGCCAGTGCCCGGGCCGAGCCGCCTTCATCGGCTTCCTGGACGAGGAGTCAGGCGCCGTCGCCCGCCTCG